>JBBJNR010000095.1:0-10951 GCA_037719315.1 Daejeonella sp.
TTAGCAATTTAAGCATAATTATAATATTAAAAAAGTGCCTAATTCAATAAATTTAAATTACCGGTTCACTTTCCATTGGTGTGATTCGTTCTGCATGATCTCTTTTCCCCATACCGGGAGCTCAGCCTTAAGCCTTTCTACAGTTTCTTGGCAGGCATCTATAGCGGATTTGCGATGAGCAGAGGAAGTAAAGACGAACAAGCAGATTTCGCCTGCAGCGACTCTACCGGTGCTGTGATGAACATGCATACAGGTGATGGAATATTTAACGAAGATGTCCTCCCGGATCAGAAGCATCTTTTCATTGGCCATTTCTTCAAAAGCGGTGTATTCTATCGCACCTACTATCCCATTTTCGTTTTCATCAGCCCTTACCTGGCCCAAAAATATACTATGTCCCCCGATTGCAGTTTGCGTACTGTGTTTTTGAATACTTTCCGCAATAAAGGAAGCGGATATTGGACCCTCAGTAAAGATATTCTTTGGTTTTCTATCTTTCACGTCAAGCCCCTTTCATTTTTTCCAGTTAATAATTCCACCCTTTAAGCTATAGATTTTTTTTGAATTCCCATAATATTCAGACATTATCTTCGCTGCCTGCGCACTTCTTTTCCCCGCCTGGCAAAAAAGGATTACCGTGTCTGCGCTGATTGAGGCCAATTTACTCCGGAAAACGCTGAGAGGTATATTTTGATGCTCAAATTCATTAATTAAGGGTATTTCATGAGTTTCTCTCACATCAATGACTGATATCTCGGAATGATCCAGCATTTGAGTAAACAGATCGGGCTCCAGTTCAGGCATGGAGACACCCGAGCATAGCCAATCGTAATCCGTTTGCTTAAACTCTCCGGCATTTGACGGGATGAGCAACCTGGTATCTGGTAAAGCTTGTATCTCCAGCTCGTAGATTTGGTTATTAAGCGTATTATATGTTATCAGGCGGTTAATAAGCGGATCCCCGATACCGGCAATAAGTTTAATAGTCTCACTGGCCATCATGCAGCCAATAATCCCGGGCAGAACGCCTAGCACTCCAGTTTCCTCACAATTTTGGATCTCACCCTCAGCCGGAATGTCCGGAAAAAGGTCTCGGTAGTTTGTTGATATCTCTCCTTCTTTTCTATCGTTAAAGATAGCAACCTGTCCTTCGAACCGGGAAATGGCCCCGTATACAAGAGTTTTATCTAAAATTACACAGGCATCATTGATCATATAACGACTGGCGAAGTTGTCCGTACCGTCAAGGATAATGTCATATTGTGAAATGATGTCCAGGGAATTACTTGAAGTGAGCAACGTATTGATGGCATTGATCTCGATCTCAGTATTAAGCGATGCTAAAATATCAGCTGCCCTTAGCGCTTTTGACAGGCCAATATCATCGGTAGAATATAATACCTGCCGGTGCAGGTTACTTAGCGATACCTGGTCATGATCAGCAATGCCAATTGTTCCAACGCCCGCAGCAACCAGGTATTGCAAGGCCGGACAGCCGAGGCCGCCGGCCCCGATAACGAGCACTTTTGCGTTATAAAGTCTTTCCTGACCATCTTCACCCAGTTCTTTCAGGGATGTCTGGCGCTGATATCTTGGATTTCCTGATCTGTAAGCCATATTATCCTCCGGAGAAAGGTGGAAGTAAAGCAATGGTGCTATTGTCCCGTAAAACCATTTTCCTGCTGATCACTTTGTTGTCCAGGGCGATAGCATATTTAAAGTTCAGCAGTTCGGGGTATTGAAGGTGAAGCGTTTCAATCAGCATATCGCTGTTTGAGACATCTTCCAGATAAATCTCAGAATTTCCAAGAATATCTGCCAACTGCCCAAATAGAAGAACCTTAACCTGCATTTTATTTATGTAAAGATTAGTTTCCAGCCGGCCATCATTAAAACTACGGCCAACGTGTTTTTTAAAATGACCTGATTGAATTTCAATGCCCCCAGGTATGCTCCGCATAAACCTCCCATGAAGGCTACGGCAACATAGCTGATCATATCGTGGCTAATGTTAATTCCCTGGGTTAACTGACCCGCAAGTCCTGATAAAGAGTTCACAAATATAAACAATGCGCTTATTGCTGCGGTTTGTTTTTGGTTAGTCCATTTTAAAAGCAGCAGGATAGGTGAAAGGATGATCCCACCCCCAATTCCAATAAGCCCCGATATGAAACCGATCAAACATCCTATAAAAACCGATAGAAATACATTTGTCTTTTTTAGCTCGTGGTCGGGAACATTCGCAAAGAAGAGGAACCGGATAACGGGAATAAACAATAGACAGCCCAGGATCTTCTTGTAAACGGATGCGTCCAGCAGCAGCAAGCCACCAGCAAAAGCCATAGGAATCGACGCCAGGGCAAATGGGAGGAATATTTTCCATTTAAAATGTTCAGCCCTGTAGAATTGGATAAAGGAGGTAAGCGATACGAAAAGATTAAGTATCAGCGCAGTTGGTTTCATCACGTCCGGGGTGAATGCATAAATAGCCATCAGTGCAAGATAACCGCTTGCCCCGCCGTGCCCAACGGATGAATACAGCATTGCTACAATGAACAACAGGCTATAAAAAAGGTAAATGTTATCCATGTTATTCAGGCAGCAAATGGATTTCTACTAGTTCGTTCCTTTCAAATTCCGTCTTTTCTTCGTCCAGCATGATCAGGCAATTAGCCTTTGCAAATGAGCTGAGACGGAATGATTCCTGTGCCTGTAAATCGCTCACTGAAATGCCGTCATAAAAGCCCTTGAGGAATTGAGTAAGCCCGGACGGTTTTTTTAATGCGGCTTTTAACGGGACTTGAAGGCTTTTCAAACCAATATCAAGCATGCTCATCTTTCCCAATGAAGGTAAGACATATTCGTAAAAACAACTTAAAACGGAAGCCGGATTACCGGGCAGGCCAAATACAGATTTCTTATCCTTCTTTCCAAAATATAAAGGCTTCCCGGGTTTTTGTCTGATCTTATGGAAGATCTGATCTATTCCATTTGCTGCCGCTGCGCGGATCACAAAGTCAAAATCCCCCACGCTAACACCGCCGGTCAACAGTACCACATCGCTTTTTATCAAGGCCTCAGAAAGAATTTTACTAAGAGTCTCTAAATTATCTTTACAAGAGAAAATATTAATTAGTTTGATATTTATTTTCTTCAATGCCGCTATCAGTACATACGAGTTTGATTCATAGACTTCGCCATATTTTAAAGGTGTTCCGGGACTTTGCAGCTCGTTCCCGGTAAGGATAATGCTGATTGCCGGAACAGGATAGACATTCAACCCATCTATTCCCACCCCAGCTAAAAATCCTAAAGCGGCAGGGGTAAGTATCGAATTTCTTTCCAAAGCGAGATCACCGGCATGTATCTCACTGCCTTTTTGCCTGAAATTGAGTCCCCGGGTTAAATTATTATCCTCAATGTGCAATTTCCCCTTATTAACCTTCACCTTTTCCTGCATCACTACCGTGTCCGCACCTTCCGGAACAGCTGCTCCCGTAAATATGCGGGCTGCATTTTGTGGTTCGAGATTTTGACCTTCTGCGGGCCCGGCAGCGATGGTACCCTCAATCTTAAGTTCACCGAATGTTTTCCAGCCATTAAAGTTAAGGGCATAGCCATCCATTGAGGATTGATTAAATGGCGGTACATCTGTCCTGGAAAATACATCTTCGGACAGCACCAACCCGGCAGCATCTTTTAAATGAACTTTGACAGGGCCAAGTAGTTCTGTATGCTCCTCGATTAACTTTTTTGCTTCTGCAACGGGAATGAATTCTGGTGGCATAGTTAAAAATTAACCTCCGATACTGATCATGCTTCTGTTATGAAGATCTTCCGTATGGATCTTTTCAAAGTCTTTCGTGAACTGTCCGCCGAGCTCTTTTGCTTTAGAGTGGATACTTTCCAGGATGAGCGGTAATACATCCTGCCCGTTCCGGAGCGCGCTGAGCAGATCAGTTTCCTTATCCGAAAAAAGACAATTCTTCATTTTCCCGTCTGCCGTAAGGCGCATCCGGTTGCAACCGCTGCAGAAAGGTGAGCTCATGGTACTGATAACTGAAAAACTGCCTTTATGACCTTCAATTTTATATTTCTTGTCGGTGTCATGGATGCCGTCATGAAGTCGGACCGGTGTGTATTTCTTTTCTATCTCATCAATCATGTCCTTCCAGGTAAAAACCTGGTTACTGGTCCAGCGGTTGCCGTCAAACGGCATAAACTCGATAAATCGTACCTGAACTGGAAGGTCTTTAGTCCAATCCACAAAATCGACGATCTCATTGTCATTCAGGCCTTTCATCACCACCACATTCACTTTCACCTTAAAGTTCCGGCTCAGCATCAGATGAACATTATCTATAACTTTCTGAAATCCGTCTCTTCTGGTAATGACGCTGAATTTATCTTTATCTAAAGTGTCAAGGCTGATATTTAAAGACTGGACACGGGCTTTTGCCAAAACGTCGGCAAAGTCATGAAGCCGGGTGGCATTTGTAGTAAGCGAGAGGTCTACAGGCAAGGCCGACAAGCGCTCAATAATTTCCGCTGCATCTTTCCGTACCAGTGGCTCTCCGCCGGTAAGCCTGATCTTATCAACGCCATTTTCCACGAATATCCGGGCCAGTGATTCTATTTCTTCAGGCTGCATCAGCCGTGAGGCGGGTGTAAATTCATAATTCTCGTCCGGCATACAGTAAAAGCATCGAAGATTGCAGTTGTCTGTAAGAGAGATTCTTAAATAATTATGAGCCCTGGCAAATGAATCAATAAGCATATATAAAAGTAAGTTATTTAGCCAAGTTCTTATAATCTTCTGTTGTATCTATATCGATACTCCCGGCTTTAAAGGAAACGTTCGCTGAGAGGTTTTTATATTTCTCAAGTATTTTTTTCGCCCCTGTATCGCCTTGAAGACCCAAAAGCTCGGTGAACATGCTCCGGTGAAAGAAAGCAGGGGTGCCGGTGGTCTCTTCATACGCAGATGCAACAATTGCCTTACCTGTTTCTTTTTGTCTTAGCAGGAGCTGAGATAAAATCCCCGAATCGGCATATGGCTGGTCGCAAACCATTAGTATCAAACCATCCGTATCCGGAAAATCATTTTTTAGCGCAGTTACCGCAGATGTGATCGACGAAGCCATCCCGCTTGCCCAATTATTATTTTCAATAACAATCATATTTCCCGTATCGACCTGGTCTTTAATAAGTTCTTTATAAGCGCCAAGAACCAGGATTACCGGATCGGCTTGCACCTGTTTAGCATTGTCAATGCAGTTCTGCAATAAGGGTTTGTCATAATAATGAAGCAACTGTTTCGGACTTCCTAAACGGGACGAACTGCCGGCCGCTAAAATAATGACAGCAAATTTTTTAACGATCAACGCTTCTGTACTTTCTCTGTTCATGTCAGCTTCTGGGATGAATAGGGTCTTGACGGAATTTTAAAAAATGACCATTCCTATTGGCGAAAGCAGCTTTTAGACCTGCTGCAAGAGATAGGGCAATCTCTTCGGGCGTTACGGCCCCGATATCCAGTCCAACGGGGGCATAGATACGCTCCATATCCTGCCTGGATACGGTGTTACCTTCCTCTGCAAGCTCTTTCCAGATCTTTTCTGAACGTACCCTCGGACCCAGCATCCCGATAAATGAAGCTGGCGTTGAAATGGCCAGAGATAAATTTCTTTTATCTGTTTTGTAGTCATGTGACATTAAAATGATCGCCGTATGTTCGTCGATCCGGAGGTTTGAAAATTCTGAAGGACTGATAATTTCGTCAGCGTATGCCTGGATCTGTGGGTTTACCTTTAGAATATCTCCACAGACACTTACTCGCCAGTCGAGTTCTTTTAACAATCGGCTCATGGGATAGACATCGTATTGATGTCCCATGAGCACTACGCTAATCTCTGGCGGCAGTATTTCGACAAATATTTCAATTATGCTGCCATTGAGCGATGGAAACTGGCATGGGGCCGATTTATTATCTGTTAGAAGAGCCAGTACCTTACTGTTGATTTCGTTTTGAAGGGAGGAAGAATTAAAAGCATGAAGACTGTCAGGCCCTTTATAAGTGATAACATTTCCTGGTTCAAGGTCTCCCCAGTCGCCTGTAAGATGAGTTATGGTAAGTAAAACATGTGTTTCCCGGCTTGCAAGCAGGCAGCATTTAAGGATTTCTACGGGATTGTATCTATCGCTGAGATCAAGAGGGGTGAAGAGCACGTCGATAATGCCATTGCAGCCCAATCCAACACCTATCTGATGGGGATCATCATCAGTTGTATCATACGTAATCAGGGTCGGTCGGGAACTGTTAATGGCGATGCGAGCCCGTTTTAGAGCGTCACCTTCCAGGCAGCCCCCGCTGATACCGCCAACCCATGTGCCATTATCAAGTACAAGCATACGTGCACCCGTTCGGCGGTAAGATGAACCTTCGACACGGACAACGGTAGCAAGGGCAGCATTAATATCAGCATTGTCTATCTCATTGTAAGCTTTGACGATGGCTTTAATTTCTTTCATTAGGCAGGCTGCTCTGGCAATGGTTCTTTTTTATCATCCAAATTGATGCTGACAGAGAATAAAATTAACAGAAAAAACTGTTTTATCACATGTTACACCGGTGATACCACAAAAAGGTCTGGCAGAAATCCGCGAAAGTATTTAAAGCTGATTCCATCACCCGGTCTTTTGGGGATATAATACTTGTTAGGTCACAGACCAGCTTCCTTAGTTTTGAACGATATAATAAATTCCGTCCCCTCATTAACTTTGCTTTTTATATCAATGCGCCCGTTCAGATTGGTAATGTGATTATAGACCAGGTAGAGGCCAATGCCTTTGCTGTCAATATGATCATGGAATTTTTGGTTAAGCCCGAAAATCTTATCCTGTACCTTTTCCAGGTCAATGCCCATTCCATTATCAGCTATCGTCAGTTGTTTAATTCCGTTCGTTATCCGGGCCGATATAGTTATGATAGGTGCCAGGCCGGGGCGGGCATATTTAAGGGAATTAGTGATCAGGTTAAGGTAAATGCTCTCCAGGTAAGCTCTATTGAAATTAATCTTGTCAAACACAGAAAAGTCTGTGTTTACGGTCGCCTTTGAATTTCGGATAATCGAGTTTATCGATAGCAGAACAGTATTCAGGGTTTCAAGAAGATCCAGTTCTTCGATTTTAATCTGTAGCTTATCTTTCTGAATTAAGGCATCTACAGAGTGGTTTAATACCTCACTTAAATTTTCAGCGGATGTTTTCAGAAGCTCAATGGTTTTAAGCGTTTCCTCATCCTTAATCATGGACGCATCTAAAAGGCTGAACAAAGAAATCAAATTATTTACCGGCGACCTGAGATCGTGTGACGTCGTATAACTCAGTTGCTTCAGGTCTTTATTTATTTTTGTCAGGTTGGCAAGATGCTCATTTCTTACAGCTTCGATTTTTTTTTCCGATGAAATATTTTTAGCTACGGCATATATAAGCTGTTCCTTCTCAACGGGCATTGATGTCCACGATAGCCAGACAATCCCGCCGGTTTTGGTTTGATAGCGGTTTTCGAAATTCACTAAGGGAGTGCTCATGCGCAGAATACTTTCCCTCGAAATTCTCGTCATTTCCCGGTCTTCTTCATACACAAATTCACTGATCGGCCTCGACCTGAGTTCTTCATCTGAATAGCCCAATAATTTGGAAACAGCCGGATTGATCCTCTTAAAATAACCTTCAAAACTGGCTATGCAAAGCAGGTCGGGAGAAAGCTCGAAAAAATGTTCAAAATTATAGAACGGATCATCAATTTGATCAGGATCACTCATTTGTATTTGATAAAGCGTTTATAAAGTAAATAAAAAAGATCCAAATGGGTGTTTCTTTTCTGTAATATTTAGGACTTAACCTAGGTTAACGCCATATGACGGAACCACTGAGTGCTGTATTCTATGATGAGTACTAAATCTTGCCGCGATGAAAGCAGATTCTTAGATGACTTACGGCATTTCAAAAAGAAGTTCCTTATTTCCCCTGCAATTTTGCTACAGGGATTAGCTTAAAACAGCGATAATAAAAAATGTCAGGTTCAGATATCAGGCAACCATGTGATATATTTTGACGTATACTTAGCATAACCCAATCCTAAACTTAAATAATTATGAGAGCTAAATTTAAAAGCCATTTATTTACTGCCTTTACCGCAGGGGCGATGTTATTGTTCGCTTTTTCAGCATGTAAGAAAGATGATGATACTCCGGTTGATAATACCAGGAAGGTCACCGTTACTCTTAGCGGAGCTCAGGAAGTTCCTGCAATTACAACTTCCGGTACGGGCTCAGCAAAACTCACGTTCGATCCTGCGCTGAAAACACTGACCTACAACATGACGTGGACGCTAGGATCAGCCTCAGCGACAACAGCTAACATGCACTTTCATGGGGCAGAAGACGGTTCGGACACGAAAAGTTCTGCTGTGGTAATTGGAATAACCGGCTTTGCAACTACCAGTACAGGAACAGTATCAGGTGTTACGCGTGTATTGACCGATGTGGAAATCGCCCAGCTGTTGGCGGGAAAATGGTATATCAACATCCACAGCTCGACCGTGGCTAGCGGAGAATTAAGGGGAAATATAAAATTCTAGGTGGCCGGGCTAAGAAATCCTTTTTTCAAAGGTCAGGGTAGATAGTTGTAAGCAGAAAGAAAGAATGCAGAGTTTCTGGAAAGAGGGAATGCAGAGTTTTCGGAAACAATGGTACAGAGTTTTCGGCAACAATGAATACAGGATCTGCGATTTAAAAGTAGGTAATAAATTAAGAATTAAAAAAAGTTTTTCTGTTCTGCATTCGGTAGCTTTCGCCGGTTAGATTTACAACTTCACACCTGAAAAGCAGCCTGTCCAGAAGTGCCGTGGCAATGACTTCATCATCCAGTAGTTTAGCCCATTCAGCAGGCTTTTTATTGGTGGTTATTACGATCGAAGTAGATTCAAAGATGTGGTTGATGAAGTTAAAAAAAGCTACAGCCAGAGGTTTTTCAAGGGGAAAAAGCATCATATCGTCCAGCACGATCAGATTAGCTTTAAGTAGCCGTTTATATTCCACCTGCTGTGATTTAACGAACTCTTTCATCTTTAAGGTATTTACAATATCTTCCATCGAACGGAAATAAGCTTTGTATCCAGCTTTTACAGCATCGCGGCATAGGCCGGAAGCTAGAAAAGTTTTCCCGGTTCCGGATGGACCCATCAGCACCATATTAAAAAGCTGGTCTACCCAGTTGAGTTCCCTGAGTTGTTTCAAACGTACCGCAGTAAGCCCGTTATTTACTCCGGTGTCATAATAGTCCAGATCGACATTTTTAGGCAGCCCGGCTGTCTTTAGACGCCTTGCCTCATCTTTCTCCAGGCGGTGCTGTGCCTCTGCACGGAGTAGTTCCACGGTAAACTGCATAAAACCAGTTGTTTCTTTCTCTGCTTGTGAAATAACCTGATCCAAACCACCGGCAATACCGGCCAGTTTAAACTGATTGCATAGCTGTTTGATTTCCTGTTGTCTTGTTTCCATATATGTTCTTTTTTATTGATTTCTGTAAAATGCAAGATGGCCTGTACTATGGCCGGTCACTTTTAGGGTGCCGGCCATTTCGCCTGAGCTAGTCGCCTGAAAAAACTGCCTCATAAGTATCCATATCGCTTCTCTGCGGGTCAGTTTGTGCTTTATGCAGCATTTCCCCGTTCAAAGGGTTCATCGGGATGATTTTTACCTCCTGATGTTCAACAGGGCCTGATTCTCTCAGGAAAGCTTCCGCTATGTTCCTGAAATCAACAGCACTGACGATCTTGTTGACACTGCAATATTCCAGCGTTTTGCTTGCTATAACTGTATTTACAGTGGCCATCGTTGTTTTCAGCAGTTGGATCTGGTCCCTGATGTAGCGGGGTTTGGCATCTTTGAGCTGACTGATCCAGTCCAGTGCCATCGGCTTATTCTCCATCAGTTCGCAGAACTCCTCCATCATTTCTCCAATCATTCGTCTTTTGTCGCGCAGGTGATCCGTCTGAAGGATCTTCTGGCCTTTTAAGGTACAAATGCTATGACGGCACAATTCTTCCTTTTTTTGATTCAGCAGAATGATCTGGTCAAGGGTCACTTTTAGAAATACTTGGGTCCCTTTACCTTTGTAGGTGCCCAATGGCAGGCTGTAGAGATTGCTTTTCCAGGATATGGTATTATCTTTCCTGACACTATACAGGGGGTATTCCGGCTGTTCTGTAGGATAGGGTTTCCATTCCCTGAGAAACTCCTTTTCAATAGCATATTCTATTCTCGGCTCTTTTTGGGTCGTGCCATGAACAAGGGCATTGGCTGTGCGAAAAAGCCAGGCAAAAACTTCATCGTTCAGCGTCTCAAGATCTTTAAAGGACCGGTTATAGAGAAAGTTTTGCTTCACATATTTTACCACGTTTTCTACCTTTCCCTTGCTTTCCCGGTCAGCTTTTCTGCAGAACCAGGTGTCAAAACCGCTTTCTTTTACATAGGACCTGAACTGGGCGGTCATGATCAGATCACCCAGGTTCTCATCGATCAGAAACAGTCTGTCCTGATCATAAACAATTACCAAAGGACGTCCATTAAGAAACGCAAAAGCTTTTTCATGAGCCTCTATGACGGAGGCTGTAGTAAAAGGGGTATCGCTGAACAGAATGTATTTGTACCGGCTGCGAGAGAGAACAAATGTAAAGAACTGTACTTTTCTGGTTTTTCCTAAAGTCGTTTTCATATTGTAGAAACCAAAGTCAACCTGTCCCTGTAAGCCATAGTCCAGCTCCGGCACACAGGCATATTCCCTAATCGGTTCTGTACGGGGAATATTATAACGGTCTCTTACTGAATAAACGTATCCGTCCGATAAACCGCATATTTCCGATGTAAAAGTTTAGGGTTAATCT
>JBBJNR010000096.1:0-10878 GCA_037719315.1 Daejeonella sp.
GACTGCTTTTTAAAACATAAAAATGGCCGGAATTTCTTCCGACCATGACTGGCTCCGGCCTCCTTTTATCGTTGTATTTCAATTACCTGTCATTCTGTTTCCAGCCATAAATTTCTATCTCATCGGCCGGAATGGAAAAAGTATACCGCAAACTTCCCGGCAGTAGTTGGTATGTCTTCCCGTTGCTTTGTCTTTGTAAGGTTACCTGGAAAGCCGGATCATCATTTAACCGGCGGAGGTCCTGCCATCGCAACTCCCTGCCCGCAAGTTCTTTACGCCGCTCTTCCAATACGATCTTTAAAGCTGCAGCCGGTGTCGCGGCAGTGAGTGGTTTAAAGGCCCCCTTTTTCCAGCGCTTCTCTAAAAGCTTGTTCAAATCCTGCATGCCTTCCTGTATCTTCCCGGTACGGACTTTCATTTCTGCTGAAATCAGATAAACTTCATTAATGCTCAGGCCGGCAAATGTGGAGCTCGAGCTTATAGGGCCTGCATAAGATCCCTTAAATGTGAACATATTATTTCCCCTGCTTAAAAAAAACAGCCCTTTTCTTAAATCATTGGCATCATACATCTGGTATAAAAAGGGATCTGCAAAAGTTAATGCCGAACTGAGATAACTGTAGCTAAGAAGCGGTGCGTAAAAAAGAACCTCGGCATTGTTATTTGGCAATACTACAGGAAAAGGCTTCACCGAAGTAACACTATATTCATTATAATCAATCAATGTGCTTTTTAGTCCAAGAGAACTTGCTGCATATTTCGCGGCCTGATCATAATCCTTCATCGTTAGCGCGGTGCGCGCCAATAAAGCCAGTGCAGCTGCGCGGTCCGGCCTGGTTTTCACCTGCTGGTTAAGCGGTAATAAATCAGCAGCTTCCAGCAAGTCTTTCATTACAAGGTCATAACCCTCACGTTGTGAATTCCTGATCAGCGATTGCTTTATTTTTGATGAAACGGAAATAGGAACACCGGGAAGCTGGCCTGCGTTTGCTGCGTCAAAAGGCGCGCTGAATAACTGAAGAAGATTAAAATAGGCATAGGCCCTGAAAAACAGCGCTGTTCCCCGGGCGTTATCCCATCCTGGTTGTCGTTTTTCATCCTCTGTTAATTCTCCTAACCCTTCCAGGACGACATTACAGTAAAAAATATGCTGGTAAGGTACATTCCAATCAAGCAAGGCTGTCCCTTCTTCAATTTCTTTCGCCCATAGATAAGCATTTCGCTCGATCGGGGTTCCGAAAGCATTATATCCCGCATCTGTAATATAAAAATCATCCGAACTTAAGAAGCCTATCCCAGGTGTTCTGTTCATTAACGTGTGGTTATCCAGCAAAGCCTGCATTTCTGAAAGTCTCTGGGGGATCAATAAGGCTTTATCTGATTTCTTATCGAGGAAATCCTTCTCACAACTGCCCAGCATTCCGGACAGAAAGAGAAACAGTATAAATTTGATTTTCATCTGAATGATCTTAAAGTGTGAATTTTAACCCAGCCGCAATAGTTCTGGGGAGTGTTCCATCCTGGTAATCCGGATCATAGGGCGCGCTGCTTGCTTTCCATATCATTCCCAGGTTGTTTGCATATAGATATAGCTGAACGGACTGGAATGGCATCTTCTGCAAATGTCTCTGTTGTAAGGTATAGGTCACCTGGATATCCTGGAGACGTACATGATCACCCCGCTCTACCAGCGTTTCAGAAAACTGGTAAATAAAATCCCTGTTCACATTGGTGGTTAAGGATACGGATGGGACCTCTGTAAACTGTTCATCACCCGGCTTTTGCCAGCGTTGTGCAAAGTCACCGTGCCTGCCCAAACCCATATTGTTCCCATAAATGATGGAATTCCTGCGATAATAATAGCCAGCGCGATAACTTATATTGGCAGAAAGCGCTAAACGCCTCCAGCCAATCTGATTTCGCCATGCTCCAAAAAAAGAAGGTCTGGCAGGCCCATGATATAAAATATCACCCGCTTTCAAACCGGCCATAATCCCATTGTAATCTTTGCTTATCTGCCCGTTAAAATAACCCCTTGGATCGCCTGTCGCCGGATCTAGCCCTGCTGAGCGAAGGCTGTAAACTGCATAAAGAGGACGCCCTTCAAATGGAAGATTACCGCTGGTTATTCCATCTCCGGATTGCAGGTAAGAACGTAAAGGCGCAAACACCTCGTAAGCAGTTACCTTTTCTTTAAGCAAACTTGCCAGCAGGGTACTTTGTACACTGAAACTTCGCCCTTTAATAATAAGGGCGCTGATTTGTGCATCTAAGCCCCTGGTCAGTGTTGAAGCCGTATTACTTCTGAACCGGGTGATCCCTGAACTTGCAGGAACAATCATATTTCCTATAAGATCTTCACCCCGCTTCGTATAAATTTCCAGGGTTCCGCTAATGCTCTTATTTTTCAGACTAAAATCCAGCCCTCCATTCCATATTTTTACCTTCTCCCAGCTCAGATCCGGACTGGGCGGGTTGGTGATCTGTGCAAAAGGCAATCGTGTCAGACTGTTGGCACCGCTGTTAAATAAAGCTGTTGTATATGCGCTCACACCCTTATCTATATTACCATTATAGCCGTATGTACCGCGAATCTTTAATGAGGAGAATAAATTTTTAAACGGGAAAAAGCTCTCCTGTTCCACGTTCCAGCTCAGCCCGGCGGACCATAGCGGCAGCGCGCGCTGATTAGCGGAAACTCCAAATAAATTGCTCTTATCTATCCGTGCGCTACTGGAAACAGTATAACGCTTGTCGAACGTATAGGCCGCATTAGCAAACCAGCTGATAAAACGGTCCGTCCGGTCTGTCTCATTATCTACATAAGGAATTGAGCGTGTACTGGAAGGTAAGTTAAACCGCTTAAAGCTTGTTACATAATCAATCCGGATATTAGTTGAATAATCAGAATTATACCCGTAAGAACGTGATAAGGCACTTTGATTATTCAGATCTTTCATTTCATACCCCGCTATCGCACTAAATTCGTGGCGGGCCAGCCACTGCTTTTCAGTACCAATCTGTGCCCTTAAGGTATGCCCCATCTGGCTGAATGCTGTACGGTCTAATATCCCGCCGGCAGGCAGATTCCTGATCGAGGTTCCATCCGGAAGAATTTCAGTGAATTGATTGACCAGATCTCTCACCGCGTAAGCTTGTTCTGTTTGCAGGTTCTTCTGAGACTGATTGACTAAACCGTACTGGTATAAAACCGAAGCATTTAGCCAGGGATTAAGCTGATAACGAAGTCCGGCATTCCATCGGATGTCATTCGTCCGCGAAGCATTATTTAAAGCATTCAATTCCTGTAAGGGTCGGTACTCCCAGTCAAGTATGCCGGCACCTTTAACGCTTTGCAGGTATTCATTTCTAAGGTCTTTATTTACAGATACAGGATTTCCCTGCTCATCTGTCAAACTGGCGTAAGGATATAACGGACCTGCCGACCATGTTGGCTGCGGTGGGGCATTCAGCTGCTGAAATCCGCTAACATAATATAGCGAGGCATCCCATTTCAGCTTCTGGTCTAGAAACAATAGCTGATGCTTGAGGCTAGCGGTTATACGGCTATCATCATTTCCCACCCGGGCTGCCCTCTGTTTATCATATCCTGCTGAGAAATAAAAAGACTGGTTGCTACTCCCCCCCTGTAAGTTCACGGCGTATTGCTGATTAACTGATGGCTGGTAATAATAACGGTCTATTTCGTTTCTCAGATCATTTGTTTTCAATTTATTTAATGAGTTATTCAGATCCGGATCGCCAATTTTGCCATCGCGTCGGGCGATCAGCAGTTCTACTACAGGTGAAAGTGCCGGCTTAGCTAGTGAATTTTCCGCTGCGAGGTAAAACCCGCGGTTAAACAATATTCTTTCGGTATCTATATAATCATTGACACTCATCCTTGGTTCTTCAAAAAGGTCGGGCTTGGCCCCTACACTCAGGTTGTTATTAAACGACCATTGAAGTTTCCGGTTAAAGCCTCCCTTCTTTGTGGTGATTACGATTACTCCATTGCCCGCTCTCGCCCCCCAGATCGAAGCGGCGGCAGCATCCTTAAGAATGCTGATACTTTCGACGTCATTCGGATTTAAGGTATTTAAATCCCCATCATACGGGAAATTATCAATAACTACCAGGGGTTTAGCATTCGCGAAAAGCGTACTTTGCCCCCGAATGCTGATATCATTAGTCCCGGTACTGCTTCTTCCACGGTTAAAAATTACCCCCGGAGCGATATCTTCCAGCCTGCTTAAAATATCAGGACTAACCCGCCTGTTCAGCTGTTCTTCATTAATCAATACAAAAGAGCCTGTAGCCCGTTCCTTTAACACGTTTTGATAACCGGTACTGACGGTTACTTCCTGCATGATAAGGCTTGCTTCGCTCAGACTGATCAGTAGCTCTGACCTGCCTAAACTGTCCACACGCAAAGCCTTCTTTTCATACCCGATATAGCTAATTTCTATTTCAGTTACACCTAAAGGTACAGTCACCTTAAACACTCCAAATTCGTTGGTCTTCGCTACCATCTCAGATGGAAGCAATTTAATACTGGCGCCGATGAGCGGGTAACCGTCCCGGGCAGAAATTACCTTGCCGCTAAGAATTTGTTGTCCCTGAATATGCATGCTTATGCAGAGCAGGAAAATTATGATCAAATACTTTCTCATATTACAAACTCTTGGCCGTCTTTTCTTTAATGACCAGCATCTCTACCATCCGGGTTGCAGGCTTAAGGCTTAACCCATACGGGGTAAGGGCTTTATTGATACTCTGGGGATCTGACATATTAGCTTTAATTTCCAGGTCAACAAAGCCGGTGATACCGGTCTCATCAATCAGTGGAAGCGGGTGCAGTTGCAGGTAATAGTCGTCCAGATTACCAATAAAATAATTCCAGCTTCCATTCTTCAGGGTTGCACCAAAGTGGTTCATCAGGTTCAATCGTTCCCCACCCTTGGAGGCAACTATACTTTTATCAATGGTTTCCAGGACGATGCAGGGCACGTTTCTGCGCTCTACGGATACCTCATAATTAGGAAAGAACAGGCGCAGATCCTCCTGCATAGCAGTAAATGCTCTACTAGAGGAAACCTCAGGCATAATTAACTCATAACAGTATACATTACCCTCACGCATCCACCTTAAATATTCATTCCCCTGCTTACCGCTGCTGGTAAATGCTGCGGTATCTCTTACTTCCAGGATCACCTTGTTTCTATTCAGAAATTTTTGTCCTTCTCCGTATGCGAGGGAGTATATGTTTAATAATGTTGCGTTGCGCACGGTGATCTTCATAGCCACACTGTCTTTTTTAAACCTATATCCTGGCGATAATCCTTCAGCATAATTGCTGAAGAGCCGGTGGTATTTGACAGAAGAGCCGTTACCTCCATTTGATTCAATAAATAACGGTTTTTTAGGGTCGTAAGCCACCCGTTTCATCTCTTCTTTAGCGATCAGCTGCTGGCTGTTTCCAGCCAATACTTTTTTTATTCTTTCGTCAGTTACCTGATCATAACCAGTTATGGCAAGAAGCTTACCCTCGGGGCTGATCCAAACAAAATGAGGTAGGTTTCTGTGGGGGAACATCTTCTGCAGTACTGTATCTTCAAGTACATCTGGCAGATCGAAGGGCTTCCTGGCGTGGAGTCGTGCAAGGAAGGGTTCTACTACGCTGGCAGCCTGATAGGTAACCGGAAGAAACTGAACTTTGCCTTCGAATTGCTTTTGCAGACTGTCCATCGTCGGAATCATAGCAATGCACGGGCTACACCATGTTGCCCAGAAATCCAGGAGCAGCAGCTTTCCCCTGAAATCTGAAAGCTTTGCACTTGTACTTTTATAATTAATGATCTTGGTTATAGTAACATCAGGAACCTGCTGGCCGATGGTTATCTCCCCAGCCTGCATGGTTGCCTGCCCTTGTGCCCTGTTCGCGGTCAGGATAATTATCAGGGTTAATACGTAAAATACGGTAACAGATGCGTATATATTTGTCCTGGATTTTAGGCATAGCATAGCCGCACCGATAATTTGTATCGTTTTTTTCATCTGTATATAGTTGTTTTTTAAAGGTGATGAAGCTTGTATGAGCTTATATTCATGTCGTTGTGTGAGCGGCAAGCTCATGCAGGTTTCATTTTTAATTATTTTTTAATGTTTATGAATACTGCCAGTTGAGGCAAGCTTCAAGTAGTTTAGTGAAAATAAATTCTTCTGACGGAATCCGGAATCGTAACCGGAGCATATCATCAGGGCGAACCAATGTTATCGCTATGAAAGTATGTCGTCCGTGCGCTGTGTCATCCAAGCGAAATACCATGTCGTCCCTGCCAAGGCCGGGATCATTCCGGGTGCCTCTTAAATGAGGCGAAGAGTTGATTTGAAGAAGCGTCCCCCGAAGTCAGGCGCGTACAGCCGGAACCTACGTTTTCCCTGTGTGAGCAAGGTTCAGCACCAGATAAAACATCAGCTTGCTTTAAGTTATTATTACATCCTGTTTTGTTTTTCATTCGTATATACTTTAGTATGAATGATGGTATTCAACAGCTTATGAGATCACGATTACTGTACCTGGTTTCAGTTTTTGTCTGTAATCCCGAAGGGGGACTATATAATGTTATACAATAATATATAATATTATAGATAAAAACAATATTATTGCTATAATTTATAGACTAATTTCACAATTATATTGTATTTCAATCTAAAGGAATACAATTGAAAAAATCTACAGGGAGATTATCCAAAGGAGAAGTACTCCATCAAGTGGCAAAGATGAGTCCGCTAAGCCTTAAAGAAATCATTAAAAAAGCCGGTTATAAATACCCAACCTTCTATGTTCATATAAAAAAGGATGATCTTCCATACGAAACACTCGCCAGATACGGAAAAGCATTGAATCATGATTTCACAAATGAATTTCCGGAAATGGCTGATTATATCATGAAAGATGATCGTAACTTATACAATAATCAACTCAGTTATGAAGAGCTGAGTAAAGAGCGGGATAAATGGCTGCATAAATACCAGGAGCAAACGGAACGGTACCAGCGCCTGTCAGATAAATACAATAAATTGCTTGAGGAAAAATTAGGGCTGAATGAAAATAAGGATCAATAAGCTCTGAGTGGCCTGCCTGATATCCAATTGTTAACTGTCAGATATCCGCTATCAGCAAATTTACATGTACTATATTCCGATATTTAATAGCGCCCAGCGCATTCCATCTAAGTACCATTCTTCAGAATTTCTTCTAAATCGCTTATCACCTTTACAGCTCAGATGACAGCCATTTGAATATTATATAAACCGATTCATATTTTAATTCATGAAAAGTACAGTCTTTTTGTTGGTTTGGCTTATTTGCTATTCCCTTAATACCCTTGCACAAAATAATTCAGTTAGCCTTTCCGGACAGGTAAAGGACAACAAAAATAAATCTGCTTTGCCTTATGTAAATGTTGCCCTGAAAAATTCTTCAGATAGCAGCCTCATACAACGCACCATTACCAGCGAAGATGGAAGGTTTACCTTGTCGAATATAGCCGGAGGAAATTATTTTATTGAAGTTACTTATATGGGTTACAAAATATTCAGGAGGGAACAGGTAGTGGGAAATCTAAGCCCCTTCTTAGACATGGGAACGATCGAGTTACAGGAAGATGCACAGCAATTAAGTGAGGTAGTGATCACGTCCACGGTAGATGATGGTGTATCTGATAAGATGGATAAAAAGGTTTTCACGTTAAGTAATAATGTTAGCCAGACCGGGGGATCCGTACTACAGGCTATGCAAAATCTGCCTGGGGTAACTATACAGGATGGAAAAGTCCAGCTCAGGGGCAATGATAAGGTAGCAGTTCTTATTGATGGAAAACAAAACGCGATTACCGGGTTTGGAAGCCAGACCGGATTGGATAATATCCCGGCCTCTGCAATTGAACGGATTGAGATCATTAACAATCCTTCCGCAAAATTTGATGCCAATGGAAACGCGGGCATCATAAATATCATTTACAAGAAGAACCGGCAGGAAGGCTGGAATGGAAAGGCAGGTTTCACTTCCGGACTTGGAGCACTATGGGTACGTCAGGAAAATTTACCCGGTATCAGGCCGCAATTCCAGGCTACACCGAAATTAAATCCCTCCCTATCTCTTAATTATAGGAAAAATAAGCTTAATACCTTTATGCAAGCCGATTGGCTGTACACTCAGACTTTGAACAGAAATGAGTTTGCAGTGAGGAGCTACGATGATGGAAGTAAGATCAGGCAGCAAGTTAAACGTAACCGTACCACCACGTTTTCAACCATAAAATCAGGAATTGACTGGAATCCTGATGAGGTGAATAGCTTTACGCTATCAGGGTTTTTTAATCGCGAGAAGATTATTGACGATGGGGATATCCCCTATTTCAATAATGATTTTTCACAAAGAATGCGTCTCTGGCAATTCCTTGAGGATGAAGTAAAATATACCGCTACCGGATCTGCCCTTTATCAGCATAAGTTCAAGCAACCCGGTCACCTGTTAAATGCAGGCTTTAACTATACTTTTCATCGTGAGGATGAGAAATACTTTTTTACCAATATTATGCCCACGTTCACAGGCAAAGATTCATTCAAATTGCTTTCGGATGAGCATGTAGCTGACCTGAACCTGGATTACATCAAGCCTTTAAAGCAGGGCCGTATTGAAACAGGTTTAAAGTTCAGACGAAGAACGATTCCGACGGATATGCAGTTCTTTCCGGGCTTAAATTCCCCTTTAGATGTCAATGCAGGCGGCTGGGCGGATTACAAAGAAACGATACCGGCTGTATACGGAAATTATGTTTACGAGAATAAGAGTTTCGAAGTTGAAGCGGGAATAAGGCTGGAATATGTAAAGGTAAACTATGATGTGAACCCGGATCATAACACGTATAAAAGCGATGGATACGACTATGCTCAGCCGTTTCCAAATCTTCGTTTTGCGTATAAGTTTAATGATAAGAACAAGGTCTCCGCTTTCTACAACCGCCGTGTTGACAGGCCAAATGAAGTAGACATACGGATCTTTCCAAAATATGACGAGCCGGAAGTTCTGAAGGTAGGTAACCCCACCTTGCGCCCTCAGTTTACTGATCGTATCGAGCTTGGTCATAAGTTAAATTGGGCTAAAGGAAATTTATACAGTGCGCTGTATTATTTGGCTACGGATGCCACCATCACCCGTATCGGAACAATTGTACCGGGAAACACGATTATATATAATATTTTCCAGAATGCTGGAAAAAGCTCAAGTTCAGGCGCTGAAATTACATTACAACAGGAAATAAATTCCTGGTTGAGTTTTAATACGAGCGCTGCCCTGTATAAAAGTACGATCAATGCGTTTAGCGTGGAGAACCGGTATCCGGTACCCACTATTTATTCTATGAATGAGCAGCAGATAACATCCGGCAATTTAAAACTCAACGGCATGTTCAAGCTGCCGAAGCAAACTGACATCCAGTTGTCCGCTATCTACCTGGCCCCGGATATTATCCCGCAAGGAAAGATCGGGTCCCGGTTCTCGGTTGACGTGGGGGCAAAAAAGCAAATACAGAAAGGTAAAGGAGAGTTATTTCTGAATGCGAACGATCTTTTTAACACGCTGAAAATCAGGAGGGAAATTATTGGCAATGGGTTTATTTTAAATAGTACTGATTATTATGAAACCCAACTGGTGCGTCTGGGTTATAGTTTTAAGCTCTAACTTCATCTAACATTATGACGGCACCTGAAAACATATTGACTAGCGTTGAACATTACGTTTTGAGCTACCTGAAAGAAAATCTCCCTTCAAACTTAACTTTCCATAATGTACATCACACGCTAGAGGTAGTCCATGCAGTCAAGGAAATAGGAACGAAATATCCGCTTACAAAGGAGCAATTAAAGGTCATTCAAATTGCCGCGTGGTTTCATGATTGTGGCTATGCAGAAATCTATATCGGCCATGAAGATGTCAGCAAAAAAATCGCAAATGATTTTTTAAGGGGCCATTCGTTTCCCGCAACGCTTATCGAAACTGTTCTTACCTGTATCGAAGGAACCAGGTATCCGCAAAATCCGATAACGTTGGAAGCAAAAATACTATGCGATGCCGATTTGTACCATTTTACAAAACCGGATTATCATTGTTACGAGCAGGCATTAAGAATAGAACATGAGCGCTACTTTAAAATGCTTTACTCAGATAAGGATTGGGCTGATGCCAATTGCAAAATGCTCAAAACTCATCAGTACTTTACCGATTATGGGATGCAGGTGCTGCAAAAATTTAAAGAGATTAATATCGACCGGATGGAATGCAAATCCCAGGAATCTCATGACTGATAAATTTTCTTAAAAGAATCATTATCCCTGGCAATTCGATTGCAAATTCAGATTTTCTTCAAAATTCCATCCTAATTTACATTCGCTCTGCTTTCAGTGTGGCGTATTTAGTATGTGGAAGAATATTATATGCATATGGCTCAGTTTAATTAGCATCCCATGCTATTCAACGGCTGTTGATTCACTGAAATCTTTTCCAGATTCAGTACGGTCAGAAAGAAAAAGCTTGTATAGTAAGCTTCAAAAAATCCCAACATACACCATGCCTTTATTACTTATTGGCTATGGGTTTACATCCCTGGACAAAGGCATTGTTAAAAAAACAGACAGAGAGTTCAGTCATGAGCTTCTTGAACTATATCCCGGATTCTCTACAACTCTGGATAACAAGCTGCAGTTTGCTCCAGTTGTCAGTGTTTATGCACTAAACCTGTTGGGGGTCAGGGGCAGGAACAATGCTATTAAGTTAGTTTAAATCATTGATTATCAATTATTTATGTTATATTT
>JBBJNR010000097.1:0-10859 GCA_037719315.1 Daejeonella sp.
GTTTATAATTGGTTAGTTTAAATAAGCTCCTGCCCATCAGGAGCTTATTTTATTTGGGGGATTTTGTAAATGGGGCAAATAATAAAGAATAAAGAACAAGGACGCTGAGAGGAAATAAATTCAGGCCTTTACGTGCTACATTGTGGTGCCGGACTTGCCGCAGTATCTCATCAAAACCAGGCCGCCCAGCTTACAACACTTGAACTTCAAATTTACCTCAAGCCGAATCCTTTTATCAATATCGAAATTTAACCCGTCTATTTTTCACAGATATTTTCAAAATGGCAATAAATTACGTTCAATGATATCAAATAGATAAAAATTAACCTAAATCATTAAAATATTTGCAAAGAATTATCCTTATCCATACATTTGTATTAAGCAATCGGGAAATATCTGAAAGCTTACACACTGTAGGGTGGTGAAATTTGGCAGACACACCTCCTCGTCTCGGTGGCGAAGATTTGGGAAATACCGTAAAAGGGAAATAACTGCTTCGTGAAGGTTCGACTCCTTCCCCTACAGCGAACCTTTCAACAGGTTTATAATTGGTTAGTTTAAATAAGCTCCTGCCCATCAGGAGCTTATTTTATTTACGGAATCATCAATCTGAAATAAGTGCCTGTAAAAACAAGGAAATGGCTTGAATATTGCATAAATTTATCTGCATAAATTAATAAGAATGAGACGTGTTTTAGTATGTGATGATGACCTGACAATATCAGAACTTGTGGCCATAATTTTAGTGGATAGTAACCTGGCGGAAGTTTATACGATTCCAGACTGCGATAATATAATCGAACAGATCGAATCACTAACCCCCGATCTTATTTTTATGGATAATAAAATTCCTACCCTTGGCGGCGTAGCAGCTACTAAGACTATTAAAAGTCATCCCCTGCATAAATCAATACCTGTAGTATATTTTACAGCAAGCCAGGATATAGATCAGCTTGCAGAAAATGCCGGAGCAGATTATACTCTTGCAAAACCGTTCACGATCAGCGAGCTGGAAGAGGTTGTTAATAAGGCGTTTAAAGGAGATTAAGGAGCAAAGTTTAAAGACCTTCTGATTGATCCAATAGCCAAGAAATAAGAATCAAGACTTTTACAATCCTCCTCTAAATTAATTTGCCGGTCTATTTTTTTAATTGCGAGACAGGAATTATATATGAAGACAAATTTTTTTGTCTTTGCTCTTTACTCTTGGTTTTTGGCTCCTATTCCCCCTTCACCCCATATTTATCCGAAAACTTTTTATATAACTGCTTGTGTAAGTTATCAAGATTGACATTGCGGCCCAGAATGAAAGCTGCTTCCACTTTATTTCCAAGCATATCCAAGGCATCACCGTTCGAAATGAACAGCGTTGCGTCTTTTCCAGCCTCTAAGCTTCCTGTCGTTTTGTCAATACCAAGGATCTTAGCGGTATTTAAACTGATCATCGAGAGGGCTTGTTCTTTCGTTAAGCCATAAGCTGCAGCTGTGCCAGCTTCAAAGGGCAGGTTTCTCTGGCGCCAGTATCCTGTGCCAGTTAAAGCATACAAAACGCCGCCATCGTGAAGTAACTTTGGAAGCTTGTAAGGCAGGTAAACATCATCTTCCGTTCTGTCAGGCAATGTCTGGGTCTCTATAACAATTACAGGAACCTGGTTATCCCGGAGAATATCTGTCACCAGGTAGGATTCAGTTCCACCTACTATTACGGCTTTGACATTATACTTTTTAGCAAAATTTACAGCTAATATAATGTCTTTGGCTGTATTTACGTTCACGAATAGCTTTTTACCACCGTTAAAAAGACCTTTCATGGCCTCAAAACGGGTATTGATCTGCGCCGGCTTCTGCAGTTCAGAATAAGCCTTTGCTTCGGTAAAGTAACTGTCAAGATCTGCAAGTGCTTTTTGATTAGCCTCTTTGGGGTCTGTTGCAGTCGGTGCGGGATTGCCGAAAGGGCTCGCCCGTCTGATCACCGGCCAGGTGATATGGATAGCTACATCATTCTTATAAGAAGCGTCTTCCCAATTCCACCCATCTAATACCACGACAGATGACTGACCCGAGATTAAACCGCCCCCGGGAGAAGGTTGTGCCATCAGGATGCCGTTTGAACGGATGGTAGGTATAACCTTTGAATCGGTATTATATGCAATGATCGAACGGATGTGAGGATTTATCAATCCTACGTCTCCCTGATCAACAGTGCCGTTTGCACCTGATTCAATTTCTACAAGTCCAAGGGTGGTTACAGGTGCAATAAAGCCCGGGTATACATGTTTGCCGGAAGCACTGATCACATCGGTGGTTTGAGTGTTAAACCTAACCACGGCAGCATCACCGGTCCCGGTTATTTTTCCCTTGTCAAAAGAGATATATCCATTCTCAATGACTTGTCCGTTTCCTATATGTATGGTAGCTCCAATAATTGCAACAGGTTTTGTCTGTGTTTTAGATGGAATTATATTGGCTTGTCCGTAAGCGAACCCGGCAGAAAGCAATAAAACTTTAATGCTTATCTGTAATTTCATGTTGATCTTCATAGTGATTATTGATTTAGTGCTGAAACGTCCAGATTTTCCATTGTTTCACATTCGTATAAGCCCTGCCGCTGTTGTACAGGCCTTGCTGTAGCTGCTCCAGCGCTTTTGGCATTGATCATTTTCTGGATGATACGCCCCTGCTCGGCTTTTAGCAGTTTCTGTTTCTGTGCATCTGCTTCCAGGTCCCAGTAGGCAATTCCGTCTACAAATGTTTTTTCAGCCCTGGCGTAAATGGATAAAGGATTATCAGACCACAGTACCAGGTCCGCATCTTTACCAACTTTAACACTCCCAACTTTCTGGTCAATATGAAGCATCTTCGCGGGGTTCAACGTAACCAGCTTTAGCGCATCCTCTTCAGTCATCCCACCATAGGTAATGGCCTTTGCAGCTTCCTGGTTTAAGCGCCTGGCCATTTCTGCGTCATCTGAGTTGAAGCCGGTCAGCACCCCAACGTCGCTCAAGATCTTACCATTATAAGGAATAGCTTCAGCCACCTCGTTTTTATAGGCCCACCAATCCGAAAACGTAGATGCTGCAATTCCGCGTTTCGCCATACCGTCAGCCACCTTATAACCCTCCAGGATATGAGTAAACGTATTGATCTTGAAGCCCATAGAATCTGCTACGTGCATCATCATATTTATTTCCGACTGTACATAAGAATGACAGGTAATGAACCGCTTATTCTCCAGGATCTCAACGAGGGCATCCAACTCCAGGTCGCGCTTCACCGTATTTCCTTTTACCGCCCGAGCTGCCTTGTACTCTTTAGCCCTTGTAAATGCATCCACAAATACCTGCTCTACACCCATTCTCGACTGTGGAAAGCGCAGGTTACCTCCCGGGATCTGGAAATTACTTTGCTTCACATTTTCGCCCAGAGCAAATTTGATAAAGCCATCGCTGCCTGCAAACTTCAGTTCTTCTGGATTTTTCCCCCATCTCAATTTGATAAGCTGCGTTTGGCCGCCAATGGAATTAGCAGAACCATGAAGGATATGAGAAGTCGTTACTCCGCCGGCAAGCTGACGGTAGATGTTTATATCCTCTGAATTGATCACATCTGCGATCCGTACTTCAGAGCTTACAGACTGCGCTCCTTCATTTATTCCTCCGGAGGCCGCAATGTGCGAATGTTCATCAATAATTCCGGGGGTAAGATGTTTACCGCTCGCATCGATGACACGTGCAGAGCCTGCTGACAAACTTTTACCAATGGCCTTTATCTTGCCCCCTTCGATCAGCACATCTGTATTGCTCAATTTACCATCTTTCTCGTTTGTCCATACCGTTGCGTTTTTAAACAGTACAGCTTCAGATTCAGGGGCCTTTGTATACCCAAAAGCGGTGAAGGGATAGGTTACAGGTCCGGATGCGATTACTGGCTTCGGAATTTCTTTTTTGGCCGGCTCTTTAAATGATTCTTTAAGGGATGCGGACCATTTCCCACTCGTTCCGTCTGCGAAGACAGCCTCACCACGAAACATAACAGGGGATGCTGAACTGATATAGCCATTCAAACGGACAGCGCCAGCCGGATTTTTCTTAAGGTCAAAGGTCATGCTAAGAAGATCGCCTGTGCGGTTAATTGCGCCTTTCACTTTTACACTGTCTGTGCCGGTTCGTTCTGCGTTCAGATCATAGCTGCCGGGGGTTCCTCCAATTTTTAATATGAGGCTTGGAATTCCATCAATATTAAGCGTGTAGGTTCCGCGGAGGTCGGTAATATCCATCTTAGAAACGATATACTGACTACCCTGTACCCAGTTTTCATAGATGATATTGTCTTTTTTAAATATGCTGTCTGATGTAATGATGAAATTTGCCAGCTTCCCTTTGTCCAGGGAGCCGACAAGGTCGGAAACTCCAAGCATACTGGCCGGGACCTCCGTAAGTGATCTCAGCGCCTGCTTTTCTGATAAGCCATGGTCTATAGCTGTCCGGATATTAGTCCAGAAATCCCTTGGCGTGCTTTCAAGCCCGAAGGCCGTAAGGGCGAATTTTACACCTGCTTTTTCAAGAACTGAAGGATTGGCCGGCGCCAGCTCCCAGTCCTTTAATTGGCTATAGCTGATATTTCTTGCATCCGCCGGATCTTCTATCTCATATGGTTTTGGAAAGGACAGGGGAATTATAAAACTACCTCGTGTGGCTTTGATTTCAGCTATGCGCTGATATTCCTTTCCGTCAGTTTTAAAGATGTATTGCTTCCCAAATTCATCGCCTATTTTATCCGCACGCAATACACTCAGCACATCATTTACTTCAAATATCTGGGCCAGGCCCTGGGATTTGTTAAACTCGTCCAGCGAAATATTATATTCTTCTTTTTGGTTCTTATACCATGCCGCGTCAAGATAGGTCTGACGAAGTAGTGCAATAGATCCCATTAACGAGCCAGGATAACTATTTGCCGAGCTCCCTTTATTGAAAGAATAATGTGCTGCGGCCTGGTCTTTTAAGATAACCCCGCTTGCTGGCCCGCTATTCAAAGTAGCGATAATGGAAGTTCCTCTTGATATACCATCACGACTTGCCGACTGTACCGTTCCAAACCCGATTTTCTTATAATCTTCCGCTTTTTTAGTATCAACTGAAAAAAGTGAGTTCACTGAAATTTCCGGCCTGATCGCTTCATTCCATGCATATGCCCCGGTCTTGGTAGTGGTGAAAACCTGCGTTCTTCCGAAACCAGCACCCCGCAGGTTAGGGCTTGCAGGCAAACCATAGCTTGTGTAAGCATCGATAAAAGAAGGATAAATGAACTTTCCTTTCAGATCGATCGTTACATAACCTTTCGGAATGTTTAATGATTTACCTGCAGCCTCAATTTTCTGATCCTTAATCAGTAAAGTTCCATTGCTTATGGTTTGGTCAGCGCTGATCACGATATTGACGTTGGTAAATGCATACAAGCCGGTACGCTTATCATAGGATCCGTTAACGGGATAAGTAACCTGCGCAGAAGTATTGCCGACAGTAAATATCAGCAGACAACAAAGTAAAATGGTCCTCATTTTTATGGAAATTGGTTGGTCGAAAGTAGTTGATTATAAGATTGCCTGGCATCGGGGCAATGTAACATCAGCGTTACCTTTTTATCCGTTAATCATTAAGATTAGGCTATGCCGGATTAAAATTTGTTTAGCCGTTAAATATAATCCGAACTGTTAACTTTGGGATAGAATTATGAAACATCAAAATTTTCTGCTGCTTATATCTTTACTGCCCGGTATTTTTTTGCCGGCCTGTAAGAAAGATGATAATGAACCTCAGTCCCAGAGTATAGTTTCCAGGCTGTATGTTTCTAATGCCGACACAGATGCCGCAGTGCTGAATACGTTAATATTTGATCCGGCTGACCAGGAAACTCTAAAAGAGCCTTATGCCTTTAACTCGCAATTACCCGATGGCAATGGGATTCTATTCGATCCGTTCTCAGGAATCGTGTTTCAGGTTAGCAGGCAAAATAAGAACGTAAGGACTTTTACTGTTAATACAGACGGTTCCCTGGCAGAAGTCGCCAAAACCTCCTTTATCGATCAATCCTTAACAAGTGCGCGTGAAATGGCCTTCGATCGCGCGCGGAAAATTCTGTATATAGCCAGCAATGCTGATAGTTCCATCTATGTCTATAATGATGCCCACACCCTGACAGGCACCGTTACAGCCAGTAAGAAGCTCAAGCTGAATGGTCAGCCATGGGGTATCCACCTCGACAATGACCGCTTATTTGTGGTAATTGATCAGGCCAGGGCAGAGGTTCAGCTATTTGAAGGCGCTTCGTCCCTGGTTGTAGGAACAATAATCCCAACAAAAAGAATTATCCTGTCCGGCGCTAAAAGGCTGCACGGGATAACTTATTCGTCAGCGAGGGATGCACTTATATTAACGGATATCGGCGAGGCGACTCAGACTGGTTTCAATAGCGATGGGGCCATACATATTATTGACTCGGCCAGCACGAAATTTACCGCAACCAGTTCATTGATATCTCCAACGAGGACAATTTCAGGTTCATCCACAGGGCTTGGTAATCCTGTGGACGTGGCATGGGACGACCGGACAGACAAAGACCTGATATACATCGCAGAAAAGGCCAATAAAAAGATATTGATCTTTAAATTTGCGAACACCGGTAATATTGCTCCTGTAGGCTATAGTTTACTAACCTCCCCGGAAGCTCTTTACCTGGATGCCCGTTAGGATATTTCCCATTGCTATGGATGAATTTTTTCTTTACTTTGAATATAAATTATAATGATATGTACAGTTTCTTTTTAAGTCTTCATTCCGGGGTACGATATTTAGTTCTTTTGCTTCTTGCACTGGCGCTGATCTTATCTATAACAGCTTTATTTGGCAAAAAAGATTATACAGAATCTAACCGTAAGGTCAACCTGTTTGCGATGATAGCAACGCATACCCAGTTTCTTGCCGGTCTGATATTATACTTTGTCAGTCCGCTGGTACAGTACGGGAATATGGGCGAGGCAATGAAAAACCCGCTGACACGATACTGGACTGTGGAGCATGCCGTATTGATGCTATTTGCTATTGCCCTTATTACGGTAGGACACGCGCGTTCGAAAAGAGCTGCTCAGGCCATCAACAAGCACCGGGCTATTGCTTTGTATTACGGCTTAGCTGTGCTGGTAATTGTCGTTGCAATATATCAAAGCGGACGTCCTTTACTGGGAATGTCCTTCATTCAATCATAATATCCGCAGAGAAAAAGCAATTTATAATTTGCAATGTCAAATTTCTTTATATTTTTGTGATGATGAAACTGATGCAAAATACAGGCAATTGGTGGTACCCTTTAAAAAAGCGGCGCACGGGACAGGTATTTTGAGATAATATTAATCAACCAAAACCTAATCATAATGAAACCCGACGCTTCAACCCGTCGGGTTTTTTTATGGATTAACTCTTCCTTCTTTTTGGAGGGAGCTTCAGGACCTTATATATGAAAAGTTATAAATTATACACATCCCACAAACGGCTGCTGGCAGATACAACAACTCCTGTAAGCATTTATTTGCGTCTGCGGGACGTATTTCCTAATAGCATTCTGCTTGAAAGCTCGGATTACCACAGCAGGGAAAATAGTTTAAGCTATATATGCTGTGATCCGATCGCGGGTATTACCCTTTCCGGGGAGAAGCTGGAAACTTATTTTCCGGATGGTAGCAGGGAGCAATATCCTTTGGGCGATGTTGACCTAAAAAAACATGTTTCTGATTTCCGGAAACAATTTGAACCGGGACCTTCCAATGATTTTAAATTCATTTCTAACGGGCTATTCGGATACTTTGCCTACGAAACCATCGAACATTTCGAGGATATAAAATTAAAAGCCAGGGCGGCCGAAGGACGGGATATACCCCTTATGCAATACCATGTGTACAGGTATATTATTGTGATCGATCACTTCAAAAATGAGTTGTTCCTGCTGGAGCACCGCACAGAAAAGGATTCGCCCGATGGCCTGGAAAAGATCCAGTACCTGATACAGAATAAGAATTTTCCGGAATATAAATTTCATCTTAATGGTGAGGAAAGCTCGAATTTTACGGATCAGGAGTTCATTAAAACTGTTGAAGACGTTAAAAAGCATGTTTACAGGGGGGATGTGTTTCAGATAGTGCCTTCCCGTGCATTTTCCAAGCCCTTCCTGGGTGATGAATTTAACGTTTACAGGGCATTGCGGTCTATAAATCCATCGCCATATCTATTTTATTACGATTATGGGGATTTTAAGATCTTCGGCTCATCGCCGGAAGCGCAGCTCACTATAAAGAATAATGAAGCAACTATTTATCCGATTGCCGGCACGTTTAAGCGTACGGGGAACGACCTCCTGGATGCAGAACTGGCCGAAAATTTAAAGCTGGACGCAAAAGAAAATGCAGAGCACGTTATGCTGGTTGACCTTGCCAGAAACGACCTGAGCAGGCATTGCGATACGGTTGAAGTAAAATCTTACAAGGAGATCCAGTATTATTCTCACCTGATCCACATGGTGTCCAGAGTAACCGGCCAGCTTCAAAAAGACGTGGATCCCTTTGATGTTGTTGGCGATACGTACCCGGCGGGTACACTGAGCGGGGCGCCAAAATATATGGCAATGCAGCTGATTGATAAGTTCGAAGGCCAGAAGCGTGGATTTTATAGCGGTGCGATTGGTTTTATGGGTTTTAACGGCGATTTTAATCATGCCATTATGATCCGGTCTTTTTTAAGTCAGAACAACGTTTTGCATTATCAGGCCGGTGCAGGTATTGTTGCAGATTCGGATCCTCAAAGTGAATTAAACGAAGTGAATAATAAAATTATGGCTTTGAGAAAGGCGCTGGAGATGGCGGAAGAGATTTAATAAGTTGAAAGCTGAGAGTGGAAAGTGCCTTGCCCGCCGAAGCATGGCGAAGCATGGCGAAGCATGGCGAAGGAGGGCGAAGGAGGACGAAGGAGGGAGAATAAAAATAAAATTAACAATACATGAATATCCTGGTAATAGATAACTACGACTCGTTTACGTTCAACCTGGTACACCTGTTAAATGAAACGGGTCATGAGGCGACAGTGTGGCGCAATGATAAATTTGATCTTGCTGATGTCAATAAGTTCGAAAAGATCCTGTTATCCCCCGGGCCGGGAATTCCTTTAGAATCCGGGCTTTTGCTTGATGTGATAAAAACCTATTCGGCGAGTAAAAGCATTCTCGGTATTTGCCTGGGGCTTCAGGCGATCGGTGAGGTTTTTGGAGGTGAACTTTATAACCTCTCCCGCCCGGTTCATGGCAGGGCTACGGACATAAAAGTGAATGATAAGGAAGAAAAACTATTCAGGAACTGCCCGCAGGAATTTAAAGTAGGACGATATCATTCATGGGCCTTGCGTAATGATAATGTTCCCGAAGACATTATTATTACTGCAACAGATACTGACGGCGTTATTATGGCGCTCAGGCACCGCACACTTGATGTAAGAGGTGTACAGTTTCATCCGGAATCTGTTCTGACAGAACATGGTAAACTATTGATATCTAACTGGCTTAGCTGATCTATTAATATAACATGAGTAAAATTGACATAAAATCTTCCGGTGCAGAACATGAAACTATTCTGGATAAGATCGTGGCGAAAAAAAGACTGGAGATTGAATCAGACAGGCAAAGACTGCCCATTGTCAGGCTGGAAGAATCTGAAATATTTTTTCGGGAATGCTATTCCCTGAGAGAATTTATTCTAAATCCTGCCTTGACAGGAGTAATCGCTGAATTCAAACGCCAATCTCCTTCGAAAGGAATTATCAATAACACATCAAGCGTGAAGCAGGTGACAAATGGATATGCAGCGGCCGGCGCTTCGGGCCTCTCCGTGTTAACCGACCGGAGTTTTTTTGGGGGCAGGAAAAAGGACCTTATTGTTGCAAGAAGAGCAAATCAGATCCCTTTGCTTAGAAAGGAATTCATGCTGGATGAATACCAGGTTGTGGAGGCCAAGGCATTAGGCGCTGATATTATTTTATTAATTGCGGCAATACTTGCACCACAGGAAATTCAAAAGCTTGCCAGGCTGGCCAAAGGCCTGGGCTTGAATGTGCTTCTTGAGGTGCATAACAGGGAAGAGCTTGACAGAAGCCTGTGTGCTGAGCTTGATGCGGTAGGGGTCAACAACCGTAACCTTGGTGATTTTTCGCTATCTCTTCAGCATTCTTATGACCTTGTTGAGCACATCCCAAAGGAGTTTTTAAAGATCTCTGAAAGCGGGCTCAGTGATCCAAAAACGATTACTGAATTAAGAAGGGCGGGTTTTAATGGGTTTTTAATAGGAGAAAATTTCATGAAAGAGAAGGATCCGGGGAAAGCCATGCAGGAATTTGTGAACGGTTTTTAACACGGGTCCCAGGCACCCGGTCTTACACCACAATTTATCAAACTCTTATCTTTATCACTTGTTAACCAAATTAAATGCCGAGACAAAAATTTTTTGATACTACGTTGAAGCCCGAAAAAGCGGTTTTAGTTGGTATCATCCCACCAGGGGAAACCGAAGAACAGACGAAGGAATACCTGGATGAATTAACGTTTTTAGTTGATACAGCCGGGGGTGAAACGCACAAATCTTTCACCCAAAGGATGCAAAAGCCCGACCGCGCTACTTTTGTAGGTACGGGTAAGCTGGAAGAGATCAATGCATATGTAAAGTCGGAGGAGATCGACATTGTTATATTTGACGATGAACTATCGCCATCCCAGCTACGAAACATTGAGAATGAGCTTCAGGTTAAGGTCCTTGACCGCAGTAATCT
>JBBJNR010000098.1:0-10398 GCA_037719315.1 Daejeonella sp.
CACGACAAGCAATAATAATAATCGTATTAATTTATCTTTGAACTAAGCAAGTCAATTGTCCGGCTAAACCATCACACCTCAATTTCTATAAAAATTAAAACTCCGGGTTTATCAACAACCAGATTCTCCACGCATGACAATTCAATACTGTTCAACTGAATCCTAAAAGTAACTATGTCATTGCGAGCGTAGCGCGGCAATCTCTGTACTTCCTAAGGGGAGGTTGCTTCGTCGTGCCTCCTCGCAAGGACAGTCTTAGTGAAATATTTGTATAAAAATTAAAACTCCGGGTTTATCAACAACCAGATTTCTCCACGCATGACAATTCAATACTGTTCAACTGAATCCTAGCGTGTTCGAAATGACGGTAAAAATGCATCAACGCTTCATCCAAATAACCTCAAATTGCTACCTTTGTACCATGGACTTATTCAGCGAAGAGCTAAAAGATTATCTGGCGGCCCATTGCGATGCTGAAAATGATCTGCTTAAGGCTATCGATCGTGAAACCCATCTGAAGGTTCCCATGCCGCGTATGATTTCAGGCCATTACCAGGGGCGGGTGCTAAGCATGCTTAGTAAGATGATTAATCCAAAAACAATTCTTGAGGTAGGAACGTATACCGGTTACGCCACGCTGTGTCTCGGTGAAGGACTTACTGACAATGGGATAATCCATACCATTGATATCAATGCTGAGCTGGAAGATATGGTCCGGAATAATTTTAGAAAATCGCCCTTTAACGACAAGATAATCTATCATCTGGGCGATGCAAGCAAAATAATCCCGGAATTGAATGAAGTTTTCGACCTGGTATTTATCGACGCCGATAAAAAAAACAACGGAAGATATTACCAGATGATCATGGATAAATTAAGCCCCGGCGGAATTATTATAGTTGATAATGTACTTTGGAGCGGTAAAGTCCTTGAAGAAAAAAATGATCAGAATACAGCAATTATTGCTAAATTTAATCAGGTGGTAAGCAAAGACAACCGGGTTGAGAAGCTCATACTTCCGATACGGGATGGATTGTTTGTCATAAGAAAGAAGTAGAAAGGAAGGTTTTTTATTATTCAGAAATTAAATCATCACTTATGAAAAGCGTACTTATCATGCTGTTTGTCTGTCTGAGTTTGTCTGTTTCTGCACAAAACAGTGTATTTGAATACATTGAAAAATACAAGGATGTGGCTATTCGGCACATGAACGAACAGGGTGTACCAGCAAGTGTTATATTAGGAATTTCAATACACGAATCTGCCTGCGGTAACAGTAAGATTGCCCGGTATCTCAACAATCACTTCGGCATGAAAGGCAAAAATTCCAGTAAAGAGATCAAGTCTTCCTATCGCGGGTACGAATCTGTCAGTGATTCATACCAGGATTTTATGGGCGCTACGAGACGTAGTAAAAAGTTTGAGGCCTTGTTCAGTAAGTATTCCAGCTATGATTATTACAACTGGGTTCTTGGAATCCAAAATGGCGGGTATGCATCAAGTAAGCTATGGGGAAGCAAGGTACTTGCAATCATCAAACAATATAAATTGCATGAATTTGATAAGATGCCTCAAAGTCATGCTGAAACAACTGTAACTTTGACGGAGCCTGCGGCTATTACGGCTAAAAAGCCTGAAGTCGCTATTTACCGGGTAAAAAAGGGCGATACCCTTTCGGAAATCGCGGAAAAGTTTGGAACGGACGTTAAAAAATTAATGAGCAGAAATTCCCTGAACAGCAGCAGGTTGTCGATCGGTCAAAAACTTATGCTGTGAACTAAATGAAAGGCTTTTTTACTTTACTGATTATTTTTTGTATCTTCTTTTGTGCCTGCAGTACCCGAAAAAAACCTGCCTCAAGGCCAGCAGTTCAGGCCCCTACTTCCAAGTCTGATCGTACGATAACAGGTAATACCCTGATCAATAAATTCTCTGCAGAAAACTACATAGAAAGGTATAAGGCCATCGCAATAAAGGAGATGAACAGTTCCGGGATTCCTGCCAGCATTACCCTGGCCCAGGGTATACTCGAATCCGGGAACGGTAACAGCAGCCTCGCAAGAGAAGCAAATAATCATTTTGGGATAAAATGCACAGCAGACTGGAAAGGCAAAAGCATATTGAAGGACGATGACCAGAAAGATGATTGTTTCAGGGTGTACACCTCAGCGGAAGAATCTTTTCGCGATCACTCAGAATTTTTAAAACGGAAGCGTTATGCGCCCCTATTTGAGCTCAACAAGAACGATTATGTAGGATGGGCCAACGGCTTAAAACAGGCAGGCTATGCGACGAATCCCCGTTATGCGGAACTATTAATTACGCTGGTTGAACGGTACGATCTTGGAAAATTTGATCGCAGGGAAGGACAGATCGAAAAAATTAAACGCGAAGATAAAGTGCTTGCTGAAATAGCTCAAAATATTCCCGAAGAAAAAAAACAGGAGCCTGCCAAGGCCCCGGTAGTGATGAAAATCTACGAAGTTAAACAGGGGGATACAATGTATTCCATCGCCAAGCGTTTCGCTCTTACGGTTGAAGACTTAAAGATCTTGAATGACCTGGGAGTTTCCGATATTAAGCTGGGCCAGTTGTTGCTTGTTTCCAAGTAATTGTTAAATCGGGACCTGCCTGTTACGGAAAGCCGTAGTTTTATACACATTGAAAAAAATAATTATACTGCTTTTTTTCCTGGCGGGTTCTGCCGGAAGATTATTCTCTCAGGATAAGCCAATCCAGGGTATCGTTTTCGATATGGAAAACAAACAGCGGTTGACCCGGGTTTACATTTTTAATACCCGTACCGGGGATGGATTCTATAACAATACAAAAGGAGAATTCAAGGCAAATGCCCGGGAGGGTGATATCCTGGTGGCCGCCCTTCAGGGTTATGGAGTGGATACGGTCAGTGTTAAATCGGAAAGCACCATACTTTTCTATCTCCGGAGGAACAGTATCCAGCTTCAGGAAGTGGTTGTAAGAGATAGTCTGAGGACCCCGGCAGACCAGCTTAAACAAACACAGGAGGAGTATAAAACAGCTTACTCAAAAGGAACGGTTAAAGATGTGCTTACCACTGGCGGAAGCAACGGAGGTGGTGGAGCGGGGCTAAGCATTACAGCATTATATAGCCTTTTAAGCAAAGAAGGAAGAAATGCGCGGATGCTTCAGAAAATTATTGAGCGTGACTATCGGGATGCTATGATCGAATACCGTTATACCAGGAACCTGGTAACCAGTGTAACAGGTTTAAGCGGCGCAAATCTTACAGATTTTAAGCAACAATATAAACCGGGATACTACTTTATCCTGGAGGCGAACGACTATGAGCTGATCCAATATATCAAAAAAGCATATCAGAGCTATCTCCAGGATCCGGCGGCGCGGCGCTTAGGACCTTTAAAAGATTCGGATCAATGAGGTTTCCCGTCGTACACTTATCATTTCTTCCCGCTGCAGGAATGGCAATCTTTCCTTTCGTTCTTATAAAATACAGAGAGCTTAAAGCCGACAGGCAGATCATTAATCATGAATTAATTCACCTCAGACAGCAGATCGAATTATTGATTATCCCCTTTTTTATTCTATACCTGATCAATTACCTTGTTAATTTGATCAAATACCGGCATCATGACAGAGCTTATAGAAATATTATATTCGAGCGGGAAGCTTATGAAAATGATGCAAACTATTCATATTTGAAAAACAGAAGATTTGCCTCATGGATCAGGTACCTCCGCCAGGTTTAACAAATCCAAAAAACATATCAATCTGCATGAAAAACAGGTCTTTTTTCTTTTTATTTGTTAAATGTTAATTCGTTACCTGGTCGTATTATTACTTTTCCTATCACAAGCCTTTAGCCTCAAAGCACAAGAATCTGGTAATGAGTCAGATACGACTATCCTCAAGGGGCTTAGACAATATCCCAGAAAAAATACGCTTCCGGTTCGCAGGCCGGTTATTTTTCCAGAGACCGTTACTCTTTCTGAAACCACCCCTCTGGATATAAGCGTAAATTATTGGCGCAGTCTGAGCTCATTCGGAATCAATATCAACCAGGCTGCCTTCAGCGAAAACTGGGGAGGTGGGGGTGTAAACTCTCTGGCGCTGGGCGGCCAGTTCACACACAAAACGGATTATACACGGGGAGATAAGAACTTTGTTTCCGAAGTTCTGCTTCAGTATGGTAAGCTAAAAAACCGCGGCCAGCTGTCACGTAAAACCGCTGATCGCATTTTCTACGATAATAAAGTAGGACTCAAACTATCAAAAAGCTGGTATTTCTTTGGATCCTTAAACTTTGAATCGCAATTTGACCGCGGTTTTTCTTTTGTTAAAAATGCGCAGGGCAATGAAGTCAGAACCCTGCTTTCACGCTTCATGGCTCCAGGCTATTTAACAGAATCCATTGGGTTCGAGTATAAGCCGGTGAAATACTTTTTCGTACGGATTGGTACGGGCACGGCGCGGCAAACGTTTGTTCTTGACACAAATCTTTACAAAACCAATCCTAAAAATTTCGGAGTTGAACCGGGAAAAAGCTTTCGAAATGAACTTGCATTCCAGGTTGTTACCTCAATCGATAAGGATATAGCTAAAAACCTGAATATTAAAAGCAGGTATACCCTGTTTGCGAATTATGAAAAGCTGAAAAGTATTGACAACCGGTTGGACCTGACACTAACTGCCCAGGTGAACAGGCTGATTAACGTTTCTGTTGCGGGAATTGTATTGTACGACGACGACTCCGCTGACAAGATACAGGCAAGTCAGGCGCTTTCCCTCGGACTCGTATACAAATTTCCCCGCTAACTAATTTCTCTTCTTGAGCTGAAGATAATCCAGGTAATATAAGACCTTAAACGAAAGGCTGTTATTTTGTGGACGGCCGATTACCCTTCCGAAATTTCTGCCATAACCTTCACGGTTTAGCGTTTCATAATCTTCAGCAACATCTTTATAAGTAACACTTAACTCGCTGCCGGGAGCGAACTGCCACGAATAGACCATGTCTATATTAAATACGTTGTAGTTTACATGCTTATTTATAAACTCTGTTCCAGGATTTTCCTGAAGATTTCCATCGTTCTGAAGCATGAAGAAGCTTTTATTTCTCCGGTCCGACCAGTAGTGCCTGCCTCTTAAATTAAGTCCCATTTTAGCTGTAAAAGCATATTTCACATCCAGAATGCTCTCAACAGTGTTTCGGTCGTATTTAGAAAAGATGGTCTCATTGGTAGAGCTTTTACCAACCCAATTAACATAGTTGTAACGCGGCTCAACCATTACTTCCGTTCCAAATGACAGTTTGTTGTTTACCCTGTAATTCTGGTAGAAGCCGGTTCCAAGCCCAAATCCTCCATAGCTATCCTGGAATCGGACGGAGAGATATGCTCCTCCATTATATTTTTTTGCATTGTTGGAATTAAAACTGCCATTGATGCCGGTGCTTGAAAAGGCATTAAAAACCCTTCCCGTAGTTCTGGCCTCATAGAAGTCATTACCCGAGAATACCCGGCCAATGTTCATATTTGCAGACCAAAAATTCTTAAACTTTACCCATCCTCCAACATTTGCGGCAAAGGATTGATATGCCTGCGGTTTGAATCGCTGCGAATGATCTGCTTCGAACCAAGTTTCATATTGCAGATACCACTTCCCGGGTGTGTATTTACTGTATCCCATAAACAGGGAGTGATCCAGATAATTATTGTTTGTAAAAAACCCCAGATCTGTTGGATTAAATTTATCATCCGTGAGCTCTTGCTCTATATTCCAGGTAAAGTTTCCGCTTTGTTTTCCAACCTCAAGTTCATAACCATAGCCGGTATCGTCCATCGTAACGGATGTCCTGCGACTCATTTTGGCTTCTCCCTCAACATGGTACTTATTTTTTTTATTGTTGAGGCGAAACAGAAATGCACTCACATTCGCATCATAGGCAGAGCCTTGTCTTAAAACATTCGTGTTCAATAAAGTTACAGAGCTGTTATTTTTTAAAGACTGATCAAGCACCAGAATGCTATAATTTGTAAGAGGCTGTGTTTCAACCATACGCTCCTGCCCCGACGCAGTTACAACGGTGGCCATCGCACGATTAGTAACAGCATTAAACACTCCAATCCCTAATCCCTTGCCTGTCCGGCCAGAAACCTTTGTCGCATTTATGAGCTTACTTTCACTCGGATTATCTTTTACGGTTTCTCCAAACTGAAGCTGACCATATACATCATTGGAATAGGAGGGGAAAGAGCCTATTCTTCGTGAATAAAAGAGATCTCCTTTATTAAAAAGCTCGGTTCCTTCAGTGAAAAACTGCCTGTTCTCATTGAATTTTACCTCAAATGGCGTGAGATTGAGAACTTGGTTATCAGAACGTACCTGGCCAAAATCGGGCACTAAAGTCATGTCAAGCGTAAAACTTTGATTGATACCGTATTTTACGTCCATTCCACCATTGAATGACCCTGTGGTATTTTTTACGCCCGGAAGATTATATGGATAATTATTTACGGAGCTTGAAACATAGGGCGAAAAAGATAAACGCACAGGAGATTTAATATTTGCTATCCCATGTAATTCGCCTTCCTGGTTGATGAATCCATTAACCTTGGGATCCACAAAATTCCAGCAGGATTGGTGATTGATTTTTTGCCTGCGGCGGGTCATATTTATCCCCCAGGTCTGGATATCCTTATTTGCAAAGCGAAGCGCGGAATAAGGGATCTTAAACTCGGCAGTCCAGCCCAGCTTGTCAATTTTAACTTCACTGTCCCACACCGCATTCCAGTTGTCGTCTTCATTGCCGGTTTGAGAATATTTGGCATCGTATTGGGAGCCCGCCGCAGTTACGTAAAACCCAAGTCCGTTGATGCGGTCCAGGTAGGTATCGAATATAATTCCTATAAAATCTGAATTTCCCACCCTGTCACGTGTAACCAGCTCTCTTGCGATGCTGTCGGGATGATCAAACATCCGGGCAGAAACGTAGATCGCAGAATTATCATATAGGATCTTTATCTCTGTTCCTTTTTCTCTAGATTCAATGCGTCCCGGAACCGGGCGGAGTTCCGCAAACTCATTCGCGGCTACTGCTTTACTCCAGACTTCGTCATCCAGCACACCATCAATTTTGGGTGCGCTTTCCGTTCGAACAGCATTCATTTTCTTTATATTTTGGGCAACAGACGTCATGCTGGCAGCACAAAGCAGGCAGGCTAAGAGTAGTCCTGATTTCATCAATTTGGCTTAGGTTAGTTTTGGTAATATTAGACGGTAAAATTGTTAATACGTTGCAAGTTTTTGTTAAAAGGTGTTAAATATTATCAAACTAAAAAAACTTTTAAGCCAGTAAAGGTAAGTTGTTAAGAACTACTTTGCCCGAAAATCTTAACTTTGCACCAGCTAAATGCTGATTATAACATGTTTGAAAATTTACAGGATAAACTGGACAGGGCCTTTAAAGTATTAAAAGGACAGGGAAGCATTACCGAAATAAACGTGGCAGAAACCATGAAAGAGATCCGCAAAGCTCTTTTGGATGCCGACGTAAACTATAAAACCGCCAAGGCTTTTACAGATGATGTAAGAGAAAAAGCACTGGGACAGAATGTATTAACTGCAGTTTCTCCGGGCCAGCTGCTTACCAAGCTCATGAACGATGAGCTGGCCAATCTGATGGGCGGAACTGTTGAGGAGCTGAACATTTCCGCAAACCCAACGATCATATTGATTGCGGGACTGAATGGCGCCGGTAAAACCACTTTTTCCGGAAAGCTTGCTAATTTCCTTCAAACTCAAAAAGGCAAAAAGCCATTACTGGTAGCCGGTGATGTTTACCGCCCTGCTGCGATCGATCAGCTGGAAGTTCTTGGCGGACAGATCAATGTGCCTGTCTACACCGACCGGAATTCGAAAGATCCTGTTGGAATCGCTAAAGCAGGCATCGCCGAAGCAAAAAAGAACGGACAAAATGTAGTGATCATTGATACCGCCGGCCGTTTAGCGATCGACCAGGAAATGATGAATGAAATTGCTGAGGTTAAATCAAGCACCAATCCTCATGAAATCCTTTTTGTTGTAGATTCTATGACTGGCCAGGACGCGGTGAATACAGCAAAAGCCTTTAATGACCGCCTCGATTTCACAGGCGTTGTGTTGACTAAACTTGATGGCGATACCCGTGGCGGCGCGGCTTTATCCATAAAATCGGTTGTAAATAAACCCATCAAATTCATCGGTACCGGTGAAAAGATGGAAGCGCTTGATGTATTTTATCCGGATAGGATGGCATCACGGATCCTGGGGATGGGGGATGTGGTTTCTTTGGTTGAGCGTGCACAGATGCAGTTCGATGAGAAGGAAGCCGCCGAGCTTCAGAAAAAGATCCGCAAGAACAAATTCGACTTCAACGATTTTCTCAGCCAGATCCAGCAGATCAAAAAAATGGGTAATATGAAAGACCTGATGGGAATGATCCCTGGTGTTGGGAAAGCTCTAAAAGACGTGGAGATCGATGATAATGCATTTACACCGATCGAATCTATCATACGTTCAATGACACCGCATGAGCGCGAAAACCCTGATGCCATTAATCAAAGCCGCCGTACCAGGATCGCCAACGGCTCAGGCACCAACATCACGGAAGTTAACAAGCTGATCAAGCAGTTTGAAGACATGCGGAAGGTGATGAAACAATTTTCAAATCCTGCCGCAGCAGCGAAAATGATGAAGGGAATGCCTAAGATGCCATTCGGGAAGTAGGATGGATATAAATCGGATTCATCTGAAGCCAATAGAAGTCTACATATTCAATTGAGCCAACATTCTGCCTGGCGATCCAACTTTTTTATAGCCTTGGCCTATCTGGAAATCAGATCTGTAAATGTCTTTGACGTGCAGCCCGGCTCTCCGTTATAGTTTTTTGCCTCGAACCCTGGTTAAGATAAAAATTCGCTCGTTGGCAAAAAAGCTGCCACTGCGATCCGGTTTATTTCAGAAGATTCTTTTCTTTAGACATCTTCGGCAATAATCCACTCTAAATCCCATGCCCTACAATAATATTACGCACCGCCTAACCTAACAACCCATTTATCTCCCCTATTATTCATAAATTTATATTAATGCAATGAGTAAGAAATGGTTAAAGTTTATTTAACATTCATTTTTCTTCTTCTGTCGCTGATCTCCCGTGCAGCTTCCATAATTATTCCTATGGATGAGACGCAGAAAAACCACCTCAAAGCGTATGGCATTGCTTACTGATATTCAAGGTTTGTCCACTAACGGCAATATTGTAGGGATGATTTACAAGTTTTCGCAAACGATCCCTGGATATAATTGGACGATAGAAAACGGGACACTTGGTGTAAGTGAAAATGCGGGAACCGGCCTCTATAATAAACGAACTGGCATGGTTACGACCACATTCGACCCTTCCAAATTTACTAATTCAACAGATTTGGGAATTGCCCGAGTAATTTTGCATGAAGGTGTACATGCATATTTACAAGCATATTTTGGCTCAGCTATATCTTCAGGAAAAACATACAATGATCTGATCATTATGTATCTTGATGATTTTGGAAACACTGGTACCACTCAGCATAATTTAATGGTTACTGCATTCAGAGAAGATATAGGGCATGCTCTTGAAGAATATGGAGCGAGTAAAGGTTATACCATGTTGCCAGGTTATTATCAGGATTTGGCGTGGGGTGGGTTAATGAAAACAACCACTTACACAGATCTATCACAGACTGACAAAGATAGAATTTATAGTAGATTAACTACGGAACAATACGGTGTAGATAAAGATGGTAACCCATCTACACAACTAGGCGCTGCCACTAATTGTCCATAATTTCAAATTTATGAAAATATCATTAGCTATACTTATTGTGCTTTTTACAGGCGTGAATTGCACTACCCAAAAACCTGTCCATCTGGCTAAAAGTAATACACTGCGTTGTGAAGCCTATCGATTTGATCGGGCTGATGGAAAGTCAGATAAAATTCAACTAACCGTCAAATCATACTGGTGTGAAGATAATGAGTTAATCAAGAATGGGGTAATCGTGGTAAAAGATGAAAATAATAAAATTGTATCACGTTGTGATATTAATTCCGCCGGTACTGCTATTTTCGAATTGGAGCCAGGTCATTACACTATATCGACTCGATTGGGACCCGTAAAAACTCCGGTGGTAATGATACAAGCAGGATTTTATAACCTGATCTTTCTTGTAGGACCTGGGGATACAACTGTGGATTAAGCTTGACCATAAAGAAACAGGTTCTTTCATCGAACTTGTTTCTTTATGATACTGTGTTTGATTAAGATTAAACTACTATCGCCTAGAAGGCGATAGATTTGTAAATCGGCTAAAGCCATCT
>JBBJNR010000018.1:0-26543 GCA_037719315.1 Daejeonella sp.
CAAAGCAATATACTCCGCTTAAGATCGACCTGCTGCACGACCTTGAAAGGCATGCAAAATCTTATGACATTCTCGCTGCAGCACGAAGGATTTCCAAACCCTGGCTGATTATACATGGTGATCAGGATGAAAACGTGGAGTTGAACCAGGCAGACGAACTGATGCAACAATCCCCGGATGCGGAACTATTTGTTGTAACCCATGCCAATCATGTATTCGGATCAGGGCACCCTTATACAAAAGATGACCTTCCGCTTGAATTGCAACTGGCTTGCGAGAAAAGTATTGAGTTTATTAATGGTAGTGGGACGGTGTAAATTGGCCGGCAGCCCTTACCTGAATGATTAGGGACCTCCCCTGAACGCTGCGGAGCTCGCGTCATGTCAGAAATTCGAATAAACCGCTGAATAAGCAGCTAAAATCTTACCGTGAAATCAATTCCGGCTCAACCCAATTCCCGTCTTCCCTGATAATCCCAATCAGTTCATCTAAGGCATTTTCAGTATTTACATTTTTTTTCACCACTTCTCTGCCCCGGTATAAAGTAATTTTACCCGGCCCTGTACCTACATAGCCATAATCCGCATCTGCCATCTCGCCGGGACCATTTACAATACATCCCATAATCGCAATTTTCAATCCTTTTAAATGATCTGTTCGGCTGCGGATCATCTGGGTGGTAATCTGAAGGTCAAAAAGCGTCCTTCCACAGCTTGGACAGGAGATATATTCAGTCTTGGAGATCCTTGATCTTGTAGCCTGCAATATCCCGAAAGAAGTAGTTAATATGGTTTTAGAAAAAATATCAGGTGCGTCCAGCCAGATCCCATCACCGAAACCGTCTAACATTAAACCCCCGATGTCGGTAGCAGAATATAATTGGAAATTGTCAGTTGCCTGTCGCCCGTTGTCAGTTGCCGGGCTGGGTGGACTAGACGTGTTGCCAGGCAACTGGTAACTGGTAACTGGTAACCCGTAAGTTCTCTTAACTATCACCGGAACTTCAATCCCCAGCTCCAGAAACTTAAAGAAAACCGCTCTCTGATCCTGCATACCGCAAACTGAATCAGTTTCAAGAACGAAAACCAGCGTATCATCCAACGGTACCTGGTCAAAAAGCTCTGAACCGATGTCTGAGCTGAAAATAGAAACCAGGTTTAGAGAAACATCCCTTTCGCTTGCTTCAACATATTCCTTTAGGGTATAAAAGGGGTGACAATTAGCCTTGTCATGCAGTTTTTTCCATGTAACATAATTGTAAAGCTGCTTTAAATTACCGGGAAAACTAAATGAAGGCAGCTGATCTGCGAGGTAAACAAAGTCTGTCGACTGCTCGCCCATATTATACTTATCCAAAAGGGGTGAATACAAGTATCCTACATCACCAAGTATTGCCGGATCCTTTAAATTTTTCTTAGAAAGATCTATAATCACGCGGGGAACCTGGTGGCCGCCGATGAAGGTATTTAATTCTTTAGTAACACGTTTATTATATTGGTAGGGCGAATATGTATATTGATCCGTGCCTGCCAGTTGCCCGTTGCCCGTTGCCAGGCTGGACGTGCCAGACGCCTGCTTTCCGACTCGGATCTCCGTTTCGCCTTGTAACTGGTAGCTGGTAACTGGCAACTCCTTTTCCTCTCGTCGTAATTCGTAATTCGTAATTCGTAATTGCCTGGCTTCGTAGCGCTGGGCCAGTGCGATAGCCACCGGCGCCTCCAGCTCCGGCTCTTCCGTCAGCGACACCCGGATCGTATCCCCCAGCCCATCCTCAAGCAATGCCCCGATGCCAACTGCAGATTTTATCCTGCCATCTTCCCCATCGCCAGCTTCGGTCACACCCAAATGCAGGGGATAGTTCATCCCTTCTTTAACCATAGTTTCAACCAGCAAACGGTAGGCCTGAACCATCACCTGCGGGTTGCTCGACTTCATCGAGATCACCAGGTTATAATAGTTCAGGTCTTCACACATCCGCATAAATTCCATCGCCGATTCTACCATCCCCCGTGGCGTATCACCGTAGTGGCTCATTATCCTGTCTGAAAGAGAACCGTGGTTGGTGCCAATCCGCATGGCTGTGCCGTACTCCTTGCAGACCTTAACCAAAGGCGTAAATTTCTGATAGATCCGCTCCAGCTCCGCCTGATATTCAAGATGGGTGTATTCAAAGTTCTCAAACTTCTTCTTGTCAGCGTAGTTTCCCGGGTTTATACGCACCTTCTCCACCAAACGCGCGGCCTCCTCTGCCGCATTCGGGGTAAAGTGTATATCAGCAATAAGAGGCACATTATAACCCCTTTGCAGCAGTTCTTTTTTTATTATCGCAAGGTTTCTTGCTTCTTTGATGCTTGGCGCTGTAATTCTTACATACTCGCAACCGGCATCAACCATCCTGATCGACTGCTCTACTGTCCCCATTGTATCCATGGTATCAGTAGTGGTCATGCTCTGAATGCGGATGGGATGCTGACCGCCCATGGGTACAGCGCCAATGGTAACTTCCCGTGTTAAAAATCTGGAATAGGTACTTTGGGAATTACAGTATTTGCCGCGAAGACTGGATATAATGGGTTCGTTCATTCAATAAGATACAATTCTGCAAAAATACGGAAATTGTGGGAATTTAGGAGAGTAGGATTCATAGGATCCGGACGGAGAGATAGAGCAAATTTTCAAATTCCACTTTCAACTTTCAACTTTCATCCCGACTTGATCCTTAATAACACTATCGCCGGATAACTGAAGTAAAAAACTAAAAACTAAAATAATAGTTGTATAACTAAATAATTAGTTTTAACTTGGTACTACCGATTCGAATCAGGTGCAATCTAAGTTTGACCAAATCATTTAATATGGAGATAAAAGAATTAACAAAAGCAGAAGAACAGATCATGCAGGTATTGTGGGATCTGGAAAAGGGATTTGTAAAAGATGTGGTGGATCAGCTCCCGGAACCTAAACCGGCATATAACACGGTATCCACGATTATCCGTATCCTGGAAACAAAGGGGTTCATAGATCATGAAGCTTTCGGAAAAAGCCATCGCTATTTCCCCCTCATCAGTATAGAAGAATATAGGAATTTTGCAACCGAGAAACTGCTTAGCGGTTATTTTAATAACTCGGTAGAAAACATGTTCTCATTCTTTGTAAACGAGAAAAAGCTGGACCTCAGGGAAGCAGATGAGATCCTTAAACTGATTGAAAAACTAAAGAACAAGTAATATGAACGGCTTGAATTATCTCCTCCAGACTAACCTGTATCTGTTGCTCTTCATGGGCTTCTATACCGTGGTATTAAGAAATGAAACATTCTTCAGACAGAATCGTCTGTATGTGAATACCAGTATTTTCTTATCGTTTGTAGTTCCATTTATTAATTCAGACTGGTTCAGAGACCTCTTTATAACTCAAAAGGTAAGGGAAGCGGCGATCATGCCAACTCAAATGATCTATGAAACGATAATTGTGGGAACAAATGAGGAAGGGTCTTCCTGGTCTCCTTCAGATGTTATTTTCCTGATCTATATAAGCGGAGCTGTACTTCTGTTAACCCGGTTTCTTGTCAGGCTTCTTTTAATCAGGGCTAAACTCAAACCCGTGAAAGGTTCAGCTTTTTCATTCTTCGATACGATGGTTGTAGATTCTGAGCTGCCAAACGCACAAACCATTATTGATCATGAGAAGGTTCATATGCGCCAATGGCATTCAGCCGATATACTGTTCATCGAGCTTGCAGCGATCATCAACTGGTTCAACCCGGTGATGTACCTGTATAAAAAAGAAATCAGGCATATCCATGAATTCATCGCGGATGAAGAAGCAGCGACGTTGATGCAAAGTAAAACCGACTACGCCCTCCTGTTATTCAGTAACACCCTTGGAGTGCATCCCAATCAACTAAGTAATAATTTTTTCAATAAATCATTATTAAAAAGACGAATAATCATGTTAAATAAAACTAAATCACGCAGAACCGGACTTTGGAAGTACGGCTTTTCTGCCCCCCTGTTTGCATTGATGCTGATGGTGTCAGCAGCAGTTGCAAGCTCTGAGAATAATGTGTTGAGCATTGATTCAGAGAGAAGTATGCCGTTATTGGATGCTATTTCATTTCCTGAAACCGGAGAAATTAAAACAGTAATTCCTGAAAAGGAGAATAGATCTTCTCCAATTGGCAATACTAAACCTATAATTCTTGGCAAAGAAAACACTGATCCTGCCCCGGCAATTAATAATTCTCCGGCAAATTTTGGAGGACTTGGAAAACATCTGCAACGAAATTTAAAATATCCTCCATCTGCAAGGCAAGCTAACATCACCGGATATGTATTGGTAAATTTTACTGTTGTTAATAATAAGATCGCAGGGGTGGAAATAGCCAAAAGGCTGCAGGATGACCTTGACAACGAAGTGTTACGAGCGTTCAATCTTTTTAAAGACACCATACAAGCTACAGATAATAAGTATTCCTGGGCAATAACTTTTCAATTAACTGGCATTGAAAATAAGGGAGAGCCCGTGCCTCCGGCAGTTCAAAGTAAGTTGTCAGGACAGGTTGTTGTTACCGGATATCCGGCTACCAGTAATACAGTAAAGTTAGGTCCTGTGAATTTACAAGAGGTGGTCATCAATGATAAATCAGCGGATAAGGAAATTAAAGATTTCGCTTCTGTGGAAGTTTTACCTGAGTTTGAAGGAGGCATGGCTGGTTGGGGAGCCTATTTGCAGAAGACATTGAAATATCCTGAAGAAGCAAAAAAGAATAATATACAGGGAAGAGTAATCCTCAGTTTTGTAGTAGAAAAAGATGGCAGTTTAACGGAGATAAAAGTATTAAGAGGAATAGGCGGCGGTGCAGATGAAGAATCTGTAAGGGTATTAAGCGAGAGTCCGAAATGGAAACCCGGAATTCAGAATGGAAGACCGGTTAGAGTTGCTTACACCATGCCTATATTTTTCCAGCCAGCAAAGCCTTGAGCAAAAGCTTGAAGAGAAGAAAATTAACTAGTCAATTATTTTACCAGAGGAGATATAAAATTTTGTATTCCTCTGGTTTTCTGTTGTATTAAAGCCGGAATGATGCTCCTGATTTTGCGATAGTAATGAGCTCGTAATCCTCGCTGGCGAGTTGTGATGCTCGGCGGTATCTATTGACGAATAAGTTCCGAGTTCCAGTAAGCAGAATTCTCCTCACCTGAAATTGCAGGTCAATAAAAACATCCCTCGTACCTCATAACAATCTATCTTTTATCACCACCGTTCCCGCGATTTTATCATGCAAACCCTGCTGGCGCTTGTCGAAAAAACCATAAGCATATCCAAGTCCGAGAGTGATAACACAGATGAGTTTTGATAAGTTTCGTATAACAGACCTTCCGAAAGTAATCGGCAAGCCTGTTTCGTCGCTAACCTTTAATCCCATCAATATCTTCCCGTATGTACCCTGCTTTGCGGAGGCCTCCATCACCATGCTGTAGAGCATTTTGGCGAGTGGAATAATTCCGGCGCCAGACAGCGCTACTGCGATCCGCGCTTCCCTGTCGTCTATAAAAAGAACGACAATCGTAGCAAGAACGCAATAGACGGCAAATACCAGGAAATAATCTATTATGATAGCCAGCAAGCGTACATCCAGTGAAGCAAAATACTGCGGCTTTCTCACCTGCTTTTTTAAGCCCAGCAATTCCCGCAGCTCCGGGATCTCATGTGCCTCTTTGTAATCGTCCATAGCTTCTGTTTTCACAAAAGTCCCGGATCGTATCTTGAGCTCCATCATCCGCTCAAGTGAATATGGACCTTCCGGCTTACCGTTAATAACTACAAAGTATTCGCCCATTAGCCTGTACGCAAAGCAATGAACAAATATATTTAATACTTTCTTACTTCAAATGAAGATAAGCCGCCTTTCAGGCTAATATTTACTCTATTAATCGCAGTCTTAAAATTGCTGGTTTCATATGCACCGTCCGACTGTTTAACAAAACCGTCAAAATCTTTTGACGAAAGGCCACTATCCACCAGTATCCGGCAGCCGGAAGCTTCAGGAACTTCTATCTCAACACTGGCTACACCTGTTTCCACCGTTATATCCATCACAGGTACTTTAGAGCCGATCTTTGCCTGGAATGATGCTGCACCTCCTTCAAATCTAAGGTTACGCACCTTAAAATTCTGAAGGTCAAAATCAGTTTCACCCGCACCCATTTCCACGGTAATATCCCACACAGGGCCAGAATTCAAACGCATACGGGCCTCATTAGATTCCATATCATCCAATTTAAATCCACGCCTTCTTATTTCCCTTTTTCTGAAATTAAGCACTTCTATGGAGTCGAGAGTGGTCTTATTGAGGGTGTAACCACCGGAAGGATCTTTTACATCAGCTTGGAAAAGACTCGCCGTCGTGTCGCTAATTTCAAAAACAGTGGCACCGCCCTGAATATTCAGTGTTGCAGCTTTTGCTCCGGTATACGGTTCAGAAAATGAACTTACCGCCTTCCAATCCGCATCTTCATTGCGTTCATGATTGTCCGACTCAAAATGCATCCATCCCCTGTCTGAACGGGGCGTTGATCCTTGATATCCTATGAATGCCAGTACAAGAACAGTTACCGAAGCAGCAAGTATAGGCCCTGTAGTGTTGTTTGAAAACCTGCTAAAAAGCATATTGGCGCCGATCAGGATGAATATAACTGGCCAGAACCGCCATACCGAACCCCAGTAGAAATTGATGACGTCAAAGTTGTCGAGCATGAACACACTTCCCACGAAGATGAAGATCAGGCCCCATATAATTTTTTCAGTTTTCATAATTTTATATTTACTTTTTGGCTGCAGATGTTAAGCCAACCGTCTATTGATAGTTTATAAAGGATCTGAATTTCTGTCCTCAGTGATAATTGTTTCTTCAGTGGTAGCTGCGGTGTTAGCCTGGGCTATATCCTGAGCTTCTTTCTCGGCCATTTGTTTTTCTTTCCACTCTTCCTTCCAGGATTTCTTGTTCGCTTTGGTGATCATCATGATCCCCGGAATAATGAATACTAAGGGCCACAATTTATGGAAGTCAAACCATTCGGGAATAAAATTGAATTCATCGAATAAAAAAAATGCTCCAAAAATCACAAATAACAATCCAACCACTACACCGCCACTGCCGGATTTAGGTTTTTTTGGATAAGGGGGTATGCCTGTAAATGCGGGATCCTGAATCGGTCCTCCTGCGTATCCCTTATTTTCATATACTTTATAGTCCGAATTAAATTGTCCGTAGTCCGGAATATATGGTTTTGGTGGCACAGCTATCCAAAGAACGATGTAGGCCAGCAATCCTGAAAGTCCAGCCAATACAGCCAAAACAAAACCGATGCGGACCCATGTTACATCGACATCAAAATAATTAGCCAGGCCAGCGCAAACTCCTGCTACCGTTTTTTCCTGCTCATTCCGTTGTAGTTTCTTTTCCATTTTTTTAAGCGTTTAAAATGTTAATCGGTTCGTTTAGTTTAGATCAATAAGAAAATGCCTTATTTGATAGATCTAAACTACAGGAAGATTATCATCTGATATATACCAATTAGGCAGAATATCCCAAGTTCTCGGTAAAGCGCATTAAATTGTCGGTAAAATAATTTATTAAAGGCCGGAAAGTATAATAAATTAAAGATCCCCCTTCAGAGGCCTGATAATAATCTCATCTACGTTAGCGCCGGTGCTCATCGACAAACAGGTTATTACCGCTTTCGCGATGTCATCCGCGGCGATTAACCGGTCGGCGGATAAACTTGTACCAGCCCATGAATCTGTCATGGTCGCGCCTGGCAAAACTGCGGTAACCCGGATACCCGATCGTAGAAGCTCATCCCTGAGGATTTTTGTCAGGCTTAACAATGCCGCTTTACTAATGCTGTATGAAGCAGAATTAACTAACGGTTTAACACTGGCAATCGAACAGATATTAATAATGTGGCCGTCGCTGTTCATCCTCATGTGTGCTGCAAAAAACTTGGACAGGTAATGCGGTGCATATACATTCACCTGCATCTGGCGTTCAAGGCATTTTTCTTCTTCGTCCATTAACCCAGAGGGAATGAATAATCCTGCGTTATTAATAAGGACATCGACCCTCTGCAAATTTTCAAGGGCAAAGTCTGCGAAAGCTTTTACATCCTCACTGTTTTCCAGGTCCGCGGCCTTTCCGTAGAAGTTGAGTTGCGGATAGCTCGCTTGAAGCTCACTGATAAAGTCTTGAACTTCTCCGGAGTTTCTCGCACACAAAGCCACGTTATAATTGTTAGCAGCAAGATGCATGACCAAAGCCCTGCCTATTCCTTTCGTTGCACCTGTTACAATAGCATTCATGCGCTAAAAATAGTAAAATGAACGATGCAGCGCATTTAAACTTTAATCATATTTGCATTTTACAAGCGCATTTTAAGGCGCATGCATCCCCAGGGATGATATTTTTGTATTATTATTGTATATTCTTTTAATTAAAACCGGCTCAAATGATATTTCACCCCCTAGGTAAATATATTTTACTGTTAAAAGCTGTATTCCGAAGACCGGAAAAATGGAATATCTACCGCAGAGAGATCTTTCATGAGATGAATGCCATTGGTGTTGGATCTTTGGGGATCATTGCTATCATTTCAGTATTCCTGGGAGCTGTAACCACGGTGCAGACCGCTTTCCAGCTCGTCAGCGATTTTATTCCAAGATCAGTTATCGGATTAATTGTCCGCGATTCATCCATCCTTGAGCTTAGTCCGACGATCTCCGCCATCGTACTTGCAGGTAAGGTGGGCTCAAGTGTAGCATCACAGATCGGTACCATGCGGGTAACGGAGCAGATAGATGCCCTGGAAATCATGGGGATAAATTCACCGGGATACCTGATACTTCCTAAAATCATTGGTGCGGTTACAACCATACCCCTTCTTGTTATCATTTCCATAGCGCTGAGTATCTTTGGAGGATATCTTGCCGGAACGGCGTCAGGCGCGGTAACATCGCAGGATTTTATAACCGGTATAACGACAGATTTTATTTCTTTCACACTGGTTGTATCCATGGTAAAGGCCGTGATTTTTGCTTTCATCATAACTTCCGTTTCTGCTTATCAGGGCTTCTACACCAACGGCGGTGCGCTTGAAGTGGGGCAATCGAGCACCAAGGCTGTAGTGATCAGTTGTATTATGATTCTTTTTTCTGACTATGTAATCGCGCAGCTCCTACTATGATAGAGGTTAAAAACATAAATAAGACATTTGGCGAAAATCATGTGCTTCGCGGTATATCAGCTGAATTCAAGGAAGGGATGTGCAACCTGATCATAGGCGGTTCAGGTTCCGGTAAGACCACGCTTCTGAAATGTATGGTTGGTCTGCACGAACCCGACGATGGCTCGGTGATCTATGATAAACGTGATTTTACCAGGATGAATTTTGAGTCCAGGATCGAAATCCGAACTGAGATCGGAATGCTTTTCCAGGGATCAGCCCTATTTGATTCGATGAACGTTGAAGAAAACATCATGTTCCCCCTGAATATGTTTACTGATCAGCACCGCAAGGAAAAGATGGAACGTGTAAACTTTTGCCTGGAGCGTGTAAACCTGGCTGATAAAAATAAATTATTTCCAGCTGAACTTTCTGGTGGCATGAAAAAACGGGTAGGGATAGCACGTGCTATTGCCATGAATCCTAAGTATCTCTTCGTAGATGAGCCTAATTCAGGTCTTGATCCTAAAACGTCCATTGTAATTGATGATCTCATCCAGGAATTGACTGACGAGTATAAAACCACGACCATCGTTGTAACGCATGATATGAATTCTGTGATGGGAATCGGTGAGAACATCATATTTCTCCATGAAGGTCAGAAATGGTGGGAAGGCTCAAACAAAGAAATCTCGAATACAGATAACGAGGAACTCAACGCATTTGTATTTGCCAGTAAGTTTATGCGGGCGCTTCAAAAAAATAAATAAAGATTCTCCTGCCCCGCCAACAGATCGGAGTTTGAGCAATACAGATAATAATGATCCAACTTTTAACACCCAGCAACTGGAAAGATTACGAACTGATAGATTGCGGTGATTTCGAAAAACTGGAACGGTTTGGCAATATTATCCTGATCCGTCCGGAACCCCAAGCAGTATGGGCAAAGGGGCTTTCCGAGGGGGAATGGATCAAACAGCATCACATCCGTTTTAAAGGCCGCTCGGCTACATCCGGCGAATGGATCAAGAAAAATTCGAAAACTCCCGACAGATGGCATATTAAATATCAGTATAAGGATATTACCCTGCAGTTCAGGCTTGCACTAACCTCTTTTAAGCATCTTGGGATCTTCCCCGAGCAGGCAGTTAACTGGGACTACATTATAAAAAGCATCAGAAGCTTTAAAACCACACAGCCGAAAGTTCTTAATTTATTCGCCTATACAGGCGGCGCGTCTTTAGCAGCCCGTGCTGGAGGGGCAGAAACTACCCATGTAGATTCAATAAAGCAAGTGGTAAGCTGGGCTAATGAAAATCAAACCCTTTCGGGACTTGACAATATCAGGTGGACAGTAGAAGATGCGCTTAAATTTGTGAAAAGGGAGGTGAAGCGCGGGAAGAAATATCATGGTATCATTCTGGATCCGCCTGCGTATGGAAATGGTCCGAATGGCGAGAAATGGAAGCTCGAAGATAATATCCAGGAAATGATGGAGGATGTTGTCAGACTTCTCGATGAACAAGAACATTTCCTGATACTAAATACTTACTCGCTAGGATTTTCTTCCGTTATTGTGGATAATCTGATCCGCTCCTCTCTACCTGGGGTGGAGAACCTGGAGTCGGGTGAGCTATATTTGCAGGCGACTTCAGGATGTAAATTGCCGCTTGGGGTATTTGGCAAATTTTTTAAAACATATTGATGGAATTGAGCTTTTCTTGTTAACTTATGACAAGCTCGGGCATATTCAAAGGGCTTCCGGTATGTTCTGGTAAACAGGCAATTAACAATCTGCAATTTCAAATATAATCAAACACGCAAGGGTCAGGTTCTTAAGGGGCCGGGATATAATAAACACAAGAGATGAATTTAAAACAGATTACCTTAATTATTGGCATTGCAAGTAGTGCAGCGTTTACTGCATGCTCAGAATCAGGAACGAAAGCAAATGAAAAGACTGCTTCAAAGGACACGTCGAAAACAGCTGTGCCGGAGGAAGAAGAATCCGATGCTTTAAGCGGCTATGCGCCCACCGACACTGCCCTCTACAATAAAAAAATGAAAGAACTGGCAAATGGTGATACGACAGGTAAATGGCCGGTTAAAAATCAGCCTTATCCGCTTCCGGGAGCCATTTTGCCGTTTAAACGCGTGGTAACATTTTACGGAAATCTTTATTCTAAAAAGATGGGAGCCCTTGGAGAGTATGCACCGAAAGAAATGCTTCGAATGCTTTACAGTGAGGTTGCTAAATGGGAAAAGATAGATCCTAAAACGCCGGTTCAGCCAGCTCTTCATTACATTGCAGTTGTTGCTGCCGGAGATAAGGGAAAGGATGGAAAATACCGTAACCGGATGCCCAATAAACAGATTGATTCTGTTTTTAAAATAGCGGCAATGAAAAAAGACATGATCGTATTCCTGGATATCCAGGTGGCCTTGAGCACAATCAGGGAAGAGCTTCCCCGTTTGGAGAAGTACCTGATGCGCCCGAATGTTCACCTTGGGATCGACCCTGAGTTTTCTATGAAGGGCGGCGTTTTGCCTGGACGGAAGATTGGCACTTACGATGCTTCAGAAATTAATTATGCGTCCGATTACCTCGCTAAACTGGTCCGCACCCATAAACTACCCCCAAAAATATTTGTAGTCCACCGTTTCACAGGTAAGATGGTAACCAACTATAAGAATATCAAACTCAGACCAGAAGTGCAAATTGTGATGCACATGGATGGATGGGGCGAGCCTGAGCTTAAAATGGGAACTCACCGTTACTTCATTTACAATGAGCCCGTACAATTTTCAGGATTTAAAATATTCTATAAGAACGACCTTAAAAAAGCACCAAACCGCTTGATGACACCTGCTGACCTGATGAAGCTTAAACCTCAGCCTAGTTATATTCAATATCAGTAATTACCCTTTTCTGTGCTTCACAGGCCCTGATAAAAAACCCTTTCTGTGTATTCACACGGCAAGGGTTTTTTTACGATACAAATAATATTTCAAACCGAAATCAAGAAATTAGCGTTAATTAAAGAAAATTATATGGAGCAAGCTACATTTGGCGGAGGGTGCTTTTGGTGCACAGAAGCCGTTTTTCAAAATTTAAACGGAGTTTCAAAAGTGATTTCCGGCTACATGGGTGGCCAGAAAGAAAATCCCACCTATACAGAAATTTGCACCGGGGACACAGGTCATGCGGAGATCATACAAATAGAGTACAATGAAAAAGAAATAAGTTTCGAGGACCTGCTTCTTGTATTCTTCAAAACCCATGACCCTACAACCTTAAACCGCCAGGGAAATGACGCCGGTACGCAATACCGCTCGGTTGTTTTCTACGAAAGTGCTGAGCAGAAAACTGCTGCTGACGACATGATCGACAGACTCGAAAAGGAAATGGTTTTCGATCGTCCAATCGTGACGGAAATAGCCCCTATCTCAGAATTCTATGCGGCTGAAGACTATCATCAGAATTATTTCAATAACAATCCCAATCAATCTTATTGTGCCTTTGTGATCCAGCCTAAGCTGGCGAAGTTTACCAAGGAGTTTGGTGCTAAGTTAAGAGTGCCTCGCCCGCAATAGCTTATCGAAAGAGGGGGAAGTTAAATTCAAACGCAGCAGTGAACGACAATGGGTCTTCTCCCGGGAAGAGCATAAGTCTAAAATAACCCCAACTGCCCTTTATCATCAATATCCAGATCATCCGGATTGGTGATCTCGAAATCAATCTTTTTAGCAGGCTTTGCTTCTTCCTTAGTCGGCTCAACCGGTTCGTCTGGCGTCTGAACATCTTTCACGGGTTCCGGAAGCTCAGCTGTTCGTTCCGCATCCACAGGGATATTCTCTTCGCTTACAGGCGGTTCATCGGTCGGCACCTCTTCTTCAGGTTCTTCCAGATCAATGGCAAGGGATGAAACCGGCGTCGCTGTATGAACGCCGGGAAGCTCTGCCTGCGCTTCAGATAACTCGACAGGCCCTTGATCCACTATCACTTCGGCCTCCTCCTCTATTTCCGAAACGAGGAGCGTAATTAATTTAATTTCATGAGGAGACAAACGGTTTCCCATGGCTTTCATTCCCTTAACCTCTATAGCCTGGGCAAGATCCGCTTCCACAGCTTCTGTGATCTTGGTTTTACCTTTTAAAACTTCCAGGCTCACCCTTGGCTTGTGAAGACCAGTGATCAACACCAGCTTCGAGGCGTTATCCTCAGTGATTACACTTGTTTTTCGTCCCACTGTAGAATTCTCAAAAACAAATCGCTTCAGGTAATGGGCCCCGGATTTCCCTTCGAGGTAGACAACTGTGAAAACTTTCTCAGGATTGTATTTTTCGATCAGGAGCATATGATCGTCAAAGTGATTGCTCAGATCAAAGCTGCTTAGCTCGTAAACACCGTGTTTGTCGACCGTCAGGATCCTGTCGTCGCCATCAAACTCGCCCAGATACTTTCCGCGACTATCCACATTTAAACGCTTCAGAATATCATCGTACCAGATCTTTCGTCCCGAAAGGGTAGAAACACCTTTGCTTTTCAACAACACCTTTTTAACCGTATATTTAGTAACAATATTGCCCATCGAACTTCGTCCCTTGATCACGTGTTCGGCAAAATCGATATCAAACTGTAGCTTTTTAAGTTTGGAATGAGGCTTCAGCTGCACATTGACAATTTCAGCTTCCCCATTCGGATTCGGGGTGAAATAAAGCACCTTAGAGTTTTTGTTCCCCTTAGTCAAATCGTATTCCTTTTCGCGGGTAACTCCCAGCACCGAGAACCGTTTAATATATGCTGTACCGCTGTCTCCATCACGGTAGATCATATTGTAAACCGTGCGCTCATCGTTCTTCTTGAACACCTGGGCGTGTAAGATTCCCTTGCCTACAAAAGTCTTTTCAGCAACCTTCGAGACATTGAACTTGCCATCCTCTCTGAATACAATGATCTCATCCAGATCTGAACAATCGCACACAAACTCATCTTTCCGCAGGGCTGTTCCTACAAATCCATCCTCACGGTTCATGTAAAGCTTAACATTTGCCAGGGCCACCTTTGAAGCCTCCACCCTGTCAAACTGCCTGATCTCAGTCTTACGCTCGCGGCCCTGTCCATATTTCTGTTTCAGTTTTTCGAACCAGGCAATGGCATAATCTGTTAAATGCTTAAGGAATTTATTAACCTCTTTGATATCATTCTCAAGTGATTTTAATTGCTCCTCCGACTTCTTAAGATCAAAGCGGGTGATGCTGCTCATGGGCTTATCGATGAGCTTCTTATAATCTTCCGGAAGTATAGCACGGTAGAACTGCGCAAAAAACGGCTCGAATAGTTTATCCAGCACTTCAACTACCGTCTCGAAATTACCGGAACTCTCATATTCGGGATTTTTATACATCCCTTCCTGGATAAATATTTTAAGTAGCGAGCTAAAGAAGATCTTTTCCTTTAATTCGGCCAGTCTGATCTCAAGCTCCAGCTTAAGCAGTCCCTTAGTATGATGTGTGCTTTCTATGAGAATATCATTCACACTCATGAAGTAAGGCTTGTCGGCCTTTATGATACACGTGTTTGGTGAGATGGATACTTCGCAGTCCGTGAAGGCGTATAAGGCATCTATGGTTACGTCGGGTGAGATACCCGGCGCGAGATGAATGATGATCTCTACGTTTTTGGCGGTATTATCTTCAATCTTCCGGATCTTGATCTTGCCTTTGTCGTTAGCTGATATCACACTGTCAATCAGGCCGCCGGTGGTGGTGGTGTAGGGGATCTCCGTAATGGCCAGTGTCTTTTTATCTCGCTCAACGATCTTTGCCCTCACCCTCACCTTGCCGCCGCGCATCCCTTCATTATAATTACTGAAGTCGGCCATGCCTCCCATTTGAAAATCAGGAAGGAGATCCGGGCGGGTACCTTTTAAAACTTCAATGGATGCATCGATAAGCTCGACAAAGTTGTGGGGCATGATCTTGGTTGCAAGACCAACAGCAATGCCATCAGCGCCCTGCGCCAGCAGAAGCGGAAACTTTACAGGAAGCGTTACAGGTTCCTTGTTCCTTCCATCATAGCTGGATTGCCACTCTGTCGTATCCGGATTAAAAACAACTTCGTTTGCGAATTTGGAAAGCCGGGCTTCAATATACCTTGGAGCCGCTGCGGAGTCGCCCGTAACAGGGTCGCCCCAGTTTCCCTGAGTATCGATTAATAAGTTTTTCTGCCCTATCTGCACCATCGCATCACCAATGGAGGCGTCGCCGTGAGGGTGATATTTCATGGTGTTCCCTATCACATTGGCCGCTTTATTGAAGCGCCCGTCGTCCATCTCCTTTAAAGAATGCAGAATACGGCGCTGCACAGGCTTTAGCCCGTCATGAATATGGGGGACTGCCCGGTCCAGAATAACGTAGGATGCGTAATCTAGGAACCAGTTCTCATATAATCCGGAAAGGGAAATAACATTATGTGCGGCCTCATCTCCGGACGGAGCATTCTCAGGGCCTGTATTTTCTATTTCTTCACTCATATTTATATAGGACTGTAAATATAAGTTATCAGAAGAAAATGTTTATGGGAAGTTTTACACAGGCGAAGAAAGTGTTAACTTTTTCCAGGCACTGTCAAATACATGGTACAGAACGTTTAACGTTACTCAGACATCAGACCCCAGACATCAGACCTCAGCCTCCTACCTCCTCACAAACATGATCTCCACCCTTCTGTTAGCCTGGCGGCCGCTATCCGTGCTGTTATCAGCAACAGGTTCGGTGAAGGACTTATGTTCTGCCGGGAAACGAAGCGTTTCATCAAGAAGCTTATTTACAGCAGTTCTGACAGATTCGTTTCGTCTCCTGGAAAGGTCCACGTTATAAGCCATGCTTCCCTTATTATCAGTATGACCTGTAATCCTGAAGTTGTAATATTCACTCAGCTTCTCAAATCTTTCCATCGCATCTTTAAGCTTGGCCATTTCCTGCCCGGAGATATCCGCTTTGTCAAAATCGAAATAGATCACCGCATTTTCCAGTACCGCAACTGTTACCGGAGTCTTTACAGGCACCGGTTTCGGCGCCGTAGTCGGGGTTCTTTCCACGGGGGCAGTCCTTGCCGGAACGGTAGTTGCCGGCTGACTTGCAATGGGATTTGTTGCTCCAGTCTTATAGGCATCGGGAATGATCTCCTCAAGCTTTTTCCCCTGGAGAATAAGATTCGGGTCTATAACTTTACTTAGATCCGGGTAATCGGTAAATCCGGGCTGAAGAACATCCTTCTTAGATGTGAGGCTCCTGTCCTCAATGAAAACCCCTGAATCATAAATATTATCAGACACATCCGCCAAAACAATTTTCAGGTGATATTTCTTGTATGGCGTCACGTAAGTCTGGGCTACCAGCTTTTTGGTTATCCCATCATACCTCAGGTTTCGGTATAAACCAGCATCCATAGTTTTCAGCAGCTCGGGATCAGGCGCGATGACAATGCGGTCACCACCTCCATAAGTAGAGGATCCAAATATAGATGCAATGCCTCTTAATATCCGGCCTGCAAAGGTACCGCGGTAAGTAGATTTTACCGGGTCCTGTCTTTTTATAACAACTTGCTTATAGAGGTTATTATCAATGAAATGATCCTTATTTGTTTTATGGTTGACGGTATTGATACTCACAGGAACATTCGTTGCGGGCATAAGAGCGATGTTCTTCGAGCTGTTTTCATCAGATACTATAAAGGCGAAAATATCATTATATGGAGAATCGACGTATTCCGGATACTCATCAGACCCGAACTGATAGTTAAACTGGATGCTGTTATCCATAGGTACAAAATCGAACTCTATACTGCAGATATCAAATAACTTCGCTGAGATCAGCGATGCAAGATCTTTGTCCGTTTCTGGAACAGTGATATTGCCAAACGTGGAGCTCTGGTTATGCGAGTTATTATAACCCGCTACGTTAAAAGAGTTACCTGAAGAAAGTATCAGGCCTTTTGGAACCTGTAGTACATTTGCGGAACTTGTGAACGACAATGTAGAGAGCGGGTATCCGCGATGGCTTATATTGCCGATCACAACACCCTGACCACTGAAGTTTTTCTTAATCCAATCATCTACATTGATAGATGACAAACGTATCTGGGCCTGAACGACATTGCCGGAAAATAAAACTATTGCTATTAGATAGAAAATTTTTTTCATGAGAGTATAATTTTATGTTAAAGACCGTCCGAACGGCTTGATCCGGCGGAGCTGAGCGTAGTCACAGTATTCCAATTTACAATTATTTCTTCAGTCTTGTTTCGGTAAAAGCAAAGGGAAGCAAGCTTTCAATTCCTTTTGCCTTGATCACAGAACCATTCTGACAATAAAATAAAACCACAATTGCGTCAGATTGTTTTTTTTCAAATTCAGCCATAACCTGCAGGCAGGCGCCACATGATGTTATCGGATTCATAATCTTAAAATGATCTGTATGGGCAGTAATCGCCATAGTGCTTATCTTATCGCCCGGATAAGTGGAACCAACAGTAAATAGGGCTACCCGCTCGGCACACAAACCGGAGGGATAGGCAACATTTTCCTGGTTGCTTCCATGTACAACTTGCCCACTTTGCAGACGCACAGCTGCTCCAACGCGAAATTCAGAATAAGGAGAATGTGAATTTGCCATGGCCTTGACCGCTTCCCGGCATAAATCCTGGTCATCCGGCGTAAGATCATCAACAGATGAATATTCTTCGTAGGAAATAGTAATAGTTAAAGTCTGCATAGCCATTATTAACCTACTGCACAATTTGCAGAGGGAAACCAATATACGAAAATGCTTACAGTTAAGTCTTATGCAACGAGAACTTCCTCTGGCGGCGTTTCCGCGATCGGTTCTTCGCCAATAAAATCCACCTCTACACGCAAATTCTGAATAATGTGCTGTTGCCTGTCGGGAGTATTTTTACCCATATAATATTCCAGAAGATTCTTGATAGGCTGTTCCTTGGACAGGATAACGGGGTCCAGCCGGATATCTTTCCCTATAAACAGTTCAAATTCCTCAGGAGAGATCTCTCCCAATCCTTTGAATCGGGTGATCTCCGGTTTATTGCCTAATTTCTGAATAGCCCGCTGCCGCTCCTCGTCACTGTAACAATAGATCGTTTCCTTTTTATTGCGTACACGGAACAAAGGTGTCTGCAGGATAGACACATGCCCTGCTTTAACCAGGTCCGGGAAGAACTGAAGGAAGAAAGTCATCAGCAGCAAGCGAATATGCATCCCGTCGACATCCGCATCGGTAGCGATCACAATATTATTGTAGCGCAGGTTATCCAGTCCATCCTCAATATTAAGCGCATGCTGGAGAAGATTAAATTCTTCGTTTTCGTAAACTATCTTTTTCGTCAGTCCGTAGCAGTTGAGCGGTTTCCCCTTGAGGCTAAAGACTGCCTGCGTTTGAACGTCGCGTGATTTGGTGATCGATCCGCTGGCCGAATCACCCTCGGTGATAAAGAGGGTGGTATCCTGCTTCCGCTCGTGCGTGTCTTCAAAATGGATCTTGCAGTCCCGCAGCTTCTTATTATGAAGAGAGGCTTTTTTAGCGCGTTCGTTTGCCAGTTTCTTGATGCCTGCAATATCCTTTCGTTCACGCTCAGATTGCATGATCCGCTTCAATAACGCATCAGCATCCGCTGGATGTTTATGCAGATAGTCATCGAGAGCCTTCTTAATGAAATCATTAATGAAGGTCCGCACACTGGGCCCATCTGCAGCAATATTCTGGGAACCCAGCTTGGTTTTAGTTTGAGATTCAAATACCGGTTCCTGGACGCGGATAGAAATTGCCGATACGATGGAGGCCCTGACATCCGAGGCATCGAACTCCTTTTTGTAGAACTCCCTGATGGTTTTAACTATCGCTTCCCTGAAGGCCGCCTGGTGCGTTCCACCCTGGGTGGTATGCTGTCCGTTTACAAATGAATAATACTCTTCCCCATATTGCTGGCCGTGGGTCATCGCAACTTCTATATCATCGCCTTTGAGGTGAATTATGGGATAGCGGATCGTTTCCGCATTCGTGTTACGGGTAAGAAGGTCGTATAAGCCCCTTTCTGAGAAATATTTGGTGCCGTTAAAATTGATGATCAGGCCAGAATTCAGGAATACATAGTTCCAGATCATGCTCTCCACGAATTCCAGGATATAATGATAGTGCCTGAAAATAGTGTCGTCTGCATAAAAAATTACCGCTGTTCCGTTTCGTTGTGTTGTTTCTGTCTCGGGAAGATCATTCACCAGAACGCCTTGCTCAAATTCGGCTTTTTTGGTGCGCCCGTCACGGTATGATTGGACGGCAAAGCTTGATGACAAGGCATTAACGGCCTTTGTACCTACCCCATTCAAGCCTACGGATTTCTGGAAAGCTTTGGAATCGTATTTACCCCCGGTATTGATCTTGGAAACGCAATCGATCACTTTGCCTAAGGGAATCCCGCGTCCGTAGTCGCGGATCGAAACTTTTTTATCGGATACTGTTACTTCAATAGTACGGCCTGAGCCCATCACAAACTCATCGATTGAGTTATCCAGGATCTCCTTTAATAATACATAAATACCATCGTCGTATGCAGAGCCGTCGCCGAGTTTACCGATGTACATTCCCGGACGCAGGCGAATATGTTCTTTCCAGTCAAGCGACCGGATACTGTCATCACTATAATCTGTTTCAGCCATTTTTTATAAATCGATCTTTACCAGACAAATTTAAAATTTTGATCCAGGTATGAGCCTCCTAGATTTCAACATATGCACAAAATATGCTGGCCGATTCATTAGTATGTCGAATCTTGAGTTTCATCAATCCCTGAGCAATTGTTGTTCGGAGGATCTTTTCTACTTGTCACGCCGGGAATTGTACACTACGCTATACACTATTTTCAGGCGATAGACACCTATACCCTCATACTGAAACGGTTTTTGAGTATAAAAACCGGGTTGATTCCCAAAATAACACGAAACACATCACCAGGCAAAATTTGGAACGGGAATAGATAATATGAATATAGAAACGATGATATTTATGAGTATTCCAGGAAAACAAAAAGATCAGAAAAGCTCAAATAAAGAGAAATTTCCTGAGAAAGAAAAAGACTGGGAAAATCCTAAAAATCCCGAGGGTACACAAGATGAAAGGGATGTTGAACAGCTGCAACGGCAGCTTGAAGAAGCAGAACGAAGAAAACAAAACTTAACAGACGATACTACTAAACCATAACCTTAACACTCTCAATCATGAAAAAAAGTACTACAACCCCTGAAATGAAATTAATAGAAAAATTCGATCATCAATTACGCGATCTTCTGATGACAGATCTTAAAGTGATTCGCGAAGCAAGAATTAAACTGATCAATCATTTATCTTTCAATACTCAGGGAAGATTTATGACCGCCTAATCTATCTACAATACTTATCTAAACTAACCGAAAAGAGTCCCGGATGTCCGCGACTCTTTTTTTGTGCCTTATATTTTGGTTTATAATTTTCTAAGCCTGATTATCCTCAGCACATGAAGCATTTTGATAATTGGATAAGAAGGATCAAATTCAAACCACCGGCTGGCGAAATTAACGCTATTCGGCTGCCTGTGATGGTTATTCTGAAAGAGTTCGCCCATCATTAAGAAATCTAATGGCAGGCTATTTTTGCTATGATCATCATTATCGTAGTTGGAATATCCATATTTATGTCCGCACCAATTTACAATCGCACCATGTATGGGTCCCATTAGAAAATGTACAGGCAACAGCAGGAACATCCACCAGTATTCGGCGAAATAAACGTAAAATGCGATATAGATCAAAATAAAAACTGTACGGGTGATCCAAAGATCACCGATGCGATCTATCAATGGCCATGTGGGATATCTGTCGCGAAATGCCGGTTCCGGTTCAATCTTGAACTTGACATACTCCAGGTAAATGTTTTTAGTTTTGATCATCAGCCCCCAAACATCCTTAATAAAATGAGGGGAATGCGGATCTTTTTCCGTATCGCTATAGGCATGATGCATGCGGTGCATGATTGCATAAGCACGGGGATTTAAAAAAGACGAGCCTTGTGAAAGGAAGGTCAGCATGTAGAATGTTTTTTCCCAGAAGGGATTCATTTTAAACATCTTATGGGATGCATACCTGTGAAGGAAAAACGTTTGGAAAAAAAGGGAAAGAAACCAGTGGCAAAGAAAGAATACAAGGATGATCATGTTCAGGATTAGGTATACGATTTAATGAGCGGCAAAATTAAGAAATTTTAAACCGCTTTAGACTATAAACGTGTAAACCGGAAGTTTAGCGTCCGAAATCGTCCTGGACCCTGACGATATCTGATTCATCCGAAGGGTTCGAAGGGTCTGTGTGTTGCCAGATTTCTGCAATAATGCCCCAATCTTTAAGTCCCACCAAGCGGTGACGCTCACCTTTTTTCAAAATAATACGATCTCCCGGGGAATAGGTTTTCAGCTCGCCCTCCTCGTCTGTAGGACTTGTAATAACTCCTACCGTACCTTCAATCACCTGCCATATCTCTGCCCTGCGATGATGATATTGCCAGGAAAGCCTTTTATCCGGAGCTACGATCAATATTTTCGGGCTGAGCTTACCCGAGATCCGGAGATCATCTACGGTTATTCCGCTGAAATAGGTATCAGCGAATTGTTGGGCCTGGTCCTCAGAGAGGACAAAAAATCCACCCCATGGCCGGGACTGGTCTTCTGTAATGATCTCAAAGTTATCCTGCAATAATATTTTTCTGACGTTCCCGAAAATTTCCGGCTTTTGCTGCTCTTTCTCCATGGGATACAATAATAGCCGATTGAAGGGATAATTGCAAGCGCGCATTGTCATTGGCCGGGTATCGGGGTAATCAGGAAGGCGCAGGGTGACAATTTAAAATGAATCAGGACGATTCCCGGGCTCCCTGCTAGATCGGAGAGTGAAGATTTACGTTAAGCAGTTTAAAAAATTAAATAATTAATAAGATCCGCAAGTAAAATCTACGTTAATTTACGTATTGTGCAACTTTCTCCACCAGATCTTCGATGTTGAAGGGCTTTGCGAGGAAATCTTCTGCACTACAGTCATCGCAGCCTAGAATGTGTGAAGCGGAGATCATGATAACAGGGATGTGTTTTGTCTGCGGATCAATTTTTAACGTCCTGCACAATTCCCTTCCATCCAGGTCACCGAGCATTATATCCAGTAAAATTAAATCCGGAGCGGATGTCAATATGGTCTCGGATATTTGATGTCCATTATCCGCGGAAATAACCTCATATCCTTCCATATCCAGAATGATGGTTATGATATTCAGTATCTCTACATTATCATCTACGACCAATACTTTCTTCATCTTACACTCTGAACCGTTTTTTAAGGGGCAATTATACTATTTCTGTCCGCTTTTTTGCTATACTCCAAACCAAAAAGAACAGTCCACAAGGTAAGCTCTTTTCTTAGTTTTTATTATGATCTTTCGGCTGACATGAAAAAAAAAATAAAAAAATTAGTGGTGGCCCAATTACCAGGACTTTTGCAGGGAATTTATTCAAATGAACAGGTAATGTAACCGTAAAAACAGAGCCATCTCCCTTTTGTCGCTTTCAAATGTTATATAATCATTGAGCCTTTCAACGATCGAATTTGCCATTCTCCGGGGTATTCGCCTCCAATGGAATGGTAAACCAAAATGTGCTTCCCTTTCCAGGCTCGCTGTCGACACCAATTTGTCCGCCATGCCGTTTAACAATTTCAGAGCAAATATAAAGACCTATGCCAAGCCCGGAATACTGTGATCCTGAATGATCTGCCCTCCAGTATCGGTCAAATAGATGCTGCTGCTCATTCTTCGGTATCCCTGGTCCAAAGTCCTGCACCGATATTTTAGCGTAGTTATCTACCTTGATTACTCTGAGAATAATTTTCTTTGAGTTCGGCGTGTATTTAATGGCATTGCTAACGAAGTTGACAACCACCTGGTCTATCCGGTGCTCGTCAGCATATATTTGCAGCTCCTGGTCTCCTTCAGCAAGCAGTTCATAGACTCTTGCAAATCTCACATGGTTACAGCATTTATCCAGCATTTCAGAAGCGGAAAACAGCGACTTGGAAAGCTCAAGCTGTCCGTCGCTCATGCGGCCTGCATTGAGCAGGTCTTCGACCAGAGTGCTCATTTTTTCCATACTGCGATTCGACTGATCGATCAGTTTAGGCAACATCGGGGAGCTTGGATCAGCCTTAAGCTTATCCAGCAGCTGCAGTGCGGCTTTAAGGCTGGTGATGGGAGTCTTGAGCTCATGACTCGCAATAGTAATAAAATCATCCTTTTGCTGCGCTACTTTCATTTCAGCGGTGATGTCTGTATTTGTACCTATCCAGCGGATGATCTTATGATGTTCACCCCTTAAGGGTACCGCCTTAGAAAGGAACCATCTGTATTCGCCGTCAGCTCCCAGCAATGGAAAGGTGTCTTCCCATATCAGACCGCGTTCAAGGTGCTTTTCAAATTTACCGGCCACTCTATCGACATGGTCCGGGTGATGGACTTTCTTCCAGCCCCAGCCTTTCATCTCGTCCAGTGTAGTGCCGGTATAATCATACCACCGTTTATTGTACCAAAAGATATAGCCAGTTTCATCGGTCATCCAGGCAAGCTGAGACATGTTATCTGCGAGCAGCTTTAAATTTTCTTCACTCTCTTTAAGCCGGAGCTTTGCAATTACCTCATTGGTTATTATCGTAGCGACCAGCATGATGCTGTCGATCGTGCCGTCCTGTTCGCGGATGGGATGATAGACGAAATTAGAGTATACGTCTTCTATTACACCACCCCTCTCCAGTTGTGCCTTTACCTCGCGTCCTTCAAAAGGCACCCCGGTGGTATAAACATCATCCAGCCATTTTAAAAAAACCTGCCCCTTGAGTTCAGGTAAAGCGATATGTAAGGGTTTACCAATAATATCTGACGTTTTCCCCCATATTTCCAGCACTTTTTTATTTGCAGAATCGACGACCAGGTCCCGGCCCTTCAGTACTGCAATTGCAACTGGGGCATCTTCCAACAGATATCTGAGCCGCCCTTCGCTTTCAGTTACCGTCGCCAAAGCAATCTGAAGTTCGCTCTGCATATCCGCAAGAAGGTCATTGGCGCTGATCAGCTCTTCGTTCGCTGCCTGTGCCTCTTCGTGCATAGCCGCAAGCTCTTCATTCATCTCATTTTGGCGCCTAGCCTCATCAATGGACGCCAGCCTCAGCTCGATCTCGACCATAACAATCCGGGCAAGTCCTTCAAGGATTATTTTTTCATTCGGCGAAAAGGTCCGCGGCTCCTTGTCTATGACGCACATGGTTCCTATATGAAAACCATCCTGTGTGGTTAATGGTGCACCTGCATAAAATTTCAGACCGAATGAACCGGCAACATTGGGATTGGCCATCAGGCAGGGCTCATCCGGCGCATTTTCGAATACAGTTACTTCGGTTTTCATCACCGCAAGTGAACAAAGACTGTCGCCACGGTCTACCTCCCGCACATCGCCCATCCCGATATTGGCCTTAAAGAAAACCTTGTTGGCGTCTACCAATGAAATAATGGAAATCGGTACCCCAAAGATTTGTGTGGCTAACCTGGCGATGTTGTCAAATGCGTGCTCAGGGGGGCCACCAAGTATCTGATACCTTCTTAATGCTTCGACCCGCTGAACGTCATTATCTGGAATAATGTTCATCCCAAAAGAGTTCTCCATTGTTTGATTTTAGTTAGACAAATTAGTTAAAGGTACAGTTATCGTTTTCAATTGGGTTTTGCCTGGTGTTACACTATCGGGGAAGCTTACAATACCCTTTTCTTCTGATTGATTCATGGTAGAATTACTTATATTTTATCATTCAAACAATATCGTCATTACAGATAACTTATTCAAATGGTACATTGTTTTTCCTTTTTTCCAAAAGACTTTGGTTTCCCTAACTAACAGCTGATCAAACGAATTGAAAGAACAGAATTATGAAATCCATTATTCGCGTTCATTGCAGAAATATATCCTTAAAAAAAGTAAAGCGCGATTTTTTAATCCTTTAGTGTTTTTTCTTTACATCAATAAATACCCGCTCGCATGAAAAGGTCATTAGTTATTTCAACTACGTCTGTTCTCCTGATCATCCTATGGGCTTATACTGTCAGTAGCAAGCTTTCTGAATTCAGGCACTTCAAAATTCAAATGCGCAGGCAAGTATTTCCTGAAGGGATGTCTGAGGCGTTGGCGTATATTCTTCCGATCACCGAGATTATAGCAGCCGCCTTGCTCTGCTTTGCTGTAACCCGGATTTATGGGTTCGTTTTCTCCTCGTTGTTGCTATTAGCCTTTAGTATTTATATAGCCCTGATCCTGACAAATATCTTTGGTAAAGTGCCCTGCTCGTGCGGGGGTGTGCTGGAGCAGCTCGGATGGGGAGAACATCTGATATTCAATCTTGCTTTTCTTTCGCTCTCGATAGCGGGATTGTTTGCTGAAATAAATAATTTAAAAGAAAGGAGGACTTGACATCCAAAAATTAAACGGCTCTAGTAACCAGGTTACAAAGGCCCCATGAAGTACGAGGAGAACGCCGAAAACCTTAAACAGAGTAGGCACAATAAAAATAAATATCATGAAAAAAGTAAAATTAAATTTCGGAATTCTTGCATTGGTAATGGGCCTGGCTCTTGCTTTTGTATCCAGCTCTTTCAAAGCAGAGCGGGTTAAAGCGCTTGAACAAAGTTGGTTCGAGTATGATCTATCCGGAGATCCAACTGCACCGGAAAATTATTCTGCGGTGGGAGGTACCCCAACGTGTAATGCAGCCGGAGCCGTTTGTTCGATATTCGCCGAGGTTAATGGCGCTGAACCAGTGATTGATGGAGCATTGGAAACTGAAATCAATGCAGCTATTGCGGTCGGTTCCAGTAATCATCCAAATGTGAAACTATACGAATAATAAAAAAATAAATGGCAGGAATCCCCTGCCATTTATTTTACCTTTCGTTTTGAGCCATACCAGTGGCTGCAATAACGGTCTCAGGTATAGGAAAGACATACCTTTTATCATTGGGAGGCAATTCATGGGTATTTGCTCCTAATATTCTTTTTAAAGTTATAGCGAAACGGCTATCCTTATTTAACCTCCGTAAGTCATTAAATCTCCGGTTACGCATAAGCAGTTCTTTACGACGCTCCTGCAGAACCATTTTTAAGGCATCGTCTGAACTAGCAGCTATAAAGGGAGT
>JBBJNR010000018.1:26553-44126 GCA_037719315.1 Daejeonella sp.
GCCACCGATTGACCATCAGAGTATTCAGATCCTTCAGCGCATCGGCGGTTTTATTTATTCGTGAATATGCTTCAGCGCGAACCAGGTACATCTCTGCTGTTGTTAGGCCTGTAAACATGCTACTTGAATTCTGACCGTCGTAACTTCCTTTAAAAGCATAACTTTTATCTGCGTTTTGTTTAAAAAACATGGCCTTACGAAGGTCGTTCGGCTGATAACTGTCATATAAAACAGGATCAATTTTGGCCCTTGCGGACGTTAGCTGGGTACTGGATCCGTTGGCGTGGTAAATTACTTCTTTATTAAACCGGACAAAGGGTACATCGGCAGTTGCAGTTAGGGTATTGTAATCAATCAGCGCGCTGTTAATTTGTAAACTGGAATCTGCATAGAGGGCTGCATTCGGATAGTCTTCCATTGACAGATATACGTTTGCAATCGCTCCATAAGCGGCTGCTTTACCTGGCCGTGTAGGCACTAAAGTTACCGTAGGTAAAAGAGTTATCGAGCGTTTTAGATCGGAAAGGATCTGCTGGTAGCAAGCTATAACCGACGCGCGGGTCGTCTTTTGATTAACATCCGGAGATAGCCGGATACTAATACCGGGATCAGTAGCGGACGTGGTTTTATCGAATGGCCTGGAAAATAAGTGAAGCAGCTCATTGAAGTTATATGCTCTAATAAAAAGAGCGGCTCCGTAAATCCTATTAAACTCACCTGCGTCCGAACCAAGCGGATTATAATTATCCAGCAGATCGAGCACTACATTTACAGTAAGGATACTGTTATAACGCCCTCCCCAGCCTCCCGTATCTCCATCAACTGCGTCATTTTGCCAGATATATACATTTCTATCTCTAAGGCCAGTTAAAGCGCTCCAGTCTGCCTGAGACATATAATAGTTATCTGCCTGCGCTTCTCCCAGCCCGGAATTAGTATTAAGGAATGTATTATCCAGCAAAGCTCCGGCATCCGTCAGCGTTTTTGGAACGGCCAGCTTTTTGTCCGGTTTCAGGTCCAGGTATTTTTCGCAGGCACTCAATAGGAATATACTGGCTGTTAGTACGATTAAAATCTTCTTCATGTCTATTTATTTTGAAGCCGTTGCCCCAACCTCTGCTAAGGGGCGTGAACTTTGGCGTTATTAATTAAGTTTTACATATTTATACGCAAACCTGCTGCAATACTCTTTGAGAGAGGAATACCATTCAGGAAATAATCGGGATCCAGCCCTGCATGATTCGCCCTCCATAACAGCCCCAGGTTACTGGAGTAGATAAAAAGCTGTGCATTTTTAAAGGGCAGCCGTTTAATGTTCCGGGTATTCAGATCATAGCTTAGCCTTAAATCCTGAAGCCGGATATGATCCCCCTTTTCTACCGTCAGATCAGATCCGTTATAAAATGCATCCCTGGTGGAGACTACCGGGTAGGCAAATGATGGCACCGTAGTAAAAGCTTCGTCACCAGGCTTTTGCCAGCGAAGTGAATAGTCCGGATTGCCGTCATGTGAGTTAAGAAGAGTGCTGAAATTTATGGTCGGCCTGCGGAAAAAATACTTAAGCCGGTAACTGAGATTTGCCGAAACGCTAATATTTTTCCAGGATATCGTGTTTCGTAAGGCCCCGGTATACAGCGGAATTGCTGAACCGTGAAAAACCAGTTCGGAAAGAGGGGTTCTGGCAGTAATAGAACTGTAGTCTTTACTTTCCTTACCGGCAATATACCCTACCGGATCTCCATTGCTGCCGTCGAGTTTAGCAAACCGGTAACTGAACAGGGGATATACAGAATAATTCTGAATAGCACCCACGTTAATCCCTTGATTCACTATTGTCACTGAAGTACTTGGTGAATTTAAATAACGGGTTACAATGGTCTTGTTATAACCCAGGAAAAAGGTTGAATTCCAGCTAACTTTACCGACCAGATTCTTTGAATTCAGAATAATCTCATATCCTTTACCCATGGTTGACGCGCCATTTATGTTCGCTGTGGAGAAGCCCGTGGTGGGGTCGATCGGTTCAGTTCCCAACAGGTCGGTGGTTTTTTTCTGGAAAACATCCAGGCTTCCAGAAATACGGTTATCCTTTATACCAAAATCAAGCCCAACGTTAAAGATACCGACTTTTTCCCAACGCAAATTTTCATCAGGAGGATTTCTTAAATAGGCGAACCGTAAATTATTGATCGTTCCGGAAGCGCTCATGTAAGAAATGGTAGTATACGCTGAGCGGTTATTTGCCGTATTTCCACTGTAGCCAAAACTGGATCTTAATTTTAATACCGGCAAAAATCCAAGGTTATAAAAACGCTCGCTGGCGACGTTCCAGGCCAGCCCGGCAGAGCCTAAGGGGATACCCTTTTGATTTGTTTTTACACCAAATAAATTGGATGCGTCTTTCCGCGCACTCAGAGAAACAGTAATTCTATTATCAAACGTATAACCGGCATTTGCGTAAAAAGAAACGAAGCGGTCCGTCAGATCGTCCTGGCTAGCTGATGCCGGTATAGTAGATGCCGCTGCCAGGTTGTTATAGGCCGGGAAATTACTGACCATGTCAACACTGGAAACCGTCAGGATATCATCATCATAACCATAAGTCCGGTACGTGTTCGCAAGACTGTGGTTATCTCTTACTTCCGCCCCGATGAGGCCACTGAAAGCATGTTTATTATTCCATTCATGGGCAAAATTCATTTGGCCCCGTATGGAGTTTGAGTTAATTGAGTTGGCCCCTTCATTCAGGATCCCCCCGAGCGGCACAGGTCTGACAACCTGGTTACCAGTTATCTGACTGAATCTATTTATGATATTTCGTGTGAAATAGCTATTAACTGAATAGAATTCCCGCGAAGCTCCCCTTACAGCCTGATGTTGAAACTTCACGTCTATATTAACCCATTTGGCGAATTTATAGTTAATCCCTCCGTTGAGGAGTAAATCATTGGATGCGGTTGAATTATTTGCCAGCCGGATCTCCTCCAGGGGGCGATATTGCCAGTCGAGTAACAGTCCACCGCCAATTGTGCTTATATAATTGCTTCTGAAATCTTTGTCTATAGAAACCGGGTTACCTGCCCCATCAGCCAGCGAGGCATAGGGATACAAGCTCTTATTTACTGTCCTGATCTGTCGGAACCCGGGTTGGTTAGAGCTGTTATTTCGATCGATAGTGGTGCCGGTATAGGTTACACGGCCATAAACCTCCAGGTTTTTTGCGGCCTTAATTTTATTCTCTGCCCGTAAGCTGAGCCTGTTATTGCTATTCGTAACCAAGGACTGCAGGTTTCTGTCGTATCCTGCGGAAAGCAGGTAGCTATGATTCTGGCTCCCGCCTGAAATGGATAATGCATATTGCTGATTTACAGCTTCACGATATACATACTTGCTGAAGTCGTCCCGTACATCCACATCGCGAAGTGCATTTAATTTTAATTCCAGGTCGGCGCTACTCAGTTTGCCATCCCGGTTCAAGATCAGCATCTCTACTACTGGTGTCAAAGCTGGTTTCCTGGCATTGTTTTCCTGGCTTGTATAAAATCCTTGGGTAAAAAGAAACCGCTCCATGTCTATGAATTCTGAAGAAGACAACTGCGGAAATTCCTTTAGGGGCGGCTTCCCGGTGATATTTAAATTGCTGTTAAATGAAACGGACAAGGGCTTATTTAAGGCACCTTTTTTTGAAGTAAGTACAATTACGCCATTTCCAGCCCTTGCTCCCCAAATAGAAGCTGCTGAAGCATCCTTTAGTATGGTAATGCTTTCGATGTCATTTGGATTAATATTGCTGATATCTCCTTCATAGGGAAAATTATCCAGGATGACCAAGGGATCCGGGTTTGCGCCGATTGTGCTTAAGCCCCTTATCTGTAAATTATTGGATATTTCTGAGGAATTGATATTGTATCTTCGATTGTCAAAAAACACCGATGGGCTTAATGCTTCTATCCTGTTCAGGATATTGGGGCTCACAGTGCGATTGATCAGATCGGGATCCAGTTGTTCAAAAGATCCGGTAGCTCTTTCTTTAGAAATCTCCTGGTAGCCGGTTGATACGATAACTTCTTTCAATAAACGGCTATCGTACCTTAATGAAACAACCAATTGCTCTTTTAAAGGGAGGATTAACGATTGCTCTACAGACACGAATCCTATGAAGGTTATCTTTAGCAAGGCAGGACTTCGCGGGACCGTTAATTGAAAACCACCATCTGCTTTGCTAATGGTTTTATTATCACTTCCTGACAGCGAAACCGTAGCGCCCTCTATTGGATAGCCCGCTTCGTCAATGACTATACCCGCAATGGAAAAATTATCCTGTGCGGTGGCCAGGATTGGAATTATGAGAACAAGTAATATATAAAAATACTTCATGGTAATTAGTTTTTGGTTTGGGTCTTAAAATTCTCGGTAAGGACAAAGAACTCCACATCTCTTTTAGCGCTTTTTAGAGTGATCCCATAAGGTGCAAGTGCATTTCGTATTGATTCTACATCGGTCATTGATTCAACCGGAAGATCCAGATCTACCCGCGGGTTTATACTTTTGTCGAATAGAACAGGAGGATTTTGAACGAAGTTGTTCATCTCCCAGGAAATATTTGACAGGCTGCTATTCCTTAACACTTTGGTCGTATCTGAACGATGAAGTGTTTGTTTAGGCTTGCCACCGACCGAAATTGGAAGTTTATCCCTGCTAAATTCCAAAACCAGTGCGTCTACATTCCTTTTTTCCAGCCGTCCGTTCAGGTTAAGGAAGTTATTAAGATCAAGGCGAACCCTATTCATCCGTTCTGCGGTAGAGATATCAATTGGTAAAATAGATTCGTAGCAATAACTGTTTGCACGATTCCAGACATCTTTATACTGCTCTTTTTCGTCATAAACATATTTACTCTTATCCTGAACTTCCCAAAGCATTTGGTTTGCAGGAAGGCCGAGGAAGCGGCCGAATGCCATCAGGCATATTTTGTAAGCCGGGAAGTTAACGATCCACGTGCGGACAGTTTTATTAAGGCTATCTACTTCTACACCATAACCGGGCGCTACTCCCGGCAGGTAGGGACTTAGCTGGGAGTAGTATACAGGTTTAGTTGAATTGGGCTGACTGTATATGCCCGTCAAAAATGGCTTCTTGTAATCAAAACCAGTTACATCGCTTTTAACCGGCCAGTTAAGGTGGTCATTTTTTTGGGCACTTATGATGTTGTCTTTATTCAGGTATTGAATACTTGTGATTGCCTTCACCTTGCCGTTGTAAACCCATGTCAGATGAGGAAGGATGAGGTTTGGAAACATAGACTTGAGTGCGGTATCTCCGATAACAATAGGAACGGTCGTAGATGCTAATCCGGGATCCCTGGCAAAAGCCTGTTCGATCATTTGCGGACTATCATCAGACACGGCTATAACCTGTATTTTATCTTTAAACGCAAGCTGCATATCATTCATTTGCTGCATACTCTCGCGCGTGCTGCGGCAAGTGGTGCTCCAAAAAGCAAGTACCAGCAGCTTACCTTTAAAATCTGAAAGGTCCGCGCTGGTTGTTTTATAATTAATTATATTGTTTAAAGTAAAATCAGGAACCTGCTGGCCTATAGTTATTCCTCCAGCCTGCTTAGGTTCCTGCCCCTGTGCTCTGTTCGCGGACAAGACAGTTATCAGGGTTAATAAAGAAAATGCGATGAAAGACGTATATAAATTTGTCCTGAATTTTAAGCATAGCAGTGCCATGGCGATATATCTCGTTATTTTTTTCATTGAATTATAGGGCTATTTAGAGTGATTAAAAAATGAAAATCTTAAACGGCACCAATGAAACCATATTCATTAACTAACGTCCTGATGCCGTTAAGAAGCTGATTACTCCGGGTGGCAGATAACCAAACTGATCAGGATCGCAAAAAACACGGCAAGAGCTTTCTCGAATTGTGAAAAAAAAATGGTGAGGCTGGGATAGTTATCGCCGGCTGATGCGGATAATAAACGACACTGGAATTCATCACTTTCCGTAGCACTATAGAAATAAGTGAAGTTTGACACGTTTTGAAGTGCTGGGGATAAAAATGGAATATCCTGTAATTTATCGCTGTAAAATCCTCTCATATTAACCATAGTGATGTATTTTTGTCACAAGGAGCCTGTTAATGAAAATTACCTATAACTCGTAAAACCAAAACAGTGCGTTTCATTAAAACAAAAATCAACCTGCTGGTTATGTTCCGCGCATAAAATAGCTCAGACACGAACTAGAACTATCTAATTATATACAATAATATATAATATTATATAATTTAACAACTAAATTGTTATAAAAAATAGATAAACAGATCAATTATATTGTAATTCCATCCAAGGAAGTATAATTGAAGAAATCCAATCGAGTTTTATCCCGAGGTGAGGTGCTCCACCAGGTGGCAAAAACAAGTCCGCTTAGCCTAAAAGAGATTATAAAGAAAGCAGGCTACAAATACCCTACCTTCTACGTTCATATAAAAAAAGATGACCTCCCCTACAAAACACTTGCAAGATATGGCAAGGCCTTGAACCATGACTTCACCAATGAGTTTCCGGAAATGGCTGATTATATCATGAAGGAGGATAGCCTTCCGTATAATAATCAGCTTAACTACGAAGAGCTACTAAAGGACCGGGATAAATGGCTATCGAAATACCAGGAACAAACCGAACGTTATCAAAGGCTGTCTGACAAATACAATAAGCTTTTGGAAGAGAAATTAGGCCTTGATAGTAATACCGATTAGCTGCATGCCCGGGAATCAGGGCAAAACCATCTGATATATCTATACCCTATCGGGTATAAATAGGTAACTAATCAACCTATTGCACCCGATAGGGTATTATTTACTTTGTTTTATTATATTTTTACCATAAAGGGTATAGATATGCTTTCCGATTATTTAAAGAAAAAAAGAAAGGCTTTTAACTTTACACAGGAAGATCTTGCGATAAAGGCGGGAGTTGGACTCCGTGTAGTAAGAGAAATGGAACAGGGAAAGGCCACACTCCGCATGGACAAAGTTAATCAGGTATTAGCCCTGTTTGGCGCAGAATTAGGCGTTGTCCGAAAACCAAAAGATGATGAGTAAAAGAGGAACGGTTTAACCTGCTCAAGTACGTTTTTTAATATCCAAATTTGTATTTCTTTCAAACTAGGTAGAGGTTCCTTTAAACTTCTAAGATTACCATTCTTCTTTTTGATTTGGAACCTCCGGTAATAACTATTCGTGAATAGAGCGGCCCTCTTAATATATGCACGCGAATACCCTACTAAAGCAGCAAGATTAGTAGTATTATAAATTATAGGTAAGCCTTGTTGGATTAGTGGTTTCGCGTAGGCCAAGCACGCCTGGATGTTATCTTCAGAGAATCCAGCTTCCGTTGCTTTAGCTATAAACTTATCTTTATATTCTTCAAAAGTCACGGGCTATAATCATTTATGGGCCCAAGATTACTCTCGGACCCATTTTGAGCAAAGCGTGAAAGATGTAGCAAAATGTCTAGCGCAGCGCTTAAGCGGAGCGACTTTTGATGCATCTTTCACGCAACAAGCTTGATGGATCATTATTTTACAGGAAGGTGACTCACCGGCCCGCCCTAGGTTGCCCTAAGGAATGTCTTTGAAAGTTAGCTCGTTTTGTCTAGGTAAAAATATATGATTTTTGTCAATTTTCGGTATTTTATTTTTAAAATCGGGATATATCCAGTCACCGGCTTTTTTAGCGTTTAAACCGTTAAATGAACGAACCTCCAACTGTTCTGGTTCCGTATAAAGATACATTACTGATAAATTACCTATAACCTTTTCCATGTCTGTATATAAGATCGCTGACTGCGACCTACTAAACTGCAACATCGATGAATCAGGTGTTAACAGTTGATCTTTAATCAGCTTTCCGAGATAGCCAATGGTATACCTTAAGACTGAGCCAGGATCGTCGCTAAGTAACTTTAGTCGAGCATCAAAATAGTTGAAATATGTCTCAATGAGTTCGGTCGAAAAACCCGGATAAGCCGCTTTATATCTCTCAAAATCTTTTGGAGTTATAAGCGTTAGCTTTCCAGAAGTGGGAAGATAAAACAAGAGACCAATATTCATAACTTCCCCAGCAGCTTGCGAATGGTGGTATTGTAATATACTGTAAGCGTATTTCTTTTTCATGAGATGCTACTTAAAAGAATTCTGCAAAACTGACTGGCATTCCTTTTTACTTCTTTTAAATAGTCAAAAAGAAGTTCTACTGACCCTAAATATATATCATTTGCAGCAAGTTCATCGACTAAGCTATATAATCTCTTCAACTTTAAACTTATTAAATACTCATGAAAAGTGTCAAATAAGAAGTCAGAAATAAAGACCTAGGCCAATTAACCGTATAGTTCTTTTCACTGCTCCTAGAGAGGGCAATGGAGCGTGTTGATTTATGTTCCATTATTTGCAAACAGTTGATTTGTGAGAGGATTGAATTGCATAATCATGAATGATAAAAGGACAGTGGTTAGCTGGGAATGCCATAAACTTTTCATTGTTATCCTTTAAACGGTTGAGCTGGTTGGTCATCCTGACACGAACCATTTTGCAAACTTGTTGATCGAAGAAATGGAACTCAACGAACCAGGTATTTTTCGCTAATTCAAGATATTTGTTGGAACCGCGAGGAACCCGTGATGCTTGTTTACCAGTATTTAGGATCGGTGTTGTATATGGGATTTGGGGATTTGAGAATGCACTCTGTGGCAGAGTTTGTGGCAGAGTTTTAACAAAAAAGGCCCTGAAGGTATCCAGGGCTTGTTCTGTGGAGAATATCGGATTCGAACCGATCACCTCTTCACTGCCAGCGAAGCGCTCTAGCCAAATGAGCTAATCCCCCATGGATTTAAATGCAATTTTCGACAATTTTCAATGAAATAACAAATGAAATGTGGCATCATATAAATTTGATGCTAATTTTAATTTTCGCATATTTCCATATCGAAATCTCCACCAATAAATATTAAGCTTATTCTGCGACAGCATAAAAACTGATAAACAAAACATCCTATGAAGAAATTTGCTCCGATTCTCTTTATTCTTTTGCTATGCTCCTTTAACTCCTGGTCGCAGAAGATCAAATATGAGGATTCGATCGAGAAAGCTGAAAGACTTTCAATGGTACAAAATAAGGTGCTGTGCATATTAATAACGATGCAGCCCCCTGCTCATGTTACTAATTTCCTTTCAGGATTAAAGGATCCTGCTGTGGTAACTAAATTCAATGAGAATTTCATCAATTATACAATAGACCGGGCTGACACCATATCCCGGAAGATCATTAGAAAATATAAGGTCGTGGGTTTCCCGGCATTCATTTTTGTGGACAGCAAGGGCGGCCTGATGTTTAAAAAATTCGGTAGTATGCCGCCGCCCATCCTTCTAAGTATGGCTGATGAGGCCATCGCTGCAGGTAAAGGTAAATCTCTCATTGATTTTGAAAAGCAATATGCTTCGGGCGATCGCAGTACAGGCTTTATGAGGGATTATATTAACAAGAGAATTAGCGCCGGCATAACCAGTAACGCTGAGCTTATCGAACAGTATACCAATAATTTATATATCAAAGACCTGGACAACTACGGGCAGGTGTTATTTATTTTAAAAGCCGGGCCGCTTGCCGATGGCAGAGCATATTCACTAGCTCATTCCAACAAAAAAATAATAGACAGTATTTTCAAAACTGAGCTTTTCGATGTAAGGGTAAACATTAATAACCGCATCATAGAAAATACCATGGCCAGTGCTGTAGCTGCTAAAAATATTACCCGGGCCTATGCTTCGGCTAATTACCTGAGAAACTCATGGAATTCGGACAGGCTCCAGGGACAAAAAAACCATAGCAGAAAAATGCTTCAGTACCATCAGCAAGTTAAAGACACATCAAATTACCTGAGAGCTGCGGGTCAGCACTATGATCAATATTATATGAATATTAGCGTAGATTCCATTCGCAGGCTTGATCAAAAGACTGCCGAAAGAGAAAAAAGCCGCGTTAATGAGCAGGCTGCACGCGATATGCCGCCCGGAGGAGGCATTCGTTCAGTTTCGTATGCATTTCCCTCAAGTACTTTTGCGATGGAGCTAAACAATGGCGCGTACTCGATCTTTGAATCCGGGACTAAAAATGCTGTATTTCTCAGCAAAGCCATGTTATGGAGCAAAAGGTCTATTGAACTTAGTCCTAATTCAGCAAGTTACGATACCCTCTCGCATCTGCTCTATCGCTTAGGCTTTTATACCGAATCTGAAACAACACAAGTAAAGGCTCTGGAACTGGCCCGAACAGAGAAACAAAACGTTAAGCACCTGCAGGATGAATTTGTCAAAATAAAGAACCGCACTTTATAACAATATTGCTTCATGGTTGTTCCATTAATGCAGATTAATATATTTGACAAAAAAACTAATCATATGAAACACACAATCTTACTACTATTAATTACAGGCCTTTTTGCCGGTACTGCCTGTGCCCAAAGGCCAAGTCCTGCAGCAAAAGTCTCGGAGACAACAACAAGCGGAGCAAAGATTAGCATCGATTACAGTCAGCCGGCCGTTAAAGGCCGGACTATTGGAAAAGAAATTGCTCCATGGGGGAAAGTTTGGCGCACCGGTGCCAATGAAGCTACCGTTTTCCAGGTAAGCAAAAATGTTAAGATCCAGGGAAAATCCTTACCTGCAGGGAAATATAGCCTCTATTCTATTCCGGGTGAAAAAGTGTGGACCATAATGATCAATAAGGTTTGGAATCAGTCCGGAACAGAATATAGCCAGGCTGAAGATGCTTTACGGTTCACCGTTAAACCTGTTAAGTCGGCGTCTTTTACTGAAAGAATGACCTTTAAGATCGCTAAATCAGGGATCGTTTCACTTATTTGGGGTAACCACCAGGTTAACTTCTCAGTGAAATAATTTCATTGGTGGTTTTTGCCGGACACATGCCGGCAAAAACCACCAATTATTACCTCACCAATGTCACGTAGCCCGATCTGGTGTATCTTTTCGAATCCAGTATCCCTTCAATCACCCAGTAGTACACCCCCCACAGGAACTTCCGAGCTTTCCTTAAATCCACTCCAGTAATTATTAATGTCTGAGGTGAGGTGAACTACATCCCCCCAGCGGTTAAATATCTTAAAATGCCTCACTTGCACATTGCTGTTCAGCAGAACGGTCAAAACATCGTTCACACCATCGCCATTGGGAGTAAATGTATTGGGGATAACCATGTCAGGGATCAGGATATCAACAGCCACGGGCGTGATGGATATGCATCCTTCAGAAGTCACGCTTTGAATATAATAAATTGCTTTTTTTCCAATCCTCGCGGGATCCGGGACCGGGATCGTTGCGCCGCTGTTCATCCAGTATGAGTAGGTGACATCCTCGTTGATACTATACCCTCTCGTGATATCAACGGTGCCCGGATACACGGCCTGCAATACCCTGTTCACCACCAGGGGTGGCACCAGGTTTAGAACAGCCCGCATGGGGCGTATGAGGGTGCATCCCGAGGAGCTTCTCCCTTTGATGTAATAGGTGCCGGTCACATATATATGTTTTGGATCAGGAAGAGGTATGGTCGCAAGGCTATCGATCCAGTAGGAATATGTCAGATCGGAGCTATTCCCCACTTTTAATGCGATATCTGTAAGATCCACGCTAAAGCAGCTGGACGCAGGATTAAGGATGTTCATATCCATTCCCCCGATGGTGGTGTACAGGGTCTGTGTACATCCAAGGCCGGAATAAGGTACCAGCTCTATGGCAATCCGGGTACCAACCGGAGGCACTGGCGACAAAACGGCGCTGTCTGCAGTGCCCAGTAATTCTAATGTTTCCGCATTGTACCATCTGTATTCAAAAAATCCCGGCAGTGTCCTCAGGGTAAGTTGTTCTGCTTCCGGGCAGGTAATATTTCCGGTTACAGGAATAGAGCAATTCTCATTAAAATCAATATATGCGTATCCGAAATGGCCTCCGCGACTGCAATCGTTCGTGGTAAACTCCAGGCGTATGGTACGGCCGCGATAATCTGATAGATTTACAAGTACGGGCGACCAGTCTTTATATAATACCGGCGAAGATCCATTATTATTATTCCCGCTTGGATTACGGGATTGAGCAGAAGAGGTCTTAAAGCCGGGCAAGCCGCCCTGTGCTACAAATTCGAAAGAACCACAATTGGTAGATGCATTATCTGCTACGTCAAAAACACGCGCTGTAAATCTTGGCTGCTCATCATAGTCATGCGGCGGGTTTTCAAAAACCACGGCGTAGTTAAAAATAATAGAATAGGATTCCACATTAGCCGGAACATCTATGGTATAGCTGATCCTTTCAGCGCCCCTGCCATTCGAGTCATTCCCCAGTTGAACAATATAGTCACTTCCGTTTGGAGAATTTAAAGAAAACTGTCCATAATAATCACTCCCGGAAGACCTTTGGATTATGGTGTGCTGTCCGGGTGTAGGACTGGAGTTCGTTAGCGTTAGGACCGCTGGTCGTGCTAAGTTAGCAAACATTCCACCCGTCCCGGAAATTTCACCGGTTGAACATTGCCAGTTCCCCAGGGTTCCATTTTCAAAGCCAATATTTTGAGGACATTCTGTTACAACCTGGCCGTAGCCGGGGATACCGACAAGGCAAAGACAAGTTAATATCAGAAACCTTGCAAACATATATCAATATATAAAAAATCCGGCTGATTTTTATACGATCTGCCTTAATAACAAGCTTGTATTCAATTTGTTAAAGAAGATTTAGTAATTATATAGATATACGATGTTTATTGGTGATTGGTTCCTCCTTCGCTAAAGCTCCGGCGGACAAGTGAGAGCAGTTACCAGTCTGGATGCTCAACCGGAATTTCCGATTCAGACTTCAAACATAAGACTTCAAACATCAGACTTCAAACATAAGACTTCAACCTTCCCACCATCAATATCGCTGCTCTTTCAGAAGCGCCGGGTGCGCCCATCTTTTCAGCAAGCTCATCGTAGTTGATCTGCATGCCTGTAGCGTACAAATGATCATGCAGTATCATATCAAGTTCCTGGCTAATCATTTTATTATTACAGTCTTCCTGGATAAGTTCTTTGACGATAGCGGCGTCCATAACAAGATTAACCAGGGAGATGAATTTAATATTAACGAGCGTGCGCGCTATTGCAATAGAAACCGGATTCCCCTTGTAGACCACAACCTGGGGAGTTCTTAAAAGCGCCGCTTCAAGCGTAGCGGTCCCCGAGGTAACGACCGCCGCTTTAGAGTAGAGAAGCAGGTTGTAAGTATCATTAAATATTACCGGTATTTTCCGGTCGCCGAGGTATACTGTATAATCATTCTCCCGGAATGTCGGGGCGCCTGCGATAACGAACTGGTAGGCAGGAAAATTATCGGTTACCTTAACCATTTCAGGTAAAATGCGATCCAGTTCCTGTTTTCTGCTGCCGGGGAGCAGGGCGATGACTGGCCGTACGTCGAGATCATGGGTTATCTTAAACTGATCGTCCGGTATATTTGCAGCTATCGCATCCAGAAGGGGATTACCCACATAATCGACCTCCATATCCCACTTTTTATAAAAATCTACTTCGAAGGGAAGGATGCAAAACATCCTGTCCACGTTCTTTTTAATTTTCAGCACCCGCTTCTGGTTCCAGGCCCAAACTTTAGGGGAGATATAATAAAATACTTTAATGCCCTCCTTTTTGGCGAACTGCGCGATCTTCATATTGAAGCCGGGAAAATCGATCAGAATAATTACATCGGGCTTGAACGCCAGGATATCCTGTTTGGCTTTTTTGATATTCTTTAAAATGCTGCTGAGATTGGCGATTACTTCCACAAAGCCCATAAAGGCCATCTCAGAATAGTGTTTAGACAATACCCCTCCCTCCGCCTTCATCAGATCGCCTCCAAAAAAGCGGAAGCCTGCCTCAGCGTCTTTCGACTTAATGGCTTTCATTAGATTAGATCCATGAAGGTCGCCGGACGCTTCACCCGCTATGAGGTAGTATTTCATTGATGAGGATATAAGGATGAGCTATTTTTCACTAAAGTCCCAGCTATTCAAAACCGGTATGGCATGATGTGCCGTCATATCGAATTGTACAGGCACCACCGATACATAACGATGCTCCAGGGCCCAAACATCCGTATCTTCACCATGGTCATTATTCTGAAAAACACCTGTCAGCCAGTAATACTTTCTCTTATGAGGATCCAGACGCTCATCAAACTCCTCGGCCCATTTGGCATTTGCCTGCCGGCAGATCTTAATTCCTTTGATGTCTGATCCTTTTGGAAAATTAACATTTAGCAAAGTCCCCAGGGCGAGTCCGTGTTCCAGGATCTGCTTGGTAATGACTTCTATATATTTTTTGCAATGTCTAAAATCGGCATCATTCTCGAAATCATCCAGTGAAAACCCGACGGATGGGATACTTTCAATTGCCCCTTCTACTGCGGCAGACATCGTTCCGGAGTATAGGATGTTGATGGAATTATTCAGACCGTGATTGACCCCGGATACACACAAATCAGGTTTCTTACCTTTAAATACTTTGTTTACGGCGAGCTTTACACAGTCCACGGGAGTGCCCGAACACTTATACATCTCCACCCCTTCATACAGGTCTACTTTATCCAGTCTCAATGGCTTAGCGATCGTGATGGCGTGCCCCGTTGCAGATTGGGGCCCATCCGGCGCAACAACAACTACGTTCCCAATGTCTTGCATTACCTCGATCAGCGCTTTAATTCCCGGGGCTGTTATTCCGTCATCGTTCACTACCAGGATTGTTGGTTTAGTATGTTTCATTGCGACCAAATTACAAAAAGAAAAGCTTGATTGCGGGAGGAACCCAGAATTTAGCTCATAAAAAAAGCTCCCCGCTTTGCGGGGAGCCTGTTATTAATTTATAGGCTCCTAAGCCAGTCGATCACACCCTCACGGGTTTTACCCGTTTTCTGCTGCAACCTGCCGTAGAGCTCATCATCCTTGCCCTCTTCGTATTTGAGATCATCATCCGTCATATCGGCATAAGCCTGTTTAACCTTGCCTTTCAGCTCATTCCAGCTTCCTTTTAATTCTAACTTGTCCATGGTAGTTATTGTTGGTATAATTACTAAACGATGTCAGGATGGAAATGTTTGGAATTAGAATAAGGAGCAAAGAACAAAGAGTAAGGACCGCATCGATCGATTCGGATGTCCGAAGGCTGATGGCTGATTCCTGAAAGCTGAGGATGTCTTTTTTCTTTCTTTGTTCTTTGTTCTTTGCTCCTCTTACAACGCTCCCCCCTTTATCTCCTCCACCACATTAGGATCTAACAGCGTTGACGTATCTCCGAGACTCGACGTTTCACCTTCAGCGATCTTTCGCAGAATCCTTCGCATAATCTTCCCTGACCTGGTTTTCGGCAAGCCAGAAACAAACTGGATCTTATCAGGCTTCGCAATAGCGCCGATGATCCGGGCTACGGTTTGTAAAATATCCTTGCGCGTAAGCTCATGATCATGGCTTGATGTTCCCAGGATCACGTAAGCATAAATGCCTTGTCCTTTAATGTCATGAGGGTAACCCACAACAGCGCTCTCAATAACATCTGCATGCATATTGATGGCATTTTCAACTTCGGCAGTTCCAATGCGGTGTCCGGAGACATTGATCACATCATCAACGCGCCCGGTTATACGGTAATATCCATCCTCGTCGCGTAAGCATCCATCTCCCGTGAAATACATATTCGGATAGGTAGCGAAGTATGTTGTCCGGCAGCGCTCATGATCGCCATAGGTTGTACGGATCACTCCCGGCCATGGAAATTTAATACATAAGTTACCGCTTACACCGTTTCCGTTTAGCTCACTGCCGGTTTCATCAACAAGACAAGGCTGGATCCCCGGTAAGGGAAGAGTAGCGTAACCCGGCTTGGTGGGTGTAACTCCCGCTATCGGCGAGATCATGATCCCGCTATTCTCGGTCTGCCACCAGGTATCGACTATCGGGCATTTTCCTTTCCCGATATTCTCGTCATACCAATGCCATGCTTCTTCATTGATGGGTTCACCAACAGATCCAAGCTTGTGGAGCGAGCTTAGGTCTTTCCCTTTCAGGGGATCCCCCCCGAAGCTCATTAATGAGCGGATCGCCGTCGGCGCCGTGTACAGGATATTAACCTTGAATTTATCTACGATATCCCAGAAACGTCCTGCATCCGGCCAGGTAGGCACACCTTCAAACATCAGTGAGGTGGCACCCTGCGACAATGGACCATAAACGATATAAGAATGACCGGTGATCCAGCCTATATCTGCCGTGCAAAAATGCACTTCGCCAGGTTCATACTGAAAGACTGTTTTAAAGGTATAGCCTGTGTACACCATGTACCCGCCGCAGGTATGTACCACACCTTTTGGCTTACCGGTCGAGCCGGACGTATACAGGATGAATAAGGGATCTTCGGCATCCATTTCTTCAGCGTCACAAACCGGATTTCCCTGGGTCTCTACTTTCCTGATCTCGTCTTCCCACCACACATCGCGTCCTTTGATCATGGAAACAGGGGTTCGGGTACGGGTTAATACAATAATTTTCTGAACGGATCTGCACTGAACGATCGCATCGTCAATGACGCTTTTTAAAGGAATATCCTTGTTTCCCCTGAAACCGCCATCAGCAGTAATTACCAGGCTGCATTGTGCATCGTTTATCCTGTCGGCAATAGATTGGGCAGAGAAACCGCCAAACACAACGGAATGAATAGCTCCTATGCGTGCACATGCAAGAACGGCAATAGCCAGTTCAGGAACCATGGGCATGTAAATACATATTCTATCCCCCTTTTTCGCGCCATTATTTTTGAGGGCATTTGCGAACTGGCAGACTTTAAAATGAAGTTCTTTGTAAGTAAATTTCCTGTAATGTTCCTCTGCATCGTTCGGCTCCCAGATAATTGCAGTATCGTCCCCGTGTTCTTCCAGGTGCCGGTCCAGACAATTTTCGGTGATATTTAATTTGGCACCTTTGAACCATTGAATATTGGGTTCAACAAAGTTCCACTCCAGCACCTTATCCCACTTTTTCCTCCAATGAAATGAATCTGCTACCCCCGCCCAGAAGTTTTCGGGCTCTGCCACGCTATAATCATAAACGCGTTTGTAATCGTCAAAGGAATTAATACGAAGATCCATTTTTTAATATTTGTGGGGTAAAAATAGTTTTCTGATATGTAGGATGCAAGGGGATGGGTTAATATAGTGAAGAAGGTTTGCGAAGGGGTGGGGCTTGGATGTTTTGCGTAATACGCTGCACATAACTCAATAATATTATTTACTAGTGTCCGGTTAAATCTGGAAATAACAAAGAATCGTAGTTCTTTTTTTTGTAAAAGGAGATTATCATCAACCTTCGAAAAGGATGCCTCCTCTATATCCTTGCCTCCCTCTGTTGCCGGGTAGGGCAAATTGTTATTCACTGTTTTTGTTGTTTTCAGCGGTGTTCATGCTTTCGC
>JBBJNR010000019.1:0-43700 GCA_037719315.1 Daejeonella sp.
CAAGAATTTGCTGCATACATTTTTCAACCCTTGCCTCCCGGGTTTTGGATTGTTTGGGTGCAGAAAAATAAAGAATGTACGCTCTTTGCCGTCCCGGCGTCAGTGCCTCAAAAGCAGTTTTCAATACTTGTCCGCCTTGTGTGGATAATTTATTTTTAAATTCTTCAGGCATTACGAATTCTGTAGTCTTTTTAAAATCCACTTCCAAGCCTGCTTTTTCCACTTCAATGGCTTCATAAATATAGGCTTTCAAGATCGCTTCCGATTCAATTATTTCCCGAACATTGGTGAACCGAATCTGGCGCGCCGCCTGCGTATTCTTGGTTTGTTGGATTAGAATCCCATTGGCATCATTTAACAAGACACCTTTGAAAAACAAAAGCGCACAATATTCTTTAAAAACATGTATCAGAGCTATGTTACTTGCCTGCCCGCCCGAACGGCTGGTCTGAAAGCTGTAACAAGGAACACCCCACTTCAAATCTTCGGTCAGATGACAGTCAAGAATAATCATTCTCAATTTCTTAATTTCTTCCTGCCACTTTTCTGCCTTGCCGGCGAGGTTGACTTTGCTAAAATAAAAATCAACCTTAGGATTCATTTCACTCTTTATCATAGTGTATATTTTGTGCAACATTCATATCCTTAGCGAGCCCCGGAAGCCCCTGGCTGCATAGTAAGATTCTGCGCCGTTGTGATACACGAAGACATTGCGGTACCGGTAATCTGCAAAGAGGGCGCCACCGAGTTTTCTGATATCAGAAGGTGTTGTTATCCAACTTGATGTTTTGCCGTCAAACTTTCCAAGCTTCTGCAGCTCCCGGTATTGTTCTTCGGTTAAAAGCTCGATGCCCATGGCGGCTGCCATATCAATAGCGTTATTTTCTGGCTTATGTTCTTTCCTTGACAGCAGCGCCTCGTGGTCGTAACAAATACTTCTGCGGCCTTTAGGACTCTCCACTGAACAATCGTAAAAAATGAATTCGCCTGTTGTTTTATCATAACCAACAACATCCGGTTCACCTCCCGTTCTTTCCATTTCACTGAGCGACCACAGTTTTTCTGCAATAGCTTGTCTGCCGGCGGGAAAAACTTCAAGTTTTGCCTGGACTTTAGCCCAATCAAGACCGGTATGGCGGTTCATATTTTTCTCGAAACGGGCTTTTAATTCTCTGAGCAGTTCTTCACTTTGTCCCGGTGATAACTCCTTTATATTACCATCCATAATCTGGTATCGCCTCTTTTAAAATTGAATTTACTAATCATTTAACCCCTTTCCGTTAAAAATTTGCTGGCAGCATTTTTCGACCCTTGAATTCCGGGCTTTGGATTGTTTGGGTGCGAAAATAAAGGTATATGCTCTTTTCGGTCCCGGTGTCAATTCATATCTCTTCATGCCACTGTTTATTACACCTATCATCCCACATTTTACAGAATTGTTCAGCGTAGTCGGCTGCTTCTTTCTTTTTTTGCCCTATACGGCAGTAAATTTCCATGCCCTTATTTCTCCAAATTATTGAACGATTTCTTTTCAAGATATTGTGAAGGGCTTAGCCCGAATTCTTTCTGAAAACACTTTGCAAAATACCTTGGATCATTGAACCCTACTTTTGCAGCAGTAGCAGATATATTGTAATGCCGGGAAAGCAATAGTTTGGCGGCTTTTTTCAGTCTATATTTTCTTATAAAGACTGAGGGTGATTCTCCTATCAGGCTTTCCATATTCCTGTAAAAAGTTGCGCGGCTCATAAAGACTTTTTCTGCCAGGAATTCAGCATCTAAATACTCCTTACTGATAAATTCTTCTATAGTATTTACAATTTTTTGGATAAATACTTCTTCAGGTGTTTCAGACATTTCACCTCCTGGAGTTACTATTATAATATCTTTTTTTTCCGGGGTTCCGGGCTTTACCTGTCTTAAAAATGTTTTTATCTTCCATTTTAGCAGCTCCGGACTGAAAGGTTTCTCGATAAAATCATCAACCCCATGTTGGAAACATATTAATTTCTGTTCTTCTGAATTGCGTCCTGTTAGAATAACAAAAGGCACGTTTTTATATTTACTTATAGACCGGACATTCAGACAAAAAGTTAAGCCATCCATCCCGGGCATAGCAAGGTCGCTTATGATGAGTTCCATATCTGATGACTGTAAAATAGTGAGGGCTTCTTTTCCGCTGTAGGCGATAGTCACCTCAAAATCGGAGCGCAAGCAGTCTTTTACCAGAGCTGCCAGTTCGGGTCTGTCATCAACCACTAAAATCTTTCTTTTAACACAGGGTCTGGCCTTTATGTGTTTTATACTTTCTTCAGGATTCCCGGCGATTTCTTCTAAGGGGACCACGATCGGCGTTGTGATCATGTTTGGTTTTAACTCTGAAATAGAATACTGAAACTTATCGATTGGCAAATGAATGGTTATCGTGGTAGACTCTCCTTTTTCACTCATAATTTCCATTACTCCGTGATGAAGATGTACCAAACGGGCGACAAGGTTTAAACCGACACCAGCCCCCTCGGCAGCATTTAATTTAGCATTGGAAGAGCGGTAAAACAGCTCAGTTACTTTATTAATTTCCCCCTTCGGAATACCTTCTCCTGTATTAGAAAAGGCTAAAACAAGATAATTTCCTTCTTTAGCATTTTTATTCAGGAGATCATTACCTCCCAGATATTCGGCATCCACTTTTAACTCTACCCATCCGCTTACGTTTACATATTTAATGGCATTTCCAAGCAAATTCATGGTAATTATCTCAAGCAATTCCTCATCGCACCAGCCTGTAATAGAATCTTTTTTCGCATTGAAAGAAAAATCAAGGCCTTTGATCATTGCCATAGGCTTAGATTCAGAATACAGGCGTTCAATCAGTTTAACTATATTTTCTTCAGATACATTTAAAATAAAGTTTCCGCTTTCAGTTTTTCTGATATTCAGGATCTGGTCGGTAAGCCGCTTTAGACGTTGTGTCTGATTGTATAGATTATAGAGGAAAGCCCGGTTAACCCTTTTATCAGAAAGCGCCAACTCTAAGGGGCCAAGAATTAGTGAAAGACGATTTTTTATTTCGTGCGATAAATCGGTATACAATACCATTTGCTGGGATTGCTTTTGAGAAATCTCTCTTTCTAATCGAAACTTCTTTCTTAAGTTGTACCAATTTCTAAAGGTTATACATCCCACAACTATTGCCGCTAAGAATAATAGGGCATAGACTATATAGGCGCGAACGCTTAGTAAGAAATAAGGCTCCAGCACAATATCTACAAACACGGGTTTGTCGTTCCAATAGCCCTGACTATTTGATGCAAAAACCTGCAGCTGGTATTTCCCGGCAGGCAAATTATGGAAAGGAATTGAAGTTTTTGCGCCCTGAACAAACTTCCATGCAGAATCGAGTCCAACTAACCGGTACAAGTAACGGTTCTTTTCAGGATTGGTAAAGTCAAGGGTAGCGAAACTAATTTCAAAGCTATTTTGTTCATGATTCAGCACGATACGTTCCGAGTTCATTATTTTTCGCAGGTTCTGGGCTGGGTCCTGCGAACTGTAACCTGAAGATGTTCCTTTCGAGAAAATTTCAAAACCTGTGAATACAATGGGGAAAACAATGTTTCTTGGGTTGTTAACCTTTTTAAATGAGTAAAAGCCAGAACCGTTGGCAAAAAACACCTCCCCGGAATCTCCTGCCGCCGAGGCATTAAAGTTAAATTCTGCCCTTCCAATCCCATCCTCAACATTATAGGTCTGAAACTCTATTTTTAGCTTAGGCTTATATTCAGCTATACCGTTCAAAGTGGATATCCAGATCGTTCCGGAACTGTTTTGCTGAACCGCACAAATCGAATTAGATGGCAAGCCGTTGCTTAATCCGTAATTTATAAAATGGTCCGCTTCGGGTAGATACTTTAACAGGCCATCACCCCGGGTCCCTATCCAGATATGTTTCTCACTGTCTTCATAGAGGCATAGAATCCTGTTGGAGCGGTCGCTTTCCTTACCTGTTTTATGATAACGCCTGATTTTCCCAGTACCCAAATCTACCCTGAAAATCCCCTTTCCCCGCGTCCCGATCCATACCCGTTGATAGCTGTCTTTCAGGATACAAAAAACCGGAGCCTCTTTACCAATTTCTCTTTTAATTTTTTGAAAAAAGTCAGTAGAATCTGTCTTCCCATTTTCCAGGTAACGGATTAATCCATCCTTCCAGGTTGCCAGCCACCATTCTCCGGGTGCAACTTCCAGCATATCCTGTACACTGTTCAATGAAGCCATGACGGGCTTAACGGTAATTTCAGAAGGGTAATTTTGATTTGATATTTGAATTAACTTACTGCCGGTAACGGCAAGAACAGATCCATCAGAAGCTTTTTTTATGGTATTAATATTATCTGGAGCATTAACTTTCCGGATCTTATTAGTTTTTTGATTGTAAACGTATAAGCCGTTGGCGAGGGTTGCAACCCAGATACTTCCTTTTCCATCGTTCATTAAGCTATTGACGACATTGTTATTTTGTATTCCGGTGTCGAAATAATTAAACAGCAAGGACTGCCGCTTGATTTTGAATAATCCCCGTGTACTTCCAAGCCAGATATTAGCTGTACGGTCGACATAGAGATAAGTAATAGTTCCTGATATCGTGTTTGAAACAACTCCAATCTTTTTGAAAGAGTTCAGGTCGTTCAGCTTTTCCGCGATGTAAAGATGCTCTCTTGTGGCTGTTACAATGTAGTTTTTACTTATCCCGGAAACATTCACAATATGTTCATCAGCCTTTGGGGAGGAATTTAGACGGATTGAACTTACTTTAAAATCGCCCCGATTTCTATCGGAAAAGTTCAGGAGGAAAAGCCCATCGTTTTGCGTCCCGACATACAAGTGCTTAAAATCGTACGAAAATATCCGTGTCACCGCATTCTTAAAAGCTGTGGGAATAGCTGTACGTTTATTTATGTCGATTTTAAAAATCCCACCTTCTGTACCCAATAAAACAGTATTATCAGGCATCTCAAAAATAGAGGAGATTGTAAGAGGTACCCCTTTTGTATTAACAACAGTTGTAAATGATTTTAACCCGCTTCTGTAGTATTTAAAAGGCTGTGCCGTAATCCGATATATTTTTCCGTTCCCCGTTGCAACCCAGATCCGGTTATTTTTGCCGGCTATAATTTTAGTGATGGTTTCGTCGGTAGATGACATGATCGTGCACTCTCCCGTATTCGGATCAATTACACCAAGTCCGCTTTCCGTTCCAACCAAAATATTTCCATAGACATCCTCAGCGATAGCATGAATGGTATTGTTTAATAAGCGCCCGGATGATTTTTGGGTAAGATTGAAGTTAACAGCAGCATATAAATTGTATTTAAACAGTCCGGAATTTGTACCCACCCAAATAAATCCCTTCGAATCCTGAAAAATAACCTTCACACTGTTGGAGGGGAGCCACTTTTCTTCTGTAATACCTGAATATAGTTTTAATGGTGATTGAGAATAGCCTTCACTCCCCAATAAAGTTAGCGCAGCTATCAATACAAGCTTAAAAACCAGTACAGCACAAAAACGAATCCGGGTATACTTTTTCAATTTTACTGGTTTATATGGCTTTAAAGATAGGACCGGTTAATCCTGTTTAGTGGAAATATAAAGAATCAGATCTATTAATGAAAGAAAATAATAGGGTACCAATAAAATTGGTAGTATGTTATTTGTAAAGGACCGGTTAATTACTTAATGAAAATATCTTAAAAGGGGGCATGCTTACAATTGGCGTCCCTCCGTTAGTTTGAACAAATCCTTTAACGGCATAGGACCTGCCTGCTTTCACCGCCGAAAATGGCACCTTAATATCGAAACTATTTTTCATGTGTTCTGAACTAACTATCTTATTTTCCTCACCATTAAGGTAAGAAATATCGTTTAGCGAGATCCCGAAAAGCGTCTCTCCATCGAGGGGGATATTTGCGAAAACAACTTTCACCAGGAAGTGGTCTTTCATCTTTGCTATACTTTGCACCACTACGCTTGTCTTCCTGTTAACTCTGATAATGGTGGCTATGTTAGGATAAAAACTACATTCGCCGTCTTCAGTGTACGACTTAACCGTATAATAATATTCTTTGCCCCCGGTACTTTTATCAATATAGGAATTGCCGCTAATATTATCTGCAAGTACGGAAAACTTATGCAACTCGGTCCCCCTGTATAAACGGTATTTTGTATTCTTATGTATAGTATCTTGTGCCACCCAGTCCAAAGCAATCCCCAGTTCTGTTTCCCTGGCTGAAATATTTCTGGGTGGGATGGGGATATTTTTTTTGCAGGTTATGGTTACCGGAGCGGACGCCGCCCCCTTGCCCAAACCGTTATAAGCTTCGACAGTAACCTGATAGGGCACATCGTATTCTAAGCCATCAATGCGAAACCCAAAAGTGTTTTTGGCATCGTAAGTTCTTTTAAAGTTTCCGTTTGCAGAAACTACATTCACATAATACCCATTTACATTCGGAACACTTCTCCAAAAAACTGTAATTGTGGTGTCCCTCCGGGCTGTTTTAAAGATTTGAGGAGAGTTTGGATTGTTGTAGGAAATTTTTACAAGTTCAGAGAGAGGACTTTTTCCGTTTTTATTGATGGCCTGTACTGCAAAAAAATAATTTCCCTTATTTAAGCCCATAATTTCGACGGAATTCATCTCAGCACCGCTTATAGTTTTTTGCGTGTTTAGGAGCGATGGAGAAGTTCCATACTTAACTATATACTGATCAGCATTTTCTCTTTTCCACCAGGTTAAAGCCAATCCATTAGACTTTACTTCAGATTTATAGATACGGGGGCTGGCAGGCGGACTTTTAGAAGATGATGACCACTTAAGTAACATAACAGAAAACGGAGGTACATTTATAACACCGCCAGAGACTGTATCTATTGTAATTGGAATATCTGACTTTCCCTCAGCTTCGGCAGACCACATGTACTTTCGGTAGAATTTTGTATTCAGCTGCTGATCTCCAAATTGAATATTGAAATTATGGTGAGAGTTACTTCTGTTGGTAATAGCCAGATAATCAAAACCATTTAATCCTTTGAAAGCCCTGGCATAAACACCCTCTACCGTGGTATTTTTCATTCCGGGAACCTGCGCTCCGCCGTTTACAGATGCATGCCAAGTATAATCAGAGCTGCTGGTAGCCTCATGGAGGATTTCCATTGCTTTGCCTTCATCACTTTTTTTTATTCCGGTAAGCAAGTTATCGGTGTTGATTTTTATTCCTTTTTCATAAGCGTCTGTGATCTTTTTATTCAGGTTCGTGGCTGGCTGATATTTATTGCTGATTTCATGTGAACCTATGTATAACGCGTTGGGATGAGCAAGCTGGCGCAGGGTATATTCTGCATTGTAGATTCCCGTATAAATTCCGTTCAATACTTTGTTCCAAACTCCGAATTCGGTTATGACCATGGGAATTCCCTGCCAGCTATAGCCTTCAATATCTTTCATGGCTTGCTCGCTTGTAACCTCCAGGAGCTTGGTATTTCCTCTCCCGTAGGCAGATTCAAAAGATTCGTCCCCACCAATATGAGGGGCATACGAATGTTTGGAAAAAACGTTCCAGTAAGCCCCATGCTCAATTTGATATTTGTTAATCTCTTTGGTAAATTCCCAGATCCCGTCCCATGAATAATTCAGGGCAAGTTTAGCATCAGGGAATACCTTTAGTATCGAGTCGGCGTGCGGTTTCATTTTTGATGCGTAATCATAGCCATCGTTCCACCAATAGCGCTGCCGGCCAGGGATATAAAAGTAGGGCTCGTTACAAAACTGCCATGCTTCTACTTCAATGTTATTATTCTTGCAGAATCGTGCCAGCTCAGCAGTGACTTCCGGGGTTTCGGTAAAACCATTAATAGTTACAATCAATTTACCGCCCACTTCGCCCAGCAAATTGTATAAATCGCTGATCCGGTGAGGACCTTTTACGTCCGTGAAGGCGTACAACTTCATGTATTCTTCGGAATGATCAAACATCCAGGCATAATCTTTATCATATAAACCTGTTGCAGAACTGAAGGCGTCTCCTGCGGTACCGGAAAAGAAACGCAGCCATCCGGGTTTTAAGCTGTGAACAGCTTCCCTGAAATCCGGGTGGGTATAACTCCATACTTTATCTGCGATACGAACATTAAAGCCGCTGCTGCCTTCCTGTAAAGAATGCCCGTTTTTTGTATCTATCGTTATACTTGCATTTATCGGGCCTTGAGCTTTACTTATGCCAAAAGCGCCAAATAGAAAAAGCAGCAGAAAATATACATTCTTATCCTTCATCAAAATATCTTGGCTTGTGTGAGAGTAAGTTTATTGAGGTTCATCATTTTCAGACGCAACCGGCTTGTTTTTCGCAGTAATTAAAGTTGGCATTGGTGCTTTAGTGACTTTCATCCAGGTCAATAAATCATTCAACAGCTCATCTCTTTTTATAGTATTGGTATTAGTCAGGTTGTTCCTTTCACCGATATCTTCTTTTAAGTTGTATAATTCTACGGCGTTGTTAGTTGCTAATTTTGCTTTACCTCCGTCAAGCAACCACTCCTCGTGGTAGAGATGTAATTTCCAGTCGCCTTTACGGATTATTGAAACAGGACGGGTCCTGAAAATTTTGTCCCGTCCCCGAATAACCGGATCATCAAGATAGCCGGGGAAATGCCAGAAAAGGGAATTACGTTTTGTAGCTGACGCTTGTCCTAAAAATATAGGCAACAGGTTCTCCCCATCCTTTTTATTTTTCGTGTTGCCCGCAACTGCTAAAAAAGTAGGGTAAATATCAAGATTTATTATTGGCGTATTATTTACCTGACCAGCTTTGATTTTATCCGGCCAGTATGCGATAAAAGGTTCACGGATGCCTCCTTCATAATAAGCGCCTTTATTGCCCCGTAACGGCTCCTGGCTTGATTGCTTAGTAGCTCCGTTATCACTTGTAAAGAGTACAAGGGTATTTTTATCTAATCCTGATTTCTTCAGATAATCCATCACAATCCCTATGCTGGCATCGAGATCATAAATGCAGGCTGCATAAATTGCCATTTTATTATCAAGCCCTTTTTTTGCAAACTTTTCTATGCTTGCTGGCCTGGCTTCCTGGCTGGAATGAATGGCATGGTGTGATAAAAAAGTAAAGAAAGGTTTATTTTTATTGGCATCCATGAATTTACAAGCCTCTTCTGTAAGAGAGAACATCCCTTTAGGATCTGCCGACTCATTTCTCTTTTTATTTGGACTACTTTTACGACTATCAAAGTAAATATCAAAACCTTGTCCTTCCGGACTTACATTTTCCTTATTACCAAGATGCCACTTACCAAAAATCCCTGTTGCATATCCCTCTGCTTTCAATGCTTCGGCTACCGTTACGAAATCCGGATGGAGATCGTTCGTATTATTAACAGGTACAAGTTTCATTTGTTCCACAGGGCCCCGGGTAGTGCTGCCTACGGCATAAACTCCATGCCTTGGGGAGTATTTTCCGCTAATCAATGAGGCCCTGCTGGGTGCACAATTACCAGCAGCGGCATAAGCATTGTTAAATACCATCCCTTTTTTAGATAATGCATCTAAATTGGGGGTTTCAAAAATTTTGCTTCCGTTAAAACCACAATCTTTATATCCCAGATCATCTGCAAAGATCAATATGATATTAGCTTTTTTTCTGTCTTGAGCAAATAGGGCAGTAGTCAAAAAGACAAGTAAACAGATTAGTAAATATTCTTTTTTCGTCTTCATTAGGTGTTTTTAATTAAAAAGTTCTATACAGAAAAGATAACAATCGGGATAGTCGTCGACGGGTGCAGCAGACGGCCGTGCCTGCGGAATAAATTTACACAGTCTATAAATATACATAACTATAATAGGAGGGCCCATTAAACTATCTTATACTCAAATTTAACAAGTGTTGATTTGGTATCTTCTTAATCTCCAATCTTTTCCCCTTTCATATATAAATCTGAATACGGAATAGCGCCGGAGTTAATTAGTATAGATCTTACTAAAAATTTATTTTTCCCTTGTTTGTCGTCCAGCAAAGTCAATAGTTGCTTGCTAACCGGTTTTGCTTTATTGCCCAGGTTTTGCATTCCGGCGGCAGCAGCACCCAGGCCTTTCTGTACTTCTGACAACAGATAATTTAAAGCCTGTGGATCATCGGAAATATAAATCATTGCTTCGGCAAGCATACATTTCGCTTCTGGCAAGGCATCTGCCCTTTTAAAATAGGCACCAGCTTCTACGGGAATTTTCTTCAAACTACCCACCTTTGCCAAACCGCAAATTCCGCTTGATCCCCAATACTGAACTACAGGGTCAGCATCCGACAGATAAGTTATTAACGTTTTGAGGTTTAATAAATCGCGGTAAGACGCTGTTTCTGCTGCGATTATTTGCTTGTCAACATTTGTTTTTTCCTGGCGGACAACATCATACATAGGTCCTTTTTTCTGTATAGTTTGCCGGTATTCTCTTGGGGTGAAGCCCAGATCTTTGTTGGTAACCAATTCCCGGTGTAATGCGGCCTTTAATTCCGCGAAAATTTTGGTATGAGAATTATTACCGGCAAGGTTCACAGTTTCTAATGAATCTTTCTGCAGGTCATACAATTCAAAAGGATCAACAGGCATCCAGAATTTTTTCTCAAGCGTGTTTAATTTATTTTGAATGTTGGCTACATCCCATGCTTGCTGAGCGGGCATCTGCCATTGGTAATCCTGTCGCGTACCATTGGGATAAGCGCTCTGAAAGTTCCAAATTAATTTAAAACGTCCATCTGTTATCCCTCTTGAAGGAGCATAAGCCGGCCCCTGATTGCTTCTGAAGGTAAAAATATACTTCCGCTGATGTTCAGCTTTTTTTGATTCATTACCCAAAAATGGTTTGCCGATCATAAAATCCGGGGTTTTAACTCCGGTCAGAGAAAAAATTGTTGGCGGGAGATCAACTAATGATATCAGTCGATCCGACACTGCAGGTAAATCCGTTCCGGCTAAATGCTTCCATTTCTGAGGAAAATAAGCAATAAAAGGAATGTGAGTACCGCTTTCATAAACATAAGCCTTACCGCGGGGAACAGTACCGCCATGGTCGGAATAAAAGAAAATGATCGTATTTTCAGCTTCTCCACTCGTTCTCAGCTCTTTTAATTTTTCTCCGATCCATTGATCCATTAACATTACCGCATCCATATTCCAGGCAATATCATTCCGGACCTCCGGTAAATCAGGGATATATTTCGGCACCGTAACAGCATTCATAGAGACCGTGCGTGGTGTTCTTCCTTCGACCGTATGGGTAGCCACTCGTCCCATATGGGTTATGCCTGAATTGTATACCGCAAAGAAGGGCTGGGATTTATCAGGCCTCGTTAAATAACTTGCCTTGCCACTTGATTCGTTCCAGACAGTTACCGGGGTTTTTTCGTTATTATAATCCTGCTTGGAGTTGTTACTCGTATAATAGCCAGCCTGACGCAGGTATTTCGGGAAATAAAACTGATCAGGCACCGGTCGTTTTTCGCGATGAATGTCTGTGCCTAAACTAACTGAGTATATGCCAGAAATTAAAGTGGACCTGGAGGGAGAACATTGTGTCCCGTTTGAATGGGCCCGCGTAAACCGGAGCCCGTTATTTGCCAGTGAATCTAAATTAGGCGTACTTACCAACCTGTTGCCATAGCTTCGCAAGTACGGACTCATATCTTCAGTTACTAACCATAAAATGTTGGGCCGATCCTGCGCGAAAGCATCTATATTATGCGCAAAAACTGCAACAAAACTGAGCCGGATAAATATTTGCTTAAAATTAGTCATCTTTCGTTTTTAAGTTTGGAGATGAAACCTCAATTTGAAATTAAAACGATCAAATATAAAAAACGAGGGCTTCTGGAAAATCTCAAAAATGTGTAAAAAATGTAGCGCTTGCTGTCAATTTTAGTCCCTGGCCATAGCATTCCTTATTAGTCGCTTGAATTCAAAATTATGCCGGGACTATCTGCACACACATGGGCTTACTGTATTTTTTATTGCTAAGCACATCAATTATAATTTTTTCTTACTTAGAGCTATTGCTGGACTTTAATGGCCAGAGATCATGGGGGATACGGGCTGAGTTCATCATTTCTTCCATTTTAGCAACAATTAAAGGATGCTGAGCGGCTACATCATTATTTTCCGTTACATCATTTTTTAAATTATACAGCTGAGTTTTCCCCGCAGGATCATGCCTTATAGCTTTCCAATCGTCCACTCTTATCGCCTGGTCGGATGTTTTATTTTCATGGAACTCCCAGTATAAATAAGGATGTTTTTTCTGCTGGTCTGGCGTGCCATTGAAGATTGGCATCAGCGATATACCTTCGGTTGGTATGCCTTTTTCCTTCAGGTCAATGCCAGTAATTTCGGCCAAAGTGGGCATAATATCCCAGAAAGCAGAAATATGGCCGGACGTCTGTCCGCCTTTAATTTTCGCCGGCCAATTTACGATAAAAGGTACCCGGATCCCTCCCTCATACACGTCCCGTTTTGCCCCTCTTAATCCTCCGTTACTATTATGAACTGCAGGATTTGCGCCTCCTTCCTTATGCGAGCCATTGTCGCTGCTAAACATGATTATGGTATTTTCGTCTAAGCCAAGCAAGATAAGCTGCTTTTTCAATTTAGCCACATCTTGATCAATTCTTACTACCATGGAAGCATAAGCAGCAGCGGGATAATTCTGACTGGCATAGGCCCCAAAGCTGTTTTTACCGTTGCTGCCCTGTTTACCTGAGGCAAAAGGGGCTTCTTTAAATTTCCCTTTAAAACTATTGAATAAGTTATCTTCAGGAACAATCAATTCCGCATGGGGGGTAACGTAGGCAAGGTATAAGAAAAATGGTTGGTCTTTCTTTTGCATCTTAAGATAGCTTAAAGCTTCCCGGGTGAAAATATCGTTACTGTAAGCACCTTTCTTCTCATCCCGGTTTACTTTAATATATTCTTTTTTACCATTTCTGTACAAATAATCGGGGAACTGGTAATGTGCGTGCGCTTGATTCAGAAAACCATACATAAAATCAAAGCCCTGCTTTTCTGGCGCGCCGCTGGTTGATGGCATTCCCATTCCCCATTTTCCTATTAAAGCAGTTTGATATCCTGCCATCTTAGCTACTTCGGCTAAGGTTACATCTTCATTTTTTAACTCAAGGCCGGCGCCAAATCCGGAAGGGCCTGTTTCATAATTGCCCCTGACACGGGAATGCCCGGGATCCCTTCCTGTCATTAAAGTAGCCCTGGAAGGTGCACAAACAGGACTTCCAGCGTAGTGCTGAGTGAATTTTATTCCTGATTCTGCTAGTTTATCTATATTAGGAGTACTGAAATTCTTCTGCCCGTAGCTGCTTAGGTCACCATAGCCCATATCGTCACACAAAATGTAAATGATATTAGGCTTTTCCTGGGCGAAACTGTGAATGGTTAAAAGTATAAACGATACAAATAGCAAACTAATTCTGGTCATCCTGTAATTTTATAGATATATAGCGCACAGCAGGTGCGGCGTTAATTGTTTTTAAATAAATTGACCTCGGTTAGCTATAAGGTGATTCAAAAGTGTTATTCGTAATATCTTAGTATCCGGGGGCTGCCCATTGCCATTTATTCCACTCATCCCAAACATTTGTGATCCCAGTGCTATTAGGGCCGGTATTCCTGGTTACTATCCCGCTGGTGCTGACCTTGGCAATAAATTTTGTCAGGTCTGCAGGAGAGGCTGTGGAGGTAGTGTAAGGCAGATCAAAGAAATAGCTTTTCCACTGCCTTGCCGGATTTTGAACCAGCATATTGTTAACCGCCAGGATGGAATTTCGACCCATTTTAATCATCCCATCTCCGCTATCGCCCCAGAATGTGACATTACACAGATCAGGATATTGTCCTTTGTAGGTGTTTAGAAACGTATAAAGATCATTCACGCCAATGGTTTCATTCAAGTACGTTTCCTGTTCGGCTACTGTCTTGGTCGACAATGGCCCTACCATGGTTGTCCAATTTGAATATTCAGGACTATACAAACTGCAATCCGCTTCTTCCTGACTGATCATGTGTTTGTATATAAATGAAAAATGCTCTACTTCCGGGGCCATTTGGCTAAAAAAGGTTGAATTCCCTGTAGCAGTATTAATACCCTTGAACCAGCTACCCATCGCGGCTCCCGGGAAAAGAAAGGTTTTTGTTTTAAGCCAGCCATTCGTTTTTGCATTTATTTTTTGCGCTATCAATAATGATTTTGCGAGTACCTGACCACTGGTTTCCAGGTTGTTTTCAATAAGGGCTATTCCGCTTATATGGCTTTTAGCTTCTGCATTTTTGTTAATGATGACTTTCATTTCTTCTGCAAAATCTTCCGCCCCGGTGTTGCCTGCTCCACCTTTCTGCAACCACTGCCTTTGCCATAAATACACTTTAATGCCAGGCGCATTATTTTTCAATGCAATTACCATGTTTACAACTTCGTTATGAATATCGGCGGTAGTTGTTCCGGGAGGCATAATGCTTAGCTCTGCAACTTTTAAGACCACAGCAGGCACTCCCAGAGAATCCAGCTTGCGTGCCGCCTTTGCATAGCTAAGTCCTTCAGTTTCATATCTTGCGGAACTGGCGTCGTCCTGGGCATTCATCTCATTTTTCCATTTTAGGCCCTTAATCGCCAGGCTGCCCATAGATACGGTGGCATTAAACTTCTTCGATCCGGTAACTTCTAAACTGGGTTCGTCATTCACTGTTTTTGAACAAGACACACCGATTAAAATGCCTATTAAAAGGCTTGATTTTAAGATAATTTTCATAATTAATACGAGTTAGTTAATTAATAATTTTTGTGCTCATTAGATCCACATTAACAATTACCACATGGTTCGTCATATTTTTCGCTACCAGCCAGGATTCTGTCCGTCTTTTTTCATATTCGGATTGTTGTCCAGCTCCTCTTGCGGATAAGGCCATAAAAAATCTCTTGGATCGGTAAACTTTTTGGTAGAAGGAAGTGAAGCAGGTATAACAGTGTTGGCCACCTTCCAGCGAAACAGGTCATAATATCGTGTACCTTCTAAACCCAATTCCCATCTCCGTTCATCCCGGATCATTTGGCGCATCAGCGCCTTGGTAAGGCCTGCAGGATAATCAGGCATTCTGGCTGTGGAATTCGTTAAATCATATTGCAGGTTATAAAAATAATTATAGTTTGCAGCAACCGGAGTTCCCGCTGTAATAGCTCCTGCACCGAAAAGGGTCATTGGATAAGTAGCTGAAGCTTCCCTTGCGACTGGAATAGCCGAATTCAGTACCAGGCTATATCCATTTCCCGGAGAAATGTTAAAAAATAACGGCAGGGTAACAACCCGTAATCCTGTACCTGTAACTGCTGTAATGGTTGTCGTCTTTGAATTTAACACCGTTCCGGAAGAGTTTTTCAGACTAATTGTAATGGGGCCCGCCGCTGTCGTGGCCAGGTTTATATTCACCCGTTTTAATAATATTGAGGAAGTTAAGTCAAAAACTAGTCCCTCGCCTACAGGGCTTGCAGTGGCCGCGCCTGTCAAAGCACCTTTCCCACCGGCTAGATTTTCAGTAATTGTTAGCCTGCGTCTGATCGCATTTACCGCGTTATATATTGTTGCATCAGGTGCTGCTATTTCCTCGTTCTTTGCTTCTGCATACATCAGCAGGACATCAGCGTATCGGATCATGTAGAAATTTTGTGGCCCGCCGTTGAATTGAGTAGGGGTGATAGTGAAATATTTTTTTATAGCAAAATTATTGGCCGAGGTGAACAGCGTTGCTGCATTCGAGTTTACAAAGTTCCACACTCGTTTGCCGGATGGGGTTATATCTGCAGCCGTAAACATGGTTGCCTTTAAACGCGGATCTCGATTATTAAATTTGCCTGCAGATGCAGTGGCAGGAATATAAAATGGCGACGCGCCGCCATAAATAGCGCTGGCAGATGTGGGCTTGCCATCAATAGCCAGAAATGAGTTGGCGAAATTGTCTATAGGCCTCCAGAATGCCCTGGGGCGCACTTCTGCCAGGCTTGTATCAATTTGGATCGAAAAGGTTTCACCGTTATCTATGCCACCCTCCTCAAAGTTGATCTCCCACAAGTTCTCCTTCGAAAACTCTCCTGCCTGCGTAAACAGTTCTGCGTAATTGGGGTACAATGCGTAACGCCCGCCGTCAATTATCTCTTTAAAGGTAACAGCCGCCTCGCTCCATCTTTCGTTGTACAGATAAACCTTGCCCAGAAGCGCCTTTGCGGCATCTGCGCTTATCCTTCCCCGCTCCGATACCCCAATTACGACTGGCAGATTTGGTATAACAGTTGTTTTCAGTTCATTAATAAGATACGTATTAATGTCTGCTTTCGAAGTTCTGGCTTTACCATTTTCAAAAGCGGTTACCGGTTCGGTATAAAACGGAAGGTTCCCAAATAAAGTCACGAGATCATTATAGGCAAAAGCCCTCATGAACATAGCCTCTGCGACGACCCTTTTCCTGGCGCTCTCACTGATGGTTCCGGCCGCCATTCCGGTCACTTCTTTAATAACCAGATTTGCACGCTGGATTACATTGTAATATGCCTTCCAGCGACCGGTAGTGCGCGGATTAGTTGCAATGTGGGTACTGGCCTCTATATCAAGCCAGTTATTGTTATTATTCGTGGTGGCATTATCGGTGAGGTGATCAAGTTCCATGTAGCGTGCACCACTCAGCTCACTAACTTGCCAAGCATCAAAAACGCCATTTAAGCCTGCCAGCGCATCGGCTTCCGACTTCCAGAAAATTTCTTTTGATACCGCATTAGGATTGACCTGATCGAGCTCTTTATCGCAGGAAGACATCATAACCAGGGATGCAACGGTCAGTATATAGAGTGTTTGCTGTTTAAGTATTTTTATCATATAACTAAATATTTACAGAATTAAAAATTCATGTTTATTCCGGCGGTTGTCAGTTTAGTTTGTGGATATGTATTGTTTGATTGTACAAGAGCGGGCCGCTCAGGATCAATTTGCTTGATGAGCTTTGAAAAAGTAAGCAGGTTCTGTCCGGATAGATAGACCCGAAAGCTCTTTGCTTTGAATTTGCTGGTAATCTTCGATGGAAAAGTATAACCAAGCTCTATATTCTTCAGCCTTATGTACGACGCATCGTTTAAAAAGAAGCCGTTTGTAACCTGTCCTATTTCTGGCGCTGTGCGCTTTAATACCGGCCATTCACCTTCAGGATTCAGTACCGGGTCATAACGCTTGTCCCACCATTCGGCCCAGAAATTGGTATTTCCGGCATTTCCAGGACGATTCCCACTATCATAAATGTAGACCTTTTTACCCTGTACCCCCTGGAAAAGGAAGTTCATATCAAAGCCTTTATAACTAGTGCCGCCGTTTAACCCAAACGTGTACGGCGTATTGGCATTTCCAAGAACCACCCGGTCGTTAGCGTCAATCTTGCCGTCATTATTCTGATCTTTTAAAATGGTTGTGCCCAGCTTGAATCCCGATGTTGAAAACGCAGGATATTTTGCAACATCCTCTGCGGTTCGGTACAATCCAACATATTCATAGCCATAATAAGAATTAATGGCTTCCCCTTCACGCAGAATATACCGGCTGGCCGGCCCGTAAATAGATTCCTGGTTGTTTAATTTCTCAATATTGTTCTTAACGTAGGAAACATTTACCCCCAACCTATAAAACACTTGCGCACCAAGTTTACTGCGGTAATCTAAACCAAGTTCCCAGCCCTTATTACTTACACTGCCTATGTTCTGAATTGCCGGGTCGATGGTTCCGTATGATGCCGGTAGGGGAAGTTTAAACAAAATATCGTCGGTAATCCGATTGAAAACGTCGAAGTTGGCCTGAATTGCCCCTTTAAATAATCCAACATCCAGGCCTAGATTGCTTGAAGTAGTGGTTTCCCACTTCAGACCGGGGTTTGCAAACGTAGTATAACTTGCCGCAGCCCTGAGCGCCCCTCCAATCCCATAAAAATTATTGAGGTTGATAAACTGGGTAAAGGGATAGTTACCGATACGGTCGTTTCCGGTTTGGCCCCAGCTCGCCCTGATTTTGAACAAGCTCACTGTATTGGTTAATTTTTCAAAAAACTTCTCCTGTGACAGGATCCATCCGGCAGACAGGGATGGGAAAATCCCGTACTTATTTCCATCCGGAAAGCGGGAAGATCCGTCTGCGCGGACGTTTGCTTCGAACAAATACTTGTCAGCAAGCACATAGTTAACCCTTCCAAAAAACGACTGCAGTGACCATCCCTGTTTTATACCGCCTACGCTAAAATTGCTGACAGCCGACCCAAGTACCTGCAGGTTATTATTAGGTATGTCATAGCCGGTTGCGGTAAACTGTCTGTTTTTAAAACCTATATATTCATGTCCCCCTAAAAAAGTAAAGGCATGTCTTTTGGCAAATGTTTTATTGTATATAGCTGTTGTTTGCCACTGTAGCTGCTTGTCCTGGGCTTCCAGATTTTGAACTTGAGACTGCTGATTTACAAACGCTGGTAAACCCTGTAGATTAGGATAAGAATAGGTAGGGTTAAAACGTTCCTTGTAGTCGTTACCGTATTGGTAATTCAACGTCGTGCGGAGCTTCAACCCATTAACCGGCTTGTATTCAAGAAAAGTTTGGGCATTGGCTTTCAAAGATTCAAAATCTTCCTGGCCTATTTGCGTTAGAAGTACCGGGTTATTGATCACCCCGCCATTAGCATAGCCGTATACGCCCCATTCCCCATTTGATGTTTTCACCGGGACATATGGATACGCCTGGTTCATGGCATTCATTATGCTATTAACAGTGTTGTTATTCCCGCCCGCTATGAGAGATCCATTTTGGGAAGTAGTTGTTGAGGATGCACTTACCGAGCCATCAAATGGCTGTTTTGAACCTTTCATATTTCCATAAAGGTTCAGTCCGGCGTTTAGCTTCTTACTGATCTCCGCTTTGACATTCGTTCTGAAGTTATATCGCTCACTACGGGTATTATTCATTATGCCATCCTGAGTAATGTAACCTAGCGAAGCCTGATAGGCAAGTGCCTGGCTGCCGCCATTTAAGTTTAAGGTGTAACTGCTCATGGGGGCCGGTTTAAATAATTCCTGCGGCCATTTAGTGTTGGCAAGCGAATCAGTGTATTTTCCTGCCTTTAGCTGTTCGATGTCTGATGTCGAATACAACGCTGTTCCGGTAGCTTCATTATGCAATGTCATCCATTGCCAGCTTTCCACGTATTTGGGCAGATAAGTGGCGGCTTGGATACCAGTGTAAGCGTTAAAATTCATGCTGATCTTTTCCTTTCCGGGCTCTTTGGTGGTAACCAGGATAACCCCGTTCGCACCGCGTGCACCATAAATAGCAGATGAAGCAGCGTCTTTCAATACAGAAATATTCGCAATCTCTGCCGGCGAAAGCGTTCCCAGATCATTCAGGGTTGCCTGTGCACCATCAATAATCACAAGCGGCGAGGCATCGTTCAGGGTGCCAATACCCCGAATATTTACATCAGCCTGATCATCTCCCGGTTGTCCGCCTGGTTGAACGAGAGAAACCCCCGGAAGGCGACCCTGCAGAAGGTTTAAGGTGTTGGCCTGCGGCACATTCTGAACGTCTTTAAAATCGATACTGCTTACTGCACCCGTAAGATTTACTTTCTTCTGCGTGCCATAACCAATAACAACAACCTCAGAAAGAAAGGATGCTGAGGCAGTCAATGTTACATCCACAGACGTTCTTCCGTTAAGAGGGATTTCCCGGGTCACGAATCCCAGGTAACTAAATATCAGTGTGTCGTTTGGGATAGCCGCTAATCTGAACTGTCCGTTAATATCCGTTGATATACCAGATCTACCCGCCTTTGACCGGACAGACACGCCTGGCAATAGTTCTCCTGCCGGATCAGTTACGGTGCCGGTAATCGGTCGTGTTTGGGACCATCCCGGTAAATGCGTAAAAGTTAAACCTAATAGCAGGGCATAAAATGTAATTTTTCTCTTCATAATTATCTGTCTTAGTCAGTTTATAGTAAACACCAAGTTAACGGATGGTTTTTTGTACACTAAAAGTATCATTCAAGGGTAAACCGAATATCTCATTTAGGTGTATAATTCGTCTCAATTTCTGATATTTATTTTATTCTTATTTTAGGATGAGACCTGCCGAAATTCAAACAATGCGTTTTTATATGCCAAACATGTCAGTTATGCTGAGCGCCAACCACCGTCATTGCCAAGTGTACCTAATTTTTTTCGCCAATCCGACGCCCGTTACCAATATCACGTACCGATTGGCTTTTAGCGAATTGACCGAACATCATGGAGATTAAATGCGTCCAGCTAGTATAACCCTTATTGTGCTTATCTCACTTGAAATGCGTTTACGAAAAATGGCTCCAGACAGTAGATTTTCGGACTGAAGGACTGGTTAGTCAGAGCGATTCGATATACTCCTCTCGTCTTATTAGCAATATCGTTTCAAATAATTAATCGCAAAAGACTTTTACTCCAACATGTAGCTAAACCACCGATCTGTCGGCCTTCTGGGGAAGACAGAAGAAAAAATCTGAACCCTTTCCGGGTTTGCTTTCAACCCAAATCTTGCCGTTATGGTGCTGGATAATCTGCGCGCATAGGTAAAGCCCGATACCAAATCCGGGGATTTTTTCGGTCTGTTTATTCTCTACGCGATAATAACGGTCAAATAGTTTCTCCATATCTTCTTGCGCGATGCCCAGGCCCTCATCTTGCACCCTTACTTCGACCATATCGTCAAGCACTTGTGCGCTGATTGAAATCTGCCCGTTTCCAGGAGAATATTTGATTGCATTGGAAAGAAAATTAATAATCACCTGTTCTATTTTGTCCGGATCAGCCTGGAGTGAAATAACGTCATTGACGGAAAAGGTGATGGTACGACCCGGATTAAGCATCAACATTTCCTCCACAGACTCTTTAATCAGCTCGTTGAGATCAAACTCAGTGATATTCAGGTGGATTTTACCGGATTCTACCTGAGCAAGGCTTAAAAAACCATTAATCATGTTGCCCATTTTTTTCACCTGCTTCTCCATTTTTGCTAATGCTCCGGCGGTAAACTGATCCTTACGTTTCCGGGCCCAGGCATGAAGCATTTGAACATAGGCTTTTAAAGAGGTTAGCGGCGTTTTAAGCTCGTGACTTACCATGCCAATAAACTTATTCTTACGCAATTCCTGAAGTTTTTGTTCCGTGACATCCATCATCACACCCGAAATATGGGACATTTTACCTTCCGGGTCTTTGTATAAGCCGCCTACGGCTTTTATCCAGCGCAACGGACGGCCTTGAAGATCGTTGATAAGAAAATCGATGTGATAAGTTTTGCCGGTGTTAAAGGTGTCTTCAATACCTGCAACCATTTTATCGCGATATTTATCGGAAATACAAGTTAAGACGACATCGAAGGAAAAATCAACCTCGGATTCGTAACCAAATAACTCTTTTACACGTGGAGAGGTAATGAACACACGAGTAGTTTTATCGATGAGCCAGGTTCCTACATTGGCCGCTTCTATAGCAAGCCGCGGGGTATCAAGTATCTGGTATTGTTTGATCACTTCCTGCCGCTGGTGGTCAGGAATTACCCTTACTGGTTTTGGATCTTGCATCGGTCGATATTTGGACGGGCAATATACAACAAGTAAAATAAACAAGATAACATCCTTTAGATAGGAAAATTTATGCCTGTGTTTTGGGGATCGTAAAGGAAACAAGGCGAATGTGCCAACATGATTTGACAGCCGCTTGTGTTAAACTTGACTAAGGCACCTGTACCACCGTCCAGTTATTTGTGCGGCGGTTCCAAATGATAGAATAATCCTTATTATGCATCAGTTTGTACGTCATTGCAGCGCTGCTGTTCGTAAGTCTTAAAAAACCGTAATTATATATTTCATATTTGAACACAAACGGCTGTGTAGGTTGAAGCAGTACCGGACTGTAATTTCTTCCATCGTCTGATAAGTATACGGTCATGGAATGGTTGCCATAGACAGAGAGATGTATCCATCCGGCCTCATTTGCCGGTGGAGGAGGATTTTGCTGTGGCTGCGGGACAGGGGATCTTGGCCTGCTTGTAGCGGTGGTGCTTATCCCTTTTGCATAGTCCCATCCCTTTTGTATCGCATCTACGCGAGCTGCCCTGCCGGGATGACTGGCACTGCCCTGCAAAGGAGATATGCGCTGCATGGCGGCTGTAGCTTCATTCAAACTGGCGCCCAGCTTAGCCAGGGCATATCCCGAGAAATAATCGGCTTCCAATTCTTTGGGAGGGGAGCTGCTGCCACCACTTACAATGTGGTTGCGGTAATGGTGCCCCATTTCATGGGCCAGCACGCTAACTGAAGCCCAATTGGTTCTGGCGTATTCATCCAGGTTAGTTAGAAACCTGTTGTCGTAAACAATAAACCGCCGGTTATTAATGATGGTTGCATAAGCATTGTTAATCCCGTTTCTCTCCTGTATAGTGAAGTTCGCTTTCCAGTTAATGCTGTCGAGTATGCTTCTGATATAGCCGCCTGCTTCATAGACGTTAAGAAAATTTGATGTTAACGACGGCGGCGGGATGATTATACCGCATTGGTTAACTTTTTCCTGCGCTGCTGCAGCTTGCCAGCATAAAAAAAGGAACAGCACTAGTTTTTTCATTTGCCCGATTTTTAAAACTGGTTAGGGAACAACTGGTTCGGTTAATTTTTGATAATGTTATAACAGGGTTTAGGGCGTTAAGTTTGGAATGTCCGATTAAGATTGTCTCGTCATGGCCTGGAGGCTATCCAAAATCATTTTAGCAGCCTCTAGTAATACGCAGCCCGCATATCTAATGAGCCTTGTCCTGACTAATGTCAGACAATTCACAATTTCATTTTACCCCTAAACAGGATTTTTGTTAGCGGTTCATTCAAATTTCTGACACGATGCAAGCTGCGCCGCGTCCATGGGGGTCCGGTCTTCGCCCGGAAAAAGCATATCCTTTCTATGGCTTAGGTTCAACAATTGGAGGTGGAAACTTAACCTTATCTATTTTTGGTGCATTAGCTACTTTCTTGCCTGATGCAGGCACTATTACCGGTGCCGGGAATCTAACCTTGTCAATTTTCTGTTTTGCCGGCTTCGTGGATTTCTTCTTTGATGCAGGTATTACTACCGGCGGCGGAAATTTAATAACGCCCACTTTTGGTTTTGGAGGCGCAGGGGGCGGCGGTGGAAGTTCTTTGTCGACAGTTCCCGATTGCTTAGGCGGCTCCGGTGGAGGCGGAGGGGCGATTTTATCTCTTTTCGTTACTTTTTTTGGAGGCATCGGCGGTGCCGGCGGGCGAGATTTGTCAACTTTTCCGGATGCCTTAGGCGGCTCTGGCGGTGGCGGCGGAAGCTTCTTCTTAGAAGTGTCCTGTAATGTAATTTCTTCTCCTGGCATGAGATCTATGATGCCGTAGGGCTTAGCAAAGGTTATCGCTGTTGCACATAACATAAGCGACAATAGAATCGGAGCCAACAGATATTTTAGCGCAGCCTTGTCTGAGGATTTTTCTTGATTTAGTTTCATAATTCTTCTTTTTAAAAGTGATTGGTTAAACATAGTATTGGCAAGGTCATTCTGACGGGCGCCATACGAATGACTGATCAGGAACAGGGCGTATTCCCCTGCGTTTTTCTCGAGCTCAGATGTTTCCTCGTCGGCGATAAATTCATGCAGCGACCTAATATCTTTCTGAATAAAATGTATAAATGGATTAAACCAGCTTGTGATCTGTAAGACCTCAAAAAACAGGATATCTGCCGAGTGCCATTGCCTGATATGAACCAGCTCGTGCCGGATAATGGTTTCAGCCTGTTCGGTAGCGGGGTTAACGAACAAATAATGCATAAAAGAGAAAGAAAGGCTTTTATCATTGACAGATACCATTCGGAACCCTTCTTCAGTTTTAATGGTCCCGCGGTTAATAAGCTGCGATATGGAGTAAAGCCGGTATAGCAGTCGCAACAAAAAGCAGGCAGATACTACCAGATAGATCGCTGGCAATGCTTGGATGAATGACCACTCCGGCACATTTTCAGTAAGCGGGGCAGCATTATATTCAACCTCCCTCTGCCGATGCAGACCGCTTAGCACAATGCCAGGCATGATGAAAGAAATTACGGAAGTGACCAGCAGATAATAGCGATTAAATAAATTGAACGTCTCGTTTTGAAGTACCAGCTTGTAAAACACGTAAAAGCCAAGTAAATAAGAATTGGCCTCCAGGAGATAATAGAATATGTTCATGGCTTTTTGTTTTTAAGCTGCTCAGCCAGCCGGGTTAATTCTTCGAGTTCACTGATGCTTAATTTTTTTTCATTCACAAGGAACGATACCAGATGCTCATATGAGTTGCCGAAATAGGTGCTCATCACTTTATCAAAGGCAAATCTTTTGTAATCTTTCTCGGCTACCAGGGGATAATAAACGTAGGAGTTGCCGTAAGCCTTATGATCGACAAATTTTTTACCTTCCAACACCCGTATGACCGTTGAAACGGTATTGTATGCAGGTTTAGGATCAGTCATTTTCTCAATGATGTCTTTAACGATCCCTTCTTTGATCTCCCACAAGATCATCATCACCTGTTCTTCAGCTTTCGTAAGTTGCTTCATGTTATTTTAATTACCACCAATTCTTAGGTCTGAACTATTTCTATAGTTTGCTTATGTGAAGGTATAAACTATTTTTCTAGTTTGCAAACTATTTTTATAGTTTAATTTAAATGTTGCAGGACTACATTCAAAATTGAGCAAGACAGACAGCCAGCGGCTAAGTTCACTCATCACCGTTTTTCAAAACATCCCCAATTAAATCCCCCTCATATCCTTTAGACGTTGCATAGAGGGTCAGTAAGTAGCGCAGCCGGAATGCATCTGTTTCCCGTAAGGTAGACGACTTTTTATCGACGAGTTGCTTCAGCTTTGCGATATAATCATCAGGATCGATCGCTTTTAAAGATTTAACGATCATTTTGTCAGGTACACGCTTCAGTTTGAGCGCATGCCTGATCTTTATTTTGCCCCAGCCTTTGATTCTGAATTTACCAAGCGTATAGGCCAGGGCAAAACGTTCCTCATTCATGAAGTTCTGTTCGATAAGTTCTGAGATGATCTGTTCCACATCGCGCTCATGCAATCCCCAATCATAAAGCTTATTGCGCACTTCCTGTTGCGATCGTTCCTGATAAGCGCAATAGCTTTCGGCTTTTGTTTTAGCTTGTTCCCTGCTAAAAACTTTACGGATGGATGGTTCGTTTCTCAAATCAATGAAATATCGTAAATATTTAAATTATTCCTTAAAATTTAGTGAAATTCGTAAGCAATGGCGCACATCCCTTATCCTGTAGAAGAACTTACTGCAGCTATGAATGCAAAAGCATTTATTCAGCTCAAAAATGCAACGATCAGGACCATTTTAACGGACAGCCGTAAACTCAGTGATTCAGATCAGGGATTGTTCTTTGCCATGAACGCCCGCAGAGATGGACACGCCTTTATTGCTGATGTTTACGAAACGGGGGTTAGAAGTTATGTAATTTCTGATCCGGAGTTCGATCACCTGAAATTCAAAGACTGTAATTTTTACCTCGTAGACGATACATTAATGGCATTGCAGCAGCTCGTTGCTTCCCACCGCTCCAAGTTCGATTATCCGGTGATCGGAATAACCGGGAGCAACGGTAAAACAGTTGTTAAAGAGTGGCTCTACCAATTGCTGGCGCCCGAAAATAATATTGTTCGTAGCCCCAAGAGCTATAACTCCCAACTGGGCGTACCTATTTCTGTTTGGGAGATGAATGAGGAGAACAACCTGGCCATATTCGAAGCAGGGGTATCAAAAGAAGGTGAGATGGACGCTTTGGCGCAGGTAATTCAGCCAACGATAGGTATTCTTACCAATATTGGGGAAGCGCACAAGGAGGGTTTTGAATCTATCAATGAAAAGATCAGTGAAAAACTTAAACTTTTCGAGGGAGTGGACCTCTTCATTTACTCATGTAAATATCTCAATGAATACACGGGTGAAATTCCTGGGGCCAATAAATTTACCTGGTGCTATCGTGATAAAGCTGATCTCGAAGTATTTGATGATGAGGTGCTGGAGGAGAAGTACCAGTTTCTGCGTGGAAATTACAATGGCGCAGACGTCACGGCTGTAATCCCTTTTACGGACCAGGCATCGGTAGAGAATGGGATTATCTGCTGGGCAACGCTTCTGGCGATGGGCTATGAGCCTGAAGAGGCTGACAAAAGACTGGAAAAGCTGTTGCCGATTGGTATGCGCCTGGAGCTAAAAACCGGCATCAATAATTGTTCCGTCATAGATGATTCCTACAGCCTGGACCTGTCATCCCTGGCCATTGCGCTCGATTTCTTAAACCAGCAAAACCAGCATCTGCGTAAAACGCTGATCCTTTCAGATATTCCGGGTGTAGATTCTGCAGAGGTTTATGAACAGGTAAAAGTTATGATCGAAAGCAAATCAGTCGACAGATTGATTGGAGTTGGAGAGCTGATCAGTAAATACGCCGCAGATTTCCTTTGTGAAAAAGAATTTTTCTCAAGCACAGACGAACTTCTTCATGCTTTTACTTCACTAAGGTTCTCTAATGAAACTATTCTTCTAAAAGGGGCGAGGGCTTTTGAATTTGAAGGCATCAGTCAGAGGCTTACACAGAAGGTCCATGAGACTGTTTTGGAGATCAATCTGAATGCGCTTGAACACAATCTTAATTATTACAAATCTATCCTTCCAACCGGCACGAAAGTGATGGCTATGGTGAAGGCTTTTTCTTATGGCAGCGGGAGTTTTGAGATCACCAACCTACTTGAGTTCAATAAAGTAGATTATCTCGCTGTGGCGTATGCCGATGAGGGAGTGGCCCTGAGAAAGGCAGGTGCAACCCTCCCCATAATGGTTATGAGCCCTGATTCTATGGCTTTTGAGGCTATCATCGACAACAACCTGGAGCCGGAGATCTATAGCCTTCGGATCCTGGAAGAATTCGCAGATATCTTAGCAAAAAAGAACCTGAGCAATTACCCTGTTCATATTAAGCTGGACACCGGGATGCACCGCCTTGGTTTTATGGAAGGTGAAATAGCTCCGCTTGTCGAATTTTTTGCCGGGAGCAAATCTATGCAGATCCAGAGTATATTTTCTCACCTGGTTGCCAGCGAAGACCCCAGCCATGACGGTTTTACGCAACAGCAAATTGATCTTTTTTCCAGGTTTTCAGATCTGATCACAGCGAACTTTGATTATGCTATACTCCGGCATCTTGTCAATACTTCCGGTATTAGCCGTTGGCCGGATGCCGCTTTTGATATGGTACGTTTAGGCATAGGCCTTTACGGGATAGATTCGGCTTTAAGACCGGAATCTCCCCTGCAAACCGTAACTTCGCTGAAAACAAGTATTTCACAGATCAAACAGGTGCCTAAAGGTGATACGGTTGGCTATGGCAGAGCCGGAGAAATGCCGGAAGGAGGTATGATCGCTACGGTGAAAATAGGTTATGCCGACGGGTACAGCAGGAGGTTGGGGAACGGGGTTGGTAAAATGCTATTGCGGGGAAAAGAGGTGAAGACCATTGGAAGGATCTGCATGGATATGTGTATGATAGACATTACCGGCATAAATGCAGCAGAAGGGGATGAGGTGATTGTTTTTAATGATAAGATCAGCGTAGAAGACCTTGCGGAACAAATGGGTACAATACCCTATGAAGTACTTACAGGGATATCACAACGGGTAAAAAGAGTGTACTATTATGAATAGGATTGTCAGGGCTTTATTTAATTACATGATCAGGGGGGCCCTGGTGATATTGCCTATCGCCGCTGCGGTATTTTTTATCTACTGGATCTTCGTTAAAGTCGATTCTGCACTTAATATAAGTGATGTGATCTGGGTTGACCAGGCCGGAAAGCCAATCTATATTCCCGGGCTGGGCATCCTTACTGTTTTGGTGATCCTTATAGTGGTTGGAATTATTGTTACCAATTTTGTAACGGATCCGATAAAGAAATGGTTTGCCCGCTGGTTCAACCGCCTTCCGGTATTTAACGTGATCTACACTTCTTTCAAGGACCTGACCGAAGCATTTGTGGGTGATGATAAAAAATTCAGCGAGCCAGTCGTGGTAGATGTTAACGGCACCGGATTAAAGAAAATAGGTTTTTTAACTCAAAAAGATCTTTCTAAAATTAATCTTCCGGGCGAGGTTGCGGTTTATTTTCCCCTTTCCTATTCCTTTGCCGGCCAGTTATGTATTGTGAGCGCTGAGCGTATTCAACATTTGGATATGAGTGCCAGTGAGGCGATGAAGTTTATAGTTTCAGGGGGAGTGAGCCATCTATGATTAAACGTCTGAATGAGCATCCATAGGATGGTAGGTTTATAAGGATACACCGCTTTAAAATTATTTATCATAATAACATAAAATGCAAACGATGAACTTCAAAAAAATTGCCGGTTTCTTTGTGTTGATGCTTCTTACAACTACTTTATTCGCCCAGGGCACAAAATACCATTTATTGATCGGCACATACACAGCTCCTGGAAAAAGCGAAGGTATTTACGTGTATGATTTTGATACTCAAAATGCAAACACCACCTATAAAAGTAAAGCGGTGCTTGGCAGCCCTTCTTATTTGGCGGTAAGTAAAGACAGGAAGTATGTCTATGCCGTAGGCGAGGACCGCACCAGTAATATCAGCGCTTTGTCATTCAACGCTCTAACAGGAGACCTTAAGCTTTTGAATAGTGTTCCTTCCGGTAGCGCGGGCCCTACACACATCTCTGTGGATGCAAAAGGCAAGTATGTTTTTGCAGGCAATTATGGAGGCGGAACGCTCACAGCGGTACCAATCAACCCTGATGGAACGCTGGGACAGGATATTCAGGACATCAAACACGAAGGAAAGAGTATTGCCAAAAATAAGCCTTACGTGCATTCAGCTGTGGTTTCGCCAGATAATAAATATGTAATCACAGCTGATTTGGGAACCGATAAAATGAATATTTACAGCTTTGATGCGAAAAAGCGCCCAAATGTACTTAGGCCCGCTGCACAGCCTTTCGTAACACTGGCTCCGGGCGCTGGTCCGCGACACTCTACCTTCCATCCCAATAAGAAATTCTACTATGTGGTTACCGAGCTGGACGGCACAGTAAATGGTTTCACGTACAAAAAGGGAAAACTTACTCCCATTCAGACTATAAAAATGCCTCCTGACAGCTATAAAGGGAAGCCAGATGGCGCCGACATTCATGTTTCTGCTGATGGTAAATTTCTGTATGCAAGCACACGTAACGTATTGAATGAGATCACTATTTATTCTGTTGATCAAAAAACCGGAAAGCTAACCGTAGCGGGAAGGCAGCCAATAGGCGGAAAAAGCTCACGCACTTTTGACATCGACCCCTCCGGAAAATGGATGCTTGTAACAAGCCAGGGGACGAATGAGATATTTGTCTTTAAACGTGACCAGGAAAATGGGATGTTAACTCCAACGGGACAAAAAATTGAACTAGACAAGCCTTCATTTGTGAAGTTTGTGAAGATGGACTAGGGGGGTGTAGACGTTGTACGTCGTACGTTATACGTTGTACGTTGTACGTTGTACGTTATACGTTATACGCTTTACGTTATTACATAAACCTAAGACTTACAAGTTAATTTTTCCTTTTCGCCTTCCGTTCCTCCCTGCGCTGTTCTCGATCAGCTTTCCGTTGCTCTTGTTTGGTCACGGGCTTAATAACCTGCAACTTTTCGGGGCTTCCCAGAGTAAAACCCACACTTTCTTTGAGCCCTGAAAAGATGCTCTTCCACATTAGGTTAAAAAAGGATGCGGAATTAATACGTTCTGCATCCGCTTTTCCTATCCTTAGTTTTCCGTCTTTATCAGGATTATCATTTTTAATTACAATGCTGTTTGCAATTGCAGATATCAGTCCCCTTTTTTCAAGCTCACCGCTGTCTTCATCTCCCTTAAGTACATTTACCTTGAGATTAGTATAATGTAATTTTAGATAGCCGGATGTAGTTCTAAGGTTTCCTGAAACTTTGAATTCGGCTTTGTTGATGGTGCCGGATTCGATCTCTGCGAGCGACATGTTTCTGCTTAATGAATTTAATTCGCGCATGTCCATTCTACCCATTGACCCGTTGAAATTAAAATCCGCATTTTTCGCAATAAGGTTCATATTGATGTTTACGTTCATTTTTCCCTTGTTCATAATCCAGGTTGATACAGCTGCCCGTAACCAATGATTGGCAGAAAGCCCCACGGAGTCGTTGCTTACATTTCTTATCAAGGCATTGAACCTGTTAAACGAAACAGTTCCTTTTTTCTGTGACATAGGGTTGTATTCTGAATAGCTGATGCTCATATTTTTCATCAGTACAGTGTCAATGGTGGTTTTGAGCTTGAGCCTTCTCAAAATCATATGTGGATAATTGCGGCCCTTGTCAAAAGTTACAGGAGGTAACTCCCTGTTCATGAATATCTTAACCTCTGCGCCACTGATAATTAATGACGAGGCATTTAGCCGGCGATAAACATTCAGCCGGTAGAAATCAATATCAGTTAAAATTATCTCTTTACAGTTAATATCATATCTATCATGCTGCTCCTTGTATTTCCTGGAAAACTCCATTCCTGGATACTTTGGCTTTATAGTAAGTCCGTTAAAACGGAGATTCCTGCCGGAAGTTGAAGAAGTGATGTCGGCTACTGTGATCGTATACAAACCATCATTTGTAGTGAATTTATGATCCTTAAGATTCAATTGAATGTTTTGTGTGTAGTAGAAGTTGTTCTTATCGTACTGACTGGCAGAATCAAGACGGAATTCTGTTACTTTGATATTTAATCCTTTAAAATTTGTGGTTTGGATCGGGCCATCGCTTTTATCTACATATTGAAGTTCAGCATCATTTACTATCAGATAGTTGACGTGAATTGAGCGCAGAAATTTAGATATCTGTTGATAAGCCGCTCGTTTGACATCTTCTTCCTCTCTGGTCTTAAAATTATTATAAGTAACAGTAATTTGCGGCTTATAAATCACGACCGATTCCATATCAATCTTTTTACGGAAATAAACATCCCAGAAACTGATATTCCTAAAAGCAAGCGCCTTTATATCAAACTGATAAATATGCTTTGGGGCGTCATCTTTCTCCCGTAGTGCCTGTATAACTGAAGTGTCCGGCTTGAAGCTCAGGCTGTCAAAAGTGATGGCTCCCTTAAATAAACTGATGTGAATATCTTTAAAATCTACATTATATAAGCCATGAGTCGACTCATGGACAGCTGTTCTTATTTTATTTGAAGCATAGGGTTTAAGCCGGTAGTTAATCAGGAAAGCAATTGAGAGGAAGATGGCGACCAGGATGGCAATCGTTATATAGAGCCATTTTAGGGTACTGGGGGCGGGCGATCTATTTGCTATCATATATTATTTCCTGAACAGCCCTGATTGCCAAAAGTTTAATTGTCTTATTGATATTACTTGGCAGGGTGACTTACCAAGTTTATGTCAGCGTACAACTTGTGGTATATAACATAAAACTTAATATAGGTCCAGGTGTTTTTGGTTCGATGCTTAAAACAGATCGAAAATTTTATTCGGGTACCAGCGGGATGGTCTTACCTGTGCCAAATAAGATGGGATTTCCTCCGGAATTTCAGGGAAAATCCCGGTTGAGTTATTACGGGTATCTATTTAACAGCATTGAGATTAACAGTTCATTTTACAAAGTTCCGATGGCATCGACTGTAGCCAGGTGGGCAGGAGAGGTTCCGGAACACTTCCGTTTTACATTTAAAATGTGGAGGGATATCACCCACGTTAAAGGTCTTACATTTAAAGCTGAAGACGTATATCGCTTCATCCAGGTAATAAATTCTGTCTGCGATAAGAAAGGATGTTTGCTGGTTCAGTTCCCGCCCGGACTTAAGTTGGAAACTATTTATCAGGTCGAGAGACTGTTACTGACTATCCGGAAGGCAGACCCGCAGCATGAATGGAAGTTGTTTCTGGAATTTCGAAAGTCACACTGGTATCGCGAAGAGGTGCATGAATTGCTGAAGACCCATAGTGCTAACATGGTACTCCATGATAAAACCGGATCCCAAACTGATTTTACCGAACAAGACTCGGATAATGTTTATCTAAGGTTTCATGGTCCCGGGGGAAATTACAGGGGTTCCTATACAGACGATTTCTTATATGAATACTCCCATTATATTAATGATTGGCTGGGAGAGGATAAAAGTGTTTTTGTGTATTTTAACAATACGATGGGAGACGCGGTTCAGAACTTGATGACGCTTAATAGGTTTGTTGGGGAGTTTTGAAATCATAAAGGTTTTTAGCGCGTCGTGCGCAGAAAGTTACGGAAAGATCGCTAAAGGCTAACGGTTATCCGCTTTGCCTTCGCGTTCTTGCCAATCAGAACGGCCTCAGTCGGGCGTATACCTCTGCGCACGATGCGCTAAAAAACCTTATGCCGGAACCTTCGCCTTTTTCTCCCTTTCCCAGAAACGGTGCTGGGCTATCGCATGGATAAATTCGTCTGCAAGGGATGCTGTTTTGGAACTCTTGCCATTTATTATTCCTGCTGTGGCATCCTTGTCACCACCACTTAATTTTCTACCAACATATGTTTCACGTAGCAAATCGTTGCCTTCACCATCGGCAGCAATAGCTTTACAATGCCTGTAGGCCTCGTTTATAAAATGGATGGCATCGGGTTCATTCATGAGTGTGTCATTGCTCTTTTTCCCGGCAGGGAGATAAACCGCGTCAAATAAAACCGAAGCTGTCGTGAGAAATGTCATATCCACTTTTAGATCAGCTCCTTTAGCGTCTTTGATCATCCCACCTTTCGGCGCTATCAGTTTACCCTGAGCTCCTTTGGCTTCCAAAGCAGCTTTCACTGTTTTTAGAGAATCGCCGTCTACGCCATCGGCAACGAGAATCGCAACCTGACGTGTTTTTATAGAGTCCTTGATCGTATTTGCCATGCTTAGAGCTTCAGATTTGTCTAATGCCTGTTTTACCGGCTTATCCTGGTGCACAGCGGGATTTGCATCAGCACCAAAATTGTGGTTAAGTGGCTCTTTGGGTTGACTTACTTTTATGCCTAATCCCTCGGCAACACGCTGGGCCAGAACTGCGCTTACTTTACTGAGCAGACCTACCATACGCTCTCTGATCGCCGGAGTTTCCAGCTTTCCAAGTTCGAAGCGCAATGCATCCACCATGTGGTTTTGCTCTGCTTCCGATTGGCTGTTAAAGAACAGGGTTGCCTGGCTAAAGAAATCCATAAAGCTTGTACTTCGTGCACGAACCTTTCTGGCATCTATGCGCTCTTCGAACGAAGTAAAACCACCTTCAGCTGCTTTTGCCTGAAATGGGCAACCGCCGCCTGTGGTATTGGGATGGTAACTTGATTTACCCACGTTGATCTGCTGGCGCATATGCCCGTCGCGCTGGTTGTTATGAACCGTATTAACGGATCTGTTAATCGGGATCTCATGAAAATTCGGGCTCCCTAACCGGGATAGCTGGGTGTCGGTATAAGAGAACAGACGACCTTGCAGGAGAGGATCGTTTGAAAAATCTATCCCGGGTACCAGATGACCCGGATGGAAAGCAACCTGCTCCGTTTCTGCAAAGAAATTATCCGGATTCCTGTTCAGCACCATTTTCCCAATGCGCATCACCGGAACGGTCTCTTCGGGTATTATTTTGGTAGGATCCAGAAGATCGAACGGGAACTTATGCTCATCTTCTTCAGGTATAAGCTGTACGCCAAATTCCCATTCCGGGAAAGCGCCACTTTCAATAGCTTCATGAAGATCTCTCCGATGGTAGTCAGAATCTTTTCCGGAGATGTTCTGCGCCTCGTCCCATGCAACTGAGTGCACTCCCAGTAAAGGTTTCCAGTGAAATTTGACGAAATGAGACTTTCCTTCTGAGTTAATAAATCTGAAGGTATGCACACCAAAACCTTCCATCATGCGCAAACTACGCGGAATTGCCCGGTCTGACATAGCCCACATGATCATGTGCATCGATTCCGGGGTTAATGATATAAAATCCCAGAAGGTATCATGTGCAGATGCAGCCTGCGGAATCTCGTTGTGAGGTTCTGGTTTTACAGCGTGGATGAGGTCAGGGAATTTTATCGCGTCCTGGATGAAAAATACTGGCATATTATTTCCAACGAGATCGTAATTTCCTTCTTCAGTATAAAATTTAACAGAAAATCCTCTTACATCCCTGGCCAGGTCTGATGATCCTCTCGAGCCGGCTACCGTGGAAAAACGGGTAAAAACTGGAGTTTTAACAGAAGGGTCCTGAAGAAATCCGGCCTTGGTATATTTTGACATGGATTCATACACCTGGAAATAACCGTGAGCGGCCGATCCGCGCGCATGAACAATTCGCTCGGGAATTCTCTCATGATCAAAGTGAGTGATCTTTTCCCTGAGAATAAAATCCTCCAATAGTGTGGCACCGCGCTCTCCGGCTTTTAATGAATTAGTATCATCATTAATTTTCAGTCCCTGATCAGTGGTCATGAATTCATCTTTGCTGTATTCCCTGTCAGGTTCCAGGTTCTCATTTTTTCTATCGGTAACGTTTTGAGGGATAGTTTTCTTCGCCATAATGTATTTTATTTTAGGTAGATCGATATAAATTAAACCCGCGGAATATTTAATTGTTTCAACAATACTTGCCTGGATAATTTATTATTGACAAAAAATGCGCAATGCAGAAATTATCTGAACTGATCCAGTAAGATCCGCAGATTCTCCAGCGTGTCGGCCTCTTGAAGGGATTTGTCCGCCCGCCACCTTAATATCCTCGGAAAACGCACGGCAATTCCAGATTTATGTCTTGTAGAAGCATTAATGCCTTCAAATCCAATCTCAAATACGAGTTCTGGTTTAACGGTTCTAACCGGTCCGAATTTTTCCAGTGTGTTCCTCTTGATGAAATGATCTACCTTGCCAATTTCCTTATCTGTTAGCCCGGAATAAGCCTTTGCGAAAGGTACAAGCTTTGCCCCATCCCAAACAGCAAAGGTGTAGTCTGTATAAAGCTCAGACCTTCTTCCGCTACCCTTCTGAGCATACACCAATACTGCATCAATACTAAGCGGATCTGTTTTCCATTTCCACCAGTCGCCTTTCTTTCTGCCCGAAAGATATGGAGCCTTTTTATGTTTGAGCATAAACCCTTCAGCCGCAAATTCCCGTGCCCGGAGGTGAAGGTTTTTCAGGGCTTCCCAGTCCTGAAAATCAATCAAGGGAGAAAGCTTAAAAACCTGAGGTATTCCTGCTGAATTCACTATTTCCTGCAATAGCTCCCGCCGGACCTGCTGCGGTTCATTTCTGATATCTTTTCCCTGATATTCCATGATATCGTAGGCAATAAAAACGGCAGGCGCTTCTTCCAGGATTTTTTTTGTCAGGTTCTTCCTGCCAATCCGGGTTTGCAGGACGTTAAATGATAGGGGCTTGGTATCTCCAAAACAGATGAGTTCACCATCAAGGACTGTTCCTTCCGGTAAATGTTCTTTCAGAATAGCCAGTTCGGGAAATTTATCAGTAATCAGTTCTTCGCCCCGCGACCAGATATATATATCACTATCCCGGAAAATGATTTGGGAGCGGATGCCATCCCACTTCCATTCTGCAAACCAGTCCTCCGCTTCTCCAAGATCGTCCACTGTCCCCTGGATTGCGTAGGATAAATAAAATGGGTAGGGCTTAGAAAATTCATCTCCTGCATTTTCTGAATGGATCAGCTCTCTGTAGGATACCAAGGCCGGATCCCAGGATCCCATTAAACGATGTGAAATGATTGCAGGGGTGCTTTCCGAAATTTCTGAGATTGCCCTGGTAACCAGCGTTTGGGAAACCCCGATCCTGAAACTGCCCATTAACAGCTTATTGAATACAAATATTTCATATGCCGAAAGCCGTTGCCAGGCATTTAAAATAAAATCTTTCTTTTCTGCATCACTTGCATTTTTCAGGTCTGCCAGCGCATGGAACCACTCTGCCAGCGTTCTTTCGTCGCCTGTTTGTCCGGGAGGAGGGAGGATTAAAGATACTGTTTCGGCCAGATCGCCCACACTGCTATAGCTTTCCCTGAAAAGCCACCAGGGGATCCCTGCGAGTTCCAGCGCCCATTCCTGCACCTGTGCTGTCTTGATCTTTCGGGGTGGTCTGCGCCCTGTGAACAGGGCTAATGCCCAGATCTTATCTTCATCCGGCGCCGAAAGAAAATAAGCCTTTAGGAGCTCAACCTTTTCGTTGGTTTTGTTTGTACGGTCTAATTGCAGGAACAGGCCGGTAAATCTTTTCATGTCTCCGGGGTTAATTCCTCTGTTAGTACTTCTTCTTCCTGTCCGTACATGGTCTTTACCTCTGCTGCTTCAATGCCTTTTTCATTGAGCCACCGGGCATACGTGTCGGTAAAACCATGGGTAACATAAACCTTTTGAGCATTTGTTTCTGCAATGGCAGTGTCCAGGTCGTTCCAGTCGGCATGATCAGACAGTACAAATCCCCGGTCAATTGCCTTACGGTTCTTAGCGCCGCGTACAGCCATCCATCCTGAACAATATCCTGTAGAATAGGGCTCAAATTTTTTTATCCAGCTGGTATTTAAAACAGATCCGGGCGCCAGCACCAGCGCTCCTTTGAGAAGCTTACGATCGGTATCCTTCGTTATTAAGGGAATAAAAGGAAGATTAAACCCGGCTGCTCTTAATCGCTCGTTCAAATTGTAGGTTGCTCCATGGGCATAAACAGGCCCGTCAAATGGCTGAAGGTTGTGGATCAGACGCTGCATCTTTCCGAGAGAATATCCCATGAGCACGCTGGTTTTACCTTGCAGCCTGTTCTGAAGCCACCATTCGCGGATGTCATTCATAACAGTTGCCTGTTCCGGCCATTTATAAATAGGCAAACCAAATGTCGACTCCGTTATAAAAACATCGCACTTGACTGGCTCAAACGGTGTTGAAAAACCGTCATTTTGTAATTTATAGTCTCCGCTGGCTACCCAGACTTCTCCTTTATTCTCTACCCGAACCTGGGCAGACCCCAGGATATGCCCTGCAGGATGCATTGAAAAGCGAACCCCGTTTATTTGAAATTCTTCGCCATATTCTACGGTCTGCAGTGATATATCCTCGCCAAGCCGCAGGCGCAGAATGCTTTCCGAATCTTTATGGGCGAGGTAATGTTTGCAGCCGGCTTTAGCATGGTCGCTGTGGGCATGTGTGATGATGGCGCGATCCACCGGCTTCCAGGGGTCGATATGAATGTCTGCCGAAGGACAGTAAATGCTGGCTGGAGTAAATTTTAAAAGTGGGGTTTTCATTTCGCTGATTGCTATTGTACAACACGGGAAATAATTTTCGGTTTGGGGCCTTCCCGCATTAAAGTTCGTACTGTTAGCCCCTTTCTGAGCGTCCGTTTCCGGCCCGAGAGGGAAAGCTCGGATCCTGGGTTTGTCACCAGCGAACCGCTGCGGCCTTAATTCGATTTTTGTAACAAACCTTATCTATCAAAGTCTAAATGTTTGACCATGATAAATTTCTTATGAGACTACTTTTTTTTCCCCGCAAAACAGATGTGCCTAGAATTAAGCAGGCAGTTGTAAAACCTGCAAAAAGTAAACCAAGAGAATGGCTTGATGCGCTGGTTTTTGCTGTAGTTGCCGCCACCCTTATCAGAGGCCTATTGTTTTCTGCCTATGCTATTCCAACAGGGTCTATGGAAGGCACCCTTCTGACCGGGGATTATTTATTTGTGAGCAAGCTTGCATACGGACCGCGGATGCCAATTACACCCGTTTCTATTCCTTTTCTGGAGTCGCGAATAGGGCGCAGTAAAATTAAAACATACTGGGATGGGATTCAACTGCCTTATTTCAGACTTCCTGGCTTATCGCAGATAAAAATAGGGGATGTAGTTGTGTTTAATTATCCTCCGGATGCGGGCAATAACCCGGTTGATATGCGGATCCATTATATTAAAAGATGCCTGGGGACACCGGGAGATATTGTATCCATTATCAATTCAAAAGTTTATGTTAACCGCAAGTTGTTTAAAGACACTCCGGGAACACAAACCTCCTACCTGGTGAGTACGGATGGCAATGGCCTTAATCCGGAATTGCTCAAGGATTTGAAAATCGAAATATATCAGCAGCTTAACCTGAATGATTATGTGATGATCATACCATCATCAAAGCTATTCAGATTTCAGGAACCGTCAGAATATAAGATCAATTACTGAAATAATCTCGCCAAAGGGCCAGTCTAACCCTGGGATATTTCCTCAAAATGAGCTCTGGAAATGGAATGAGGATAATTTCGGACCGTTAAAAATCCCGGCCAGGGGATGGACAGTAGCCCTGAATGATTCAACAATGGCCTTATACGGGAAGGCTATTGAGGTGTATGAGGGTAACAAAGTCACCCGCTCGGGCAATGGGATTTTCATAAATGGCAAAAAAGCAGACCGCTACATGTTTAAAATGGATTATTACTGGATGATGGGAGATAATCGTCATAATTCAGAAGATTCCCGTTTCTGGGGATTTGTGCCCGAGGATCATATTGTGGGAAAGGCCATGATCACCTGGATGAGCACGGATAGTAAAGAATCTGGATTGAATAAAGTGAGGTGGGAGAGGATCTTGAGATCTATTAATTAAAGACAAAAGCCAGGAACCAAGAATCAAGACAAGTTTTCAATCTATTTCGAGCCCATTTGCTCGTTATCAGATTCGCTCATTAAAATCTAATGTCTAAAAATATCCTGTAAAAGCAGTCAATAACCTATTTTATACTTTGGATTTACAAGGTAAGCCCCCTATTGATCAAACAACAAAGGAGTAAGGCGTTCTATGTAGAAATAGGACGCTAAGTATCCCCAGATAAAGGTGTCTTGGTGCTACCTTGTTTGTATAAGTTTAAAGAGATCATTTAATATCTGCTTAATCAATATCGCCCTTTGAGCGAATTCTCATTTTTTCGCCTTTCATATATCTCTCATAATAATCTTTTACATCCGATTTGGAAAGTGGATACCTGTCAAAAATATCGCCCTTTCCAAACATCCTCGGGTCTTGCTGCGATTTTAATTCCTGTTCCATCTGCGCTCTAAGCTTATTTTTAACTGAGGCATAAGCCGGATCATTTGCCAGGTTTTTTATTGAATATGGATCTTTTTCGATGTTATACAATTCTTCTTCATCTTTTTTACCAAAAGACAGTTGCCATAGATCTTTATGTTCGCCTTTTCTATTTGCTGCCAGTAATGCTGTTTTTGTCGGGCTGCTGTCTGTATCCAGGTAACCTGTTTCAGGGTTTCCTGACGGCCATCTGCCCGGTTCATAATTAACCGAATAAAAAAAATCTCCTTTCACAATTGCTCTTACAGGATAACCTTCATCGTGAGGGCGGCCTACACCCGCACGTTCACGCCCTAACAATACATGGTCATTTTTCTGGTCTATTTGACTCCCGGATTTAGAATTAATAATTGGGAGAATTGATTTACCTTGTATAGGCTGCATATTTACCTTTGAGGGATTTACACCAGCCAAAGCCAGAAAGGTAGGCGCAAAATCTGCGAAACTTATAAAATCTGTTATTTTTCTGCCGGGATCCTGAATATGGCCTTTCCACATAATAGCAAGTGGCAGATGATTATCATGCGCATACACATGTCCTTTTACACGCGGGAAGGGCATTCCATTATCTGATGTAACTACAACAATTGTGTTTTCTAATTCGCCCGACTTTCCCAGAACATCTAATATTCTTTTTAAGTTCTGATCAAAATACTCCACCTCGTAAGCGTAATCAAGCATATCAGTTCTCACCCGCTCATTATCTATCCAAAATGGCGGTACTTTATCAATATCTGATAATTGTTTATTCCCCTTTGATAAACCAGAACCATATTCATAGCCTCTGTGAGGTTCATGAGAACCAAACCAAAAGCAGAATGACTGATCTTTGGGTTTATCTTTTAAAAATTGCTCAAAATTTGCGGCATAATCGATGGGGGAAATCGTCTTTGTAGGAGTAGCTAACTTTAACTTGCTATATTCTTTTCCGGTGAGCATTCTGGATTTTCCATTAATTTTCCCCGGGTCACCTGGGCCCCAGCCTTTTCCTGTAAACCCAACAAAATAATTATTTTCTTTCAGGGCATCTGTAAACGTGGTAAACTTTGCAGGAAAATAGGAGTTGTGATTTGCCGCATCTTCCAGTTGCCATGAATTTCTACCGGTTAATATAATCGCCCGCGACGGCGAGCATTTTGCGTTAGGAGTATAAGCCCTGGTAAATAACAGGCCTTCTTTGGCAACCCTGTCAAACGCCGGAGTTTTAACCCAGTCATTTAAACCGTATGCGCTCATGTGCTGGTATGATGCATCATCGGCTATGCAAAAAAGTATATTAGGTTTCTTGCCATTGTCTTTATTTTGAGAAAAACAGCTTAGGAACAGACCCAAAATACAGATCATCGTAAGAAAATAAGCTTTAAATATTGATGGATTTATCATATAAGTAGATTTCGTTTTAAAGATTAAAATTAGTTAGTCGAGCCTTAAAAAGTCAATAGATCAAAGAATAATATATTTTTCGGGGTGATAGGGTTAGGCTGATAATTTGAATGAGCTGAAAAAAAGGAGCCAAAAAATGGTGTTTCCAGATATTCATCATCCGTTTGAAGTTTATTGCAGCAGCAGCCAGGATCACATTGATATTATCCCCTGTAATTCCTTTATAATAGTTCCGGTTTAAGCGGTGATCCTTTTTCAGGTGGCCGATCTTAGGTTCTATTGCTGCTCTTCGGCTAAAGCCCTTACGGAGTTGCCGCTGCCGGTACAGGGTAATTTTTTTGCTGAATGTTTTAGGTGAATGTACAACTGTCCCTTTAACTTCTTTTATCCCGCGATAGCCCCGATCCACAAATACCTCTTTGAGCACATGGCCACTCAGACGCTGTTGCTGTTCTATGGCCGCTTCCAGGGTATGACCATCGTAGATATTCTTACTGAAGTTCAGCGCCCCGATGATTACACCACTGTCCTGGGTCACAGTGATGGATACTTTGCTTCCAAACTCATATTTCTTGTGTTCTTTGCCTTTACTGATACACTGTACCTCCGGCTCATGTAAGCTGTAGATCTTGTTGCTTCCTGTTTCTTCTGTGCCAGCACTTGGTTGAACAGAGCCAGGTCCAATGCATAACAGCCCGGCAAAAGTTTACGCTCCAGCTCACGGACCAGCCTTCCTGCAATGGTCTTTACCTTACGGTCTGCTTTGTAAGCCTTCTTCCTGTTCTTAGGATGGTTCCTGAACCGCTGGTCTATTCCCAGCTTCTTTAGTGTGCGGGTATAGCTCTGGCGTAGTTCCAGGTTCTCCTTCTCAGCGATAGCCATACATTTGGTGATTATTTTGCGGTGCAGCTTACTGTCGGTAGGGTAAGTAATGTTCTTTTCCTGAACCGTCGTATCCACGCTTCCCTTATCTTCCTTTCCGTCCTTACCGTTCACCCGGATACTTTCCTTCAGAATAAGTTCAATTCCTTCCTCCCCAATGCGGTGACGGAAGTGTACCAACTCAGATGCTTCACAGGGCGGAGCCGGCGTAAAATAGCGCTCCCCGCTGAAGTACTGGTAATAGGAATTCTCAGACCATTGTTCCACCACACTCTCATCACTCAGGTTACGGATATGCTTCAATATCAGCAAAGCAACCATCAAACGGATGGGTTTAGCCGGACGACCGAAATCTTTCCGGTAATGCTTTTTAAAAGAATCCTCAAAGAGCTGCCAGTTGATCTGGCCGGCTAATATATAAAACGGGTGTTTAAGGGATAACTGCTCACTCAAGCCAGGTTGAAGAAAACTTAACTGGGTGGTGTTTTCAGGTTTTGATAGCATAAAAATCTGCAAGCTTATGAAGCTAATTTAATCAAAACTTGCAGATTTAAACGCTAATATTTACTAACAAAATGTTGATAATCAAATTGTTATATAGTATTTAAGGGTCGACTAGTTAATCTCTGGTTAAAAGATTATAGCAAATACTAAAACTTGCGGATTTAAGCTTGGCAGTCTTTTTAAAACATGTCATGATCTTTTAATAGTTATTCCAAAGCGAAAAAAATAACATGTAATTATTTGCTTACCTCAAGAAAAATAGATGAATGCGGCTGCAATGATTTTGAAAAGCTATTATCAAATTTTCCTAATTTCTGCCTTGCATAAATATCGGTTATTGATTGTTTTCCGCTTAGCCCTAAGTCTGTCCAGTTCAGTTTAACTTCTTTAACCGCAGCCGAATCCCTGTTCAAAAGTAATACCGCATAATTCCCATTTTTTAATTTCTTTGCCCAAACCTCACCTTTTCCGTCAACTTTTATTCTTTTACCCTGTTCTGTTGGATCCTGGTTAATCGCGATGGCTTGTTTATTTAGGATGATCTTCTTTTCCTCATCTGTCATAATTCGCGGATCGTTACCTAAGGTTAATTGCGAACTCATGATACACCACAACGCAAAATGTGCTTTTTGCTCCTCGTTGGTTAGGCCCTGATTCCCGGTAACAAGCATATCGGCATCGTTCCAATAACCCGGATGAGCAAATTTTGAGCTCTTATTGTTTTTTGTTGCAATAGACATAATGCTTCTTACGGATGGAGTGTCGAAAATGGCACCTCCGGATTGTTTAGACTTAATATCACCCGTTGTTCTGCCTGTATTGGCCAATCTTGGGTACCAGTCAACAAACTGATAAGCATACGCCATGAATAAAATCTTTTTCCCGCTATTGTTGATTAGTGAGTTCCATTTGGTAAAAGCTTTTTCAAGATTGTTAAGTTTTGGATCCCAGCCTGCTCTCCATCGCGGATCATTACGGCTATAGGACGGGTTTTTATCAAAAGAAAACCGGCATTTATCCAGTTTTATAATATCTACTCCCCAATCTACGAATTGTTGAAACTGTACCTCCTCATGTCCCCAGCCTCCTACAGGATCGCCTCCGCAATCATGAGTTCCCGGAACAGTATGGAGCCCAAATTTTAGTCCTTTTGAATGTGCATAGTCAGCCATTGCTTTTATGCCTCCCGGAAATCGAACCGGATGTGCAAGTAACTCACCGTTAGGCCCAAGTTTGGTATCACGCCAGCCGCCGTCAAGAATAACAAACCCATAACCGGCGTCCTTCAGGCCCGAAGAAACAATTGAATCAATACATTCCTTTATCATCTTTTCATTAATAGCTTCTTTACCAAAATAGTTCCAGTTGCTCCAGCCCATTGGCGGCGTAGGGGCCATTTTACTTATCTGACCCAGGGAAGAAAAATGAACTGATAGAATTAATAGAAAACCTAAAATGTATTTCATAATTAATAATGCGAATCAAGGGTTAACATAATCAAAAATAGAGGATAAAAAATAATAA
>JBBJNR010000020.1:0-43538 GCA_037719315.1 Daejeonella sp.
GCGTGTTTAAAAACAAAAAAAGTCGGAAGAAAAATCTTCCGACCATGACTGGGCCGGAGCCTCCTTTTATTTTATTACTGTACCAATCTAAAAGTACCATACTCTTTTTCACTTCTAACAAAAGTTCCTCCCATATTAGGATCTCCGTCATAGATTTTGGTACAAACTTCCTCAGACAGTTCACAACTATATGAACTGCCCGAAGGCAAATTATTAACATCATAATACTGCTGTGTCGTCTGATCAAAACCCCATTCACTTTCTACGACGGGCTTAAACGCACTACCTGTAATTGCGAGTGTAACACCTAGTAAAAGGGCTGCTACTCCATTATTCATTTTTTTCATGATTTTTATTTTTAGTTTATATTAATAAATTCTGAGAGCATTATGAAATGCCTGGGCCTCCCGGCTTTACATTTCTTCCATTTGATCATGTTTGCCGGTCACCTCCTTTCCTATTGATGAAAATTTCTTTTGCAAAGGCAGTATGCTTCCGCGAGAGTATGATTGCAATGAATGTTATCCCAATAAAAAAAATATTAAAAGCCAGATGCTGCCCCCAGCTCATTTTTTCAAGGATGCCGCCGCAGCTGCATGGAATACGGCCAAAGACATTACTCATAACGAGAACGATGTATACCGTAAAGCTGAGAAGCAGGAAAGCCGATGCATAAAACCCCATGATTTTTGTTTTTGTGAATAGTAACAGGGCGCTGGTTGTAAGCTCAGCGGCCGGAACAATCCAGGTCAGCATTCTTGCTATGTCGTTTGAAAATACCTGGTTTAGCATCTCCCTGCGACTATTCTCCATATCAAGAAGTTTGCTCACTGAAGCATAAATCCAAAGAGTAACCAGAATTGCTGCTATGATGGATATAATGGATGTTCTGTTCACTGTCTGGAGATATTGGATGATGTAAAGAAAAAATATCAAAGCGTTAAAAAACCGTCTTTTACTTTTTTCCATCAGTCTCTTTTTTTTGAAGGACATATTTCTGCAGGGAACGGGAATAATGAACGTTATAGCCATCTTCTCTCAGTTCATTTAACCATGCTGTGATCGTGCCTTCCGTGCATCCGAAGAGTTGAGTTGCCTGTCTGCGCGACAATAACCTGCCTTTTTCAAGCATCTTAAGCATTCGAAGCAAGGATTGCTGATGGGAACGATAAGAGCACATAGGAAACAGTTCAATTTCATTGAGTTGGAGAGCTGCTAGGAGAACCAGGCCGGAATAAGACGATCTGCCGGTACCTGCACTTATATTAATTTCCTGTTTATTCAGACATGTAAAAAATTATTTACACCAACGTGGGGTATTGCGTGATGAACGTTAAGTATAAAACTGGATTGGATAAGCTTGCACAAGACACCCTGAGTACATTAGGATGTCATGAAGAACTACGATTTCATTTCTCGTATGATCCTCCGGATTCCGCGATTTCCGGTAAACAAATCAAGGTGCGGGTTGCAGGAAATGTTGCTTGATCAGGTTTTTCAGGAGGCCCTCTACCTGGCCAGCGATACGCTCTACGGTGAGTTAATGCGCATAGATTTTCAGTTAGACAAGTGCAGCGAAAAAATTAGAAATACGCTGTCCCGTTACCACAAACGTATGTGCTATAGGGCAACTCCTTTTGGGTCATTTGCCGGGATATGTGTTATTCCTGTGATTGAAACAAGCGTAAATCACATCCTGGTTCCCTCAAATTCATTTCAAACAATGGTGTATGAAAAATGCCGGTTATATGGAAAAGATAAAAGAACTGCCAGAAAACGGTTGTACTGCGTAAATCCCTTTCTTTATCGTTACGGTTTTGATTACAGAATTATACTAAAAGACGAAAAAGAGGAGGGATACGTCTTCTCTATCACGGAGATCTTTGACACCGGGTTGGTCAGACGCCTCCTTGCGTGCAGGAGGGTATTGAACAGGGCAACGCTGGTGGAAATTCTGAAAACAAGTGGTATTGATAAAAAAGATCTAAGCAGTTATATAACAGAGCTGCTGCTACTCCAGATCATTATTCCGCAATCAGGTTTAAAGGCTAATACCTTTCCGTCTCTTTTAGGCGCGGTGAAAATGAAGCTGCCCGGATCAGCTTATCATTCCTATTGCAAAAGCTCAGCATGCGGCTCGATATCCGGAAAAGCAGAACTGCAGCTTCGTGAGGGACTAAGCTGTCTGGCAAAGTTAAGCAGTCAGTACCGGTCACCGGCATTAGTGGATTTTAAAGAGAGATTTAGCATCCTGTTTGACCGGAAAGAAGTATCACTATTACACGCTCTCGACCCCGAGATGGGCGTAGATTACGCAGGCTTGAGCAGGGAAGACAACAGGGAGAGGGCCGTAAAGAGTAAAAGCAGCATGTCCTGGACGCCCGTCCATGAACTTTTACTGGGTAAATGGACCTCAAATGCTGGTACTGGCATACAGACAATAGATTTAGCTGCCACAGATCTCGGCGGACTGGACACCTCACTAAAGGGTATATCTCCTCCGGGTGTTGCGGTGATTTTTTCGCTGCTTGATGACGGAATGTATATTAAAGGTGCAGGCGGCGTTAGCGGGCTGAACCTCATAGGCCGTTTTACAGCTTTAGATCCGGAAATCCTGGGCGTGGCGAAGGAAATAGCTGAGAGGGAGACTTCGATTAACCCAGGCGTCATATTTGCCGAAATCACTCACCAGGACAGCCCGAAAACGTATAGTGTAAACCGAAGGACAATGGTTTATGACTACCAGATCCCGTTTTTTGAAAACAGGGAGGTAGGGGATGAATTCGTGATTGAACTGAAGGACCTTTTTGTTTCTATGGCAGATGGCAAGTTGATACTGCGTTCAGGCCGGTTGGACAAAATGGTTATCCCTAGATTTAGCAGCGCTTATAACTATCAAAACAGTTCCTTCCCAGTCTTCAGGTTCTTATGCGACTTGCAATATGAGGGGTCAGACATGAATTTTGACTTTAGCATGGCTAACTTGTTTCCGGGCTTGCCTGCGTATCCGAGAATATCTTATAAACAGGTGATACTTGAAGCTGCCTCCTGGCACGTGGAAGGCAAAACGCTTGCCGGTCTTACGGGAGGAAGCCAGGATTCTCAATATGAGGCATTTCTGATATTTGCATCAGGCATCGGCTTACCCGATGAGTTTTGTTTCGAAGAACATGATCACCTGTTACATATACATCTGGCTAATAAGCAGGATGTAATTTTATTATTGAAAACAATCCCGAAATCAGGGATTATTACCTTCCGGGAATATTTTAAGAGCCAGGAAACTCTTGTAAAAGATACCGCGGGTAATTCTTACACTCATGAATGTATTGCCTTTCTTATAAATAATGATCCATCCTATGTGCCGATACTTTCACAGGAGCCTCCATCCGTAACTGCCGTAAAGGAGAAGTCCCGGTTATTCCCTTTCGATGAATGGCTTTACTTAAAAATATACCTTCATCCGGTTGGGTATAAGGAGCTTTTGCTGGATTACGTCTATCCTTTTATTACAGATAACTTGCGTGATGGCAATATATCGTCATGGTTTTTCATTAGTTATTCGGATGATGATTTTCATTTGCGGCTCCGGATGAGACAGGTGGCAGGCAGAGCAGCTTATTTGCTGAAAACATACCGGAAATGGCAAAAGAGCTTGTCCGAATTGCCGAATGTAAAAAAACTTGAAATGTCTACCTACGAAAAGGAGTCTGAAAGGTATTCGGGAATAGGCATCGGGGCCGCAGAAAACCTGTTTATGCTAAGCAGTGAATGGATGCGTTGCGATCTTGCCAATTCAACTGCGAGCCGATCTGAAGATAATTATAGCCTGTTTGCTGCAATACGGCACGTCCTGATCGTATGCAAAAGTGTTGGGTGGATATACAGGGAAATAGGGGACTTTGCAATATCCTTTACAAGTAATTTAACGAAGCAGCATAAGATAGCCTTTGATAAGGAATTCAGGCAAGTTCAAAATGCTTTAAGGGATTTTCTGAAAGACCATGCAAAGCTTTCCCAGATCGAGGCCCGTTATATTTCTGAACTGGCTGAGGTTGTGAGGCCGCTTGAACACGGCAAGAAAATAAACATAGTTGCTGATCTTAATCATATGCACCTGAACAGGCATTTTTTACATGATCAGCCGTTTCAGGAGACAAAAACCTATTATTTCCTTGAAAAGTTAATCCGGTCGCTAATTAATTATTAATCTCTTTTTCGGTCCGTCGTTAGAGTTTTGTTTCTTAAACGTAGTAGTAGATTCTGGCGATAAACGGCTCCAACAGGTATTACAGCATTATTTTCCATACTTAGCTCGTTATTGATCAGGCCACCAATCCGGTCCAGGTTAACTACGTAACTCCTATGGATTTTGAGAAAGTTGGCCCTGTTTAACTTGAATTCAATTTCTTTCAGGGTCAGATAGGTTATATGCATGTTTTGCCCTGTATATAATTTCACGTAATTCTGAAGCGATTCAATATATAGTATCTCATGGAAATATATCTTAATAAGCTGACCTTGTTTATTTCCACGAATAAAAAAGTAGTTGTCTTCGGCGGGATTGTTGACAGGATTGTTTTGAATTCTTCTTTGAACCTTTACAACAGCTTGCAGAAAGCGGGAATAGGAGACAGGTTTAATCAAAAAATCATAGGCGTCTTTTTCAAAAGCCTCAACAGCATGCTCACTGTGGGATGTGATGAAAATTACTGCAGTATAGGAACCGATCAGTCCGGCTAGTTCAAGCCCGGTAATGCCAGGCATTTCAATGTCCAGGAAAGTGATCTTGGGATGATTATGCTGTGAAATTACAGAAAAAATATCCCTTGGATCCGTGGTGGAATGTATGAGCCTGAGGTCGGGCGTTTGATTGATATAATCGCGGAGAATTTCAATTGAATCGACTTCGTCATCAACTATATAGCAGTTGTATTCTGACATATTTACCTGAGTTTAATAATGAGTTTTAGATTAAAGATATTCTGATCGGAGGAGTAGTGAAACGAGTGACTTCCCGGGTAGTGAAGGGTTAGCCGCTTAGCGGTATTGTACAGCCCGAGTCCGTGACCGGGAATACGATCTGTCCTGATCTGGTTACGGGTTGTCATCTCAAGCGTTCCATCACATGTGGAAAAGCTAATCAAAGGCGGCTGGAGCGCAGCTTTCAGCTCACCGTGCTGAAATATATTTTCAATGAGCGTGATCAATAGAAATGGAATGATCGTCAGTTCAATATCCTCATGATTTCGCTTGCATATAATTTCATTGGAGAAGCGCATCTGCTGGAGCTCTATATAATTTTCAATATGTTCCAGCTCAGAGGTAACCAGGACTTTATCCCGGGGGCCGTTTGACCTGATCGAATAATGCATCAGCTCGGCGAGGGCCAACAAGTGTTTGGCGCTGATCGCGTCTTTCTTACGAACACGGTTATAGATAGAATTCAGGGAATTAAACAGAAGATGAGGGTTAATCTGTGATCGCAGGAATGAGAGCTCTGAGCTTACGAGTTCAGTGCGCAAGCTTTCTTTTTCTTTTTCATGGATGAGTGTCTCAGTAACAAATTCCAGGTTCCGTTCTTGGCTTTTCAATAGATTGACCGCTATCCAGAAGGCAGTGCTCAGACCGGCTATATAAATAAAACGGTAAAAGGTTGCCAGGTGAAATAATTCAGAAGAGGTATCGATCACATTGACCGGATAACCTGAAGAGGCTAAGTAATCATTGATCAGGACGTTCGCCAGGTAGTAAGCCGTCAGCTCCAGGCATATATAGACCAACAGCTTGCCGTAACCAATCAATTTGTTAAGCGCTGCATTTTTCAAAACGAGGTAACAGTGTACGTAGAAAAGCAGGATATAAAGGAGGTAGTGCAGCAGATAATCTGAAAAATGGTTGTGAGATCCCCTGATGGCTGCCGACAAGGATACTTCATAGGTTATAAATAGCGCCCATGCAATGATGTGATAGTATATTCTTGAAATTTCTTTCATGTATTTATTGCAATCAGATCACGCATAGAACCGGTTTTATCAAGCAGTTAAATGTGTTGATGTAAAAGATTAGGTTGAATGAGCAGAGAGCGCTACTTTATATTCAAATACAGAATTTATGAAAGCACGAAAAGCAAAAACGTCATTACTGAAAAAGCAAGATTGCTTTACATTCGGTAAAACCAGGTTTCAGCAAGGTCCGTTTTCGGACTCAACTGTGATCATTACCACAACTGTTACAAATATTATCCCCAGGCGTGGTAATTAAACAAGCTGTATCTGAAAGGCCTCCTCCGGGAGGCTTTTTGTTTTTAGTGAACCATAAAAATAGCGTGGGACATCCAGGAGACCTGTCTCTGAGGTTCCGCGAAGAACCCGTTACACAAGATAAACTGAAGCCCACGCGTAGCGTAGGCATACAGTCTATTTTCCCTTGTGTAACTTAAATTATCGCGGATTTCAGAAACAAGTTAAATAGCTATAGCTACAAATATTTTAATTCAAATATAGCAATTATGACATATCAAATAAAACAATGTCAATACTCATTTGCAGGCAATTACTTATTTTTTTGATGTAAAATGGTTTCTTTTTTTCAGTTCAGCGGTAGATTTTTCGTATCCCATTATAGGCTGCTTATTCCCTATACATTATCAACCCCAATACCTTACGTTGTTGATTATTGCACGTCTTAGCGCATATATTATACATCTCTATCTAATGAACACAAAAATTGGAGCGGGCGGCATTTGAAATAACCGCTGTGGCCTGGATTGAAGATCAACACCATTTAAGAAAAATTATTTCTCATCCCCTTTATTATTCGTGTTCAAAAATGCAGCGCGTACCGGAGAGGGTGCGGCTGTACCCTTGATGCCCTGCCATAAAATCTCGTTGAATATAAGGTCTGGCACTGCATCTTCTTTATTCCAGTTGAATTTTTCTGATAAGATACCCATCCTGGTATTTGCTGGATTCTTATCATTCAGATTAACGTTAATAGGTAAGTGCTTAAACGATGTGAAATCCGGCTTGGCTGTAAATAATCTCCACATAGGCGTTGCAGCTGCGTCATATTGAGTCATTGGCGGTAAACCTAAGATCAGTTCCATCGTTCTCAACATTCCGGAAGTGGTATACATGGTATGGTCTATATACTTTCTTTTGACAAATGGCCCGATAACAAAAGCAGGGCTTCGGTGAGCATCCACGTGGTCCGGTCCGTTTTGGGCGTCATCCTCTAAAATAAATACAACACTTTCATTCCAAACCGGGCTATTGCTTAAATGTTCGATAAGCAATCCAACGGCCAGGTCGTTATCCGCAACATGGGCAAATGGTGTTGGTCTGCCTGCCCGCATACCTTCGGTATGGTTATTTCCCAACCTGATGGTAGAAAATTGCGGAACGGCTTTAGCGGCAACTAAGGAATCGAAATCATTCTTCCATTGATAAAAGCGAGCAGTATCCCGTACCCCAAGACCATAGGGTGTAAACCTGGCTGAATGGCCTTTCAGCGATTCAAGGCGTGGTTTTAATCCGAAATCATCAGATACAAACTCTCCGTATGAACGATAAGATACATTGTGTTTGGCACAAAGGTCCCAGATAAAGCCATCTTTATTATTCCCGATCTTCAGCGTTCCTGAGGTGCCATGCGTGCCGCCTTTTGCCCCATAAGATGCTGGCCAGTTTTTCTCAACATAATCATTTGCATAAGCACCCATACTCCAGTTGTGTCCATCTGCACTAACCTCTGCATCTACATAAAAATTATCAAGCAGCACGTAATCCCTGGCGAACTTATGCTGGTTAGGCGTGATTTTTTCGCCAAACAGTAAGAGCGAGGTATCTCCATTGCCGCCGGGCATATCACTCAGAACCTGGTCGTAAGTCCTATTTTCTTTAATAATATAAAATACGTGTTTTATCGGCGATTTGTCCCCTACTTTCATAGGAACAGGATTTCCAGGTTCTCCCTCAGTCGTTAACTCTTTATCTTTGGAATAGGGGGTGTTTTTGTATACTGCCTGAGAATACACCGAAAGCTGAGGAGCTGCAGGCTCATTAATAATACTCAGGGAACCTCGAAATAAAGATCCTATGTATTGAACCCTGCCAGGTTTTGTACTATCCCCCTGATGGCTAATAACAAGCTGCTGCCTGTTACTAGGCTCTGGTCCCCGGGGATTAGCATAGGATGTTAAACCTTTGCCATTGGTTACAAATATCTTTTTCCCAATCACTTTAACGTTAGTAGGGTACCACCCAACTGGTATAAAACCCTTTGACTTACTTTTTGAAGTAACAGATACATCAAATACCGCCAGGCAATTATTGTCGGCATTGGCAATATAAAGCGTTTTTTCATCTTCGCTTAAGGCAAGACCATTGGTAGTGGATCCGCTTGGCGACTGAGGGTAAAGAGCTGCATTCAAGGTTTCAACAACGGTATGGGTAGCAGTATTGATTACAGATACAGAATTGTCATCGGCGTTGGCCACATACAGAAATTTCCCGCTTTTGGTCAGGTACATCTCATTAGGGTGGTTACCAACTGGAATTTCCTTTACCAGCTTCTCAGATGCAATATCATATAAGAGGATCTTTTTATCTCCCCACAAACTGATGTAGAGTGTTTTTCTGTCGTTAGAAACTTTACAACTGTATGCCTCGGCACCTAGTTTAATGATCTTACTTATTGCCCGGGTTTTCAGATCAAATACATACAGGCTACCGGCCTCTTTAGTCACTACAAATAGCTTGTTATGAACAGTTTCTTCGATATCTAAACCAGCAGTTCCTATTTTTTCCGGCCATGGCTTTCCCAGCACATAGGAATCAATCAATTGAAGCTTATTATTTTTGATCGAATATTTGTTAACCTGGTTATCATGGCCACCTGATGCATATATAAACTGGTCATCCCTGCTGAAAGCCAGCCCGTACCACGCTTTTGCAATAATAATGCTGTCAATTCTTTTCTCGGTTTGCACGTCAATCAGATCGATGGTGTGCGTGCTTTGACCATTATTTGTGATGGCCAGGTACTTTTTGTTATGACTAACCACCAGGTTTAGGGGTAATTCACCAATAGGGATGTTTTTTCCTGCCGGTGTTAATGACCAGCCGTTAGGAAGCATCACCCTCTTTTTTTCAAGCTCATTGACGGTTTGGGCAATTGAAGAGCTTAACAGCGATAACAATAGTAATGACAGAATAGATGACTTGATTTTCATATTTATATGTTTAGTGCTACAGCCGGATATTTTTAATTAAGGGTTACAACGAAATCTATATGGAACTATGCTGAGTAATTCATAGCAAACTCCGTTCTCACCCTATGTAGATACAGCTGCAAGTTATCAAAACAATATCGTTCAGTTTAAAATCCATGAAACCAAATTGTAAATTTAAAGATACCAGGCTTAAAACTATTAAAGCCATGTGATTTATTGACCAGGACGACTATGGCCTGTTGATCGTCCGCTGGCAAATTGGCCTCGCACATGTAGCTGTAACTCCAGATCTTTGCTATCGATGGCCCTGACTATAGGACAATTAAATTAGAAGCCGAAAATAGAATGCTATCCTTGAAGCGAGCTTTCGGGTATGCCTATAAACCTCATGGAGTTTTCCGATGTGGAGGGGATTTTAGGCAAGGCAATTGAATATGTATGCTTAACAAAAATGCAAATATTTAGATTTAAAGAATACAGCTACTCCCAATTGGCAGTTCTTACAGGGCATTAATCTTTAGCGAATACATCACTATAGATATTTTGCATGACCTCGAACTCGCCCTCTGTAATCTCCGGAAAATTTCTTTTGCGCCGGTTCGGAAAGATACCCTTGTTCTGATGAAGGAAAATAATCACTTCATTTAATTTCCTATCCGGCATATCGATGAGATTTTTCAGATCTCCTTTCAATTCGTCATATCTTTCCAGAAAAAAAAGTTCATCGGACAGATCATGTCGAATAGTGGATTGTATGGTCTGCGCAAGATAGGTACTTTGCAGAGTTAAGTCAGGATACCGGAAATAAGCACCCACCTCTTGCGGATTCGTTACCATCAACTCCCTCTTAGCACCAGTGTTAAATGAGATTCGCTGCATCAAAGGTTTCGAGAAATCTTCCAGTGCGGCATCATAATGCTCCATATTGTTAAGCATGTGTGCTGATACCGGAATGATCAGACCCTGTTCTGCCAAGCCATCCCTCGTCAGCATATCATGAATTAGGAAGCGATGAATACGGCCATTGCCATCCAAAAAAGGGTGAATAAATACGAATCCAAACGCGATCATAGCCGCCCGAACTACAGCGGGGCCACCCGCTGTCTTGTGTTCCACAGCTACCAGACCCTCCATCATAGTCCGTACCATATCGGGTGGTGGGCAGATATAGTGATAAACCTCTTCCCTACGGTAATTAGTCTGGCCGATATAATTCTGAAAATCACGGTATCCCGGCTGGGCGTATCGCGGGTCAACTATAGCATTTTGTAACACAGTCAGGTTGTGTTCGTTCAGTACTTCTGCTGCAGGTTGTGCACCTGCCTGGTGCAAGATGGCAATAAAACGGTTCATCCGGTCCAGAGACGGTTTTTCACTTTCAATTTCGTAAGATGATCTCGTTTCTTTTCGGTAAAGATATTGTGTAGCCCGGTTAAATATTTCGGGGGAATATTCTTCTTTCAACTCGTTTATTTGCCCTTTGAGGTCAGTAGCCAGCATTTCCTTCATCGCAGAAGTCTTGCGCACCATTGGGCAAAAAGTTGGTACTCCTAACAGGTTATCATTGATCCGCCAGCGGCTGTTCTTCACAGTGTTACCGGTAATATAACTTTCTTCGTCCAGCAGATCGATATAATTTCCACCCGGCTCAAAATCCAGATCAAGAGTCTTCCCTGTTAACCATTCATACAAGAAGCCTATCTTTCGACCATAACGACCGCTTGGACGTTTGGCGATAAAGGCAACCAGTTCACCTTCATCGATCCGTTCAAAAACTGCCAAAAGGAAATCCAGGCTGAGGTCATCATACTTCAGCAGAAATTCAATATGCTCAAAGGTGCTATTTCGTGCAGGTGCATATTTAGGACCATAGACCTGCTCAATGCCACCTTCCAGCGCCATTTCCATTTTGTCACGTGGCCCAATATAGGATCGGTGGGTAATTCGATAATGATTGAGGCCTAACTCTTGTTTAAGCCAAAGGCTTCCGGCCGGTTGATTTGCCATGCATTTGCAGTAAAGGTTTTACGATTGCAGTAAAAATAATAAAGTATAGATAAATAAAAGTAATATAAATAAAATTAGAGTAAAGTGCAGTAAAATAAATATGAATATTCCTCAAAGCTTAATAAAGCTTCCCAAATGCGGTAAAACTATTATAGGTGCAGTAAAACGACTAAAATTACAAAATAATTCAGTGATTTACATACCCACATCGCGAGGAATAAAGAATGCTCTATATGCAGCAGATGGTGACCGGAAAGTGAAGGTTAAGATCATCCCTAAGGGAGACTAATGTTTCGACAAGCAAATCCTGCACATCTAGCCACATAATGTCAACCGTTATTAAAATTCCGTCGATCAGCTTAAAATTACCTTTGTGCAAAAGAAACTGAGCGAGTTTGGCTAAGGCGCAATCCCATATTATGGTAAAAATATCTCCTTTGCCTGATGTCTCTTTCTAAACTCTAAAGGCGAACAAGAACTAATTTTTCTAAACTGCTCATAAAAATTAGAGGCATTCCTGAATCCGCATTCGTAGTGAATATTTCCAATGTTCTCGTTACTTTCGATTAACAGCTTATTCGCATGTCCTACCCTTAACTCGTTTAAAAAATGGATGACAGATTTATTGGTGTGCGATTTAAAATACCGGCAAAAAGCTGTTGGAGACATACATGCCAGTGAAGCAACCTCTTCAAGACGTATCTGTTTCGCAAAATTGAGAGTTAAATAATCGAATACTTTATTCAATCGGAGCATATCACTATCGATGAGATTGGTACTGTAACCTGTGCTAACCAGTAAACGATATTCGGTAGTATTTGAAAGAATGTTTAGGATATTAATGAAAGAAATAAAGCGCTCAACACCCTTTTCCTGATAGGCACGGGCGATTTTATCAGTGACAATTTTGCTTGTTTTGCCAGTTATACAAACACCCCGGTTCGCCCGTTCCAATAAACCCTTGATCCCTCTTAACTCGGATAGTTTAAAAAACTGCTCGCCAAAACTATTTTCACCGAATAAAATTACATGCGCTTTCGCATGGCATTTTGCATCCTCTGCATAATGGTTAGGCCCGCTTTTCCAGCAATGCGGTAGATTCGACCCGACAATAACCAGGTCGCCTTCGTTAAAATTCTCCACACTATCCCCTACAAAGCGTGTTCCCTGTCCTCCTGTGATAGACATTATCTCTATTTCCGGATGAAGATGCCAGGGCACAATGAAGTATGGACGATCTACTTTCAACAAATTATAGGTTTCCGTTTCCTTGAGATATATGTGCTGGAATAAAGGTTCGTTCATAGTCATCTTGCTAAGATACCATATAATTTGGAAAATAATTCGGAATGATTACCTGAAGTTCGCCGTTAACTTTGATTGCTAAAATCAAAACGTATACATGAATCTTCTTTACAACAACATTAAATAAATTGCTTTTGGCTTGATCAGAAGTATGAAATATTAACCCTTGCTGACATTAAGTAAACAACCTAACACCTAAATATTATGGAAATGAAAATGTCCTTAAAATACGCATTCGCATACAAGCGGAGACTGCTGAAATCAGTGCTTTTAGGTCTGTCACTTGTTTTTATGCTTGGTCATGCAAAGGCGGCAGGATCCGATATTAGTTTAACTGATCACGCCAGCAAGTCTGCGGAAATAATTCGCGGAATTGTAAAAGATAGTGAAGGCCTCCCACTTCCAGGCGTATCGATCAAATTAAAAGAGACTACGAAGGGTACAATAACCAATATTAACGGGGAGTTTGAAATCGATGCTCCCCTAAACGCTGTACTTGTGGTGTCTTTTCTTGGTTTTGAAACACAGGAAGTCCGTGTTGACGATTATAACCCCATTAATATCGTTCTAAAAACAGATTCTCAAAGCCTGCAGGAGGTGGTTGTAGTAGGTTACGGAACTCAGAAAAAGAGTGTAGTAACAGGAGCAATTTCAAGCGTTAAAGGGTCGGAACTTGAAAATCAGCAAATTCCCAGACTAGAACAAGCTTTGCAGGGAAGAACATCCGGGATTACCATCGCAAATTCATCTGGTATTCCCGGAGCCGAGTCTACCGTCAGAATTCGCGGAAATACCTCCTTGAATGGAAATGCAAGTGAGCCATTATATGTGGTTGACGGAATTGTTGTGTCGATAGGAATCAATTATCTGAACCCGTCTGATATTGAATCCATTGAAGTACTTAAAGATGCGGCTTCTGCCGCCATTTATGGTGCAAGATCGTCGGCTGGGGTTATCCTTGTAACCACAAAAAAGGGAAAAGAGGGTGCGATCAAATTGAATTATAACTCTTATTTCGGAATGCAAACCCCCGCGAACAGGCTCGATCTGCTGAATGCCACTCAGTACGCCACGCTAATTAATGAGCAGGCTTTTAATGATGGATTAGCAAAAACTTATGCTAATCCAGAAGCTTTCGGCCAGGGAACCGACTGGCAGGATGTTATTTTCAGTAATGCTGGTATTCAAAACCATGAGCTTAGCATTAGCGGAGGAAGTGATAAGTCGACATTTTTTACCTCCTTCGGTTTTTTCGATCAGGATGGTATCGTAGCAAAGGAGATATCAAATTACAAACGTTATAATGTACGCTTAAATTCAACACATAAGATTAAGAAATGGTTCACCATTGGGGAGAGCATCGGCTATCTCAGGACTCGCAATGACGATGGTGTTACAGCTAACAATAATGTGAGCGGACCTCTGGCATCTGCAATCAACCTGGATCCTATTACGCCAATAATCGTTACAGATCCAGCTATGGCAGCCACTGTACCTTACAGCAACCAGCCAGTTATCAGAGATAAAAACGGTAACCCATACGGAATTTCACAAACAGTGCAACAAAACATCACCAACCCGCTGGCTAACATCAGGACTAATGATGGTAATTTCAGCCTTGCAGATAAACTGGTAGGAAATGTATTTACAGATCTGCAACCGTTAAAATACCTGAGGTTCAGATCGACTATTGGAGTAAATGCCTCTTTTTGGGGAGGGGATAATTTTACACCAATCTACTATCTGACCCCTACGGCAAACAGCACGCAAACTTCCTTTTCAAGAAATCGTTTCCAGGCATTCAACTGGAACCTTGAAAATACTTTATCATACCAACGTTCACTCAAAGAACATAACTTTGAAATCCTTTTAGGACAAGGAGCCTATTCTGATAATAATAATACAGGAATCAAGGTTACTTATTTTAATCTCCCTGTAAGCACTTTTGAAGATGCTTCTTTGAACTATGGTACGTCGCCATCAGACCGCATCGCCGACGGTTCAGAAAATATCAGCCATAGAGTAAGCTCCCTTTTTAGCAGGCTTACCTATAATTACAACGAGAAATACCTGTTTACCGGCATAATCCGCAGAGACGGATCATCACGCTTTGGCCAGAATAACCGGTTTGGATACTTCCCCTCTGGTTCACTTGGATGGGTAGTAACAAGAGAGAATTTCTGGCAACCGAATAAGAAAATAAACTTCTTAAAACTAAGAGGATCTTATGGAATTACGGGGAACGATGTACTGGGCGATTTCAGATATATTTCAACAGTAGGCACAGACCGGAATTACACCTTTGGTGACAACCTGTTAATAGGTTACAGTCCTGATGCCCCTGCAAATCCTAATCTGAAGTGGGAGCAAACCAGCCAGCTGAACATCGGACTGGATGCTACACTCTTTGAGAACTTTAATTTGACGCTTGACTGGTACACCAAGAAAACAAAAGGCATTTTGCAGGTGGTTGATTTTCCGAATTATGCAGGAGCAACCGGTAATGCATACGGAAACGTGGCCGACATGGAAAATCGAGGCCTGGAGCTTGAATTAGGCTATCAGAAGCGCTTCAATGAATTCAATATTGAGTTGAATGGCAATGCTTCCTATCTACGAAACAGGGTAACTTACCTCGGACAGGATAAAGCATACCTTGAAGGCGGTACGGGCATAGCTGCGGTAAGTTTTCCGATCACCAGAACTGCGGTAGGCCATGCAATCGATTCCTTTTACGGATATAAATCAAATGGCATATTCCAGAACACTGGCGAAATAAGCAATTATAAAAACGCCAAAGGCGAGTTAATGCAACCCCTGGCTCAACCCGGTGATTTCCGATGGGAAGATATTAATGGCGATGGGACAATAACCGTTGACGACCGTGATTTTATTGGTGATCCGACACCAGATTGGTCCTATGGACTTTCATTAAATGCATCATTTAAAAACTTTGACTTCCTGGCATTCGGGCAGGGCGTTATCGGAAACCAAATTTACCAGGCGGTAAGAAAATTTGAGATTTTTGCTACTAACTGGCAGACTAATGCACTCGGCCGCTGGAACGGAGACGGAACCTCTAATACCTATCCGCGATTAAGTGTTAAAGATCCGAATAAGAACTTTAGCAACCCTTCAAATTTCTTTTTGCAAAAAGGCGATTATTTCAGGATAAAGACCTTGCAGGTAGGATATACAGTCTCTAAAGCGAGACTTCAAAAGATGGGTATTCAACGCGCACGTATCTATATCAGTTCCAATAACCTACTCACACTTACAAAATATACCGGTTATGATCCCGAGATTGGGGGAAACCTGTACAGTATCGATAAAGGGATTTATCCCCAGTCAAAATCATTTTTATTCGGCTTAAACTTTGGTATTTAAATTATTATCAGATGAAAACAACTTATTTAAGAACCGCTGTACTGATTGTCATAGCCGTTCAATTTTTAGGCTCATGCACAAAAGACTTCCTGGAAGTTGCACCCCGGGGAACACAAATTGAATCAAATTATTACAAGAACCCGGAGGAAGCTTTTAATGGCCTTATTGCCACCTATGATCCGGTTGGATGGGAAGGATTTAACGGGAACGCTAACTTCATCGCCCTGAACATTGCCTCAGATGATCACCTCTCGGGAGGGTCCAGTTCGACCGATGGATATTCTTACCAGGTATGGCACACCTATACACTAACTGCCACTGATGGTCCTCAAATTAGTTTCTGGAGCAGAAATTTTGCGGGGATTTCAAGAGCTAACACTTTAATTTCAAAGTTGGAAAGTAAGATTCCAGGGCTGAGCGAAGCGCTTACCAAGCGTTACCTGGCTGAAGCCAAATTTCTGCGCGCCTATTTCTACTTTGACCTGGTCAGATTATTCGGCAGAGTGCCGCTATTCACAGAACCCCTGAGTACAGAAAAAATATATGAGGTAGAACAGGTGTCGCCTTCCGAAACCTACGCGCAAATAGAAAAAGATCTCAAAGAAGCCATTGATGAACCAAATCTTCCTAATACCGTTCAGGCAACTACAGAAGGCGGACGGGTAACCAAAGGGGCTGCAAAAGCCTTACTCGGCAAGGTTTATTTATATGAGAAGAAATGGGCCGATGCGGCAAAGGAGTTTGGAGAGGTAAACGGAACTCCGGGCGGTACAAGCACCTACGGTTATAAACTGCTGGCAAAATTCAGTGATATCTTTGTTCCTACCAACAAGTTTAATTCTGAATCAGTATTTGAAGTAGTGCACACCAATCTGGCGGCATCGGGTAATGCTCCCTTACAATTAACGGAAGGCTTCATGGCAAGCACCATGGTAGGTCCCCGTGGCTATTCAGGCCCTTTTTACTATTCTGCCTGGGGTTTTTCTCCTGTTTCAGATGATTTATTTAATGCAATTCACTATGATCCGCGTTATAAAGCTACCGTGGCAGATCTGGATAGCCTGGTGAAAATTAAAGCCGCTAAATATACTCCGTCGTATCTGAATACCGGACATTTTGTTCAGAAGTTCGCACCTTTAACTGCCTACAGATCAACTACAGGTGGAAACATACTCCGCAACTATCCGCAGGATTATATTGAGATACGATTAGCCGACACCTATTTAATGGAAGCCGAGGCACTGGTTCAAGCCGGAGGAAACGCTTCAAGGGCAGCAGCACTTCTCAACGCCGTTCGAAACAGGGTCGGTTTAGTCCCGGTTGCCGCAACGCTTGATAATATCTATAAAGAGCGAAGACTGGAGCTTGCCACAGAAGGGCACCGATGGTATGATCTGGTACGTACGGGCAGGGCGGCTACGCTGCTCAAGCCAAAAGGATTTGTAGCAGGCAAGCATGAGTTTCTGCCCATACCATTTCAGGAACTGACCAATACAAAGATGGTGCAAAACCTGGGATATAATTAGAAGCTTTGCTCATGATCTTTAAATGAAAAACATGTTTAGCTTTATAATAAGGGTTTTCACTTGTATAACACACAACAATAAAGTAAAGGCAAAAGTCAATATGAAACATGCAATACTGTTTGCCCTTGCAGGATGGTGCACAATAACGTCCTCCTGCAGTGTTAAGAATGCCAGACCTATCAGCGCTCAGGAGAAGCCTAATATTATCTTTATTATGTCTGATGATCATGCCTATCAGACGATAAGTGCCTACAATCCTGACTTAATTCAGACACCTTACATTGACCGGATAGCTAATGAAGGCGTATTATTTAAAAAAGCGTATGTGACCAATTCACTATGCGGCCCAAGCAGAGCGGTTTTGTTAACGGGTAAGTATTCGCACGTAAATGGCTTCCGCGATAATAACGACAGCTTTAACAGCAGTCAGCAAACGCTTCCCGGGATATTGAAGTCAAACGGCTATAGCACGGCGATCGTTGGGAAATGGCACCTGAAAAGCATCCCGCAGGGATTTGATTATTGGAATATTTTGCACGGGCAGGGAGATTATTATAACCCTGGCTTTAGTAAGATGGGCAAGGATACCTTATACAAAGGATATGTCACCAATGTAACCACCGATCTGGCCCTGAACTGGATCGATGCAAATAACAAAAAGCCCTTCTTCCTGATGATCCATCAAAAGGCTCCTCATCGCAACCAGATGCCGCCGCTCGAAAACCTGAATCTGTTTAATGACAGAATTTTCAAAATGCCAGCTAACTTTTTCGATGACTATGATAAGAGGCTTGCGCTGCAGCGCAACGGAATTAAGATGGCCGAAAATTTAGATATTGACCAGGATAGTAAAGTTCCTTGTGATGGTTGTGACCTTAAAGGTCAGGGCAAATGGACACCTGCGGCATACAATCGCGAAATGAAACGGCTTAGTCCGGAAGAAAAGGAAATCTGGAAGAAGGCCTATCAAAAGGTATATGATGAATATGCCGGGATTAAAAACAAGGATGAACTTGTTAAATGGCAATTTCAGCGGTATATGGAGGATTACCTGCGTTGTGTCAAATCCGTTGATGATAATGTTGGAAGGGTATTGAAATATCTCGATGAGCACAACATGGCCAAAAATACGATCGTTATCTATACCTCAGACCAGGGTGTCTTTTTAGGTGAGCACGGCCTGTACGATAAGCGGTTTATGTATGAGGAATCGTTCCGCACGCCAATGATGATCAGATATCCTAAGAGTATTAAAAAAGGACAAAAGCTCAGCCAAATGGTTATGAATCTGGATATTGCGCCAACGTTACTAAGCTATGCGGGAATTAATCCTCCGGAAGATATGCAGGGTGAATCAATGAAAGGAATACTCAGCCAGGAGCCGCTTGTCAAGGCTTGGAGAGACAAATTATACTACCATTATTATGAAGATGCCTATGGTGTAACGCCGCATTACGGTATTCGCACTAGCCGGTATAAATTAATACGTTTCTATGGTGCCCTGAATACCTGGGAACTTTATGACCTTCAAAACGATCCCCGGGAAATGAAAAACCTTTATCCTGATCAGAAATACGCTAAGCTGGCCGATTCACTTAAAATAGAATTAAAAGGCTTGCGTACAAAATACAAGGATAATACACCCGCTGATTAAAAACCGGCTTTTAAAATAATCAAATGTCAATGATGCGTAATATCGTTTTAATTCTTTCTTTCAGCTTGTTAAGTGTGCTGAAAAGCAGTGCGCAGAAGTCTCAGTACCGTCCCAATATCTTATGGATTGTAAGTGAAGATAATAGTACCATGCTGGGCTGCTATGGAGATAAATATGCCACCACGCCTAATATTGACAAACTTGCCACGCAAGGGATATTGTATAAAAACGCATTTTCTCAGCCTGCCTGTGCCCTCTCGAGATCAACCCTGATTACCGGAGTACTTGGAAGCAGCCTTGGAATCGAACCCATGAGAAGCAACTACCCGATCCCGGCGTCCATCCGCTTTTTTCCGGAGTACTTGCGGGAAGCTGGTTATTACACGACGAATAACGATAAAGAAGATTATAATACGGTGAGGAGGCGGAATTCATGGGATGAATCCAGCAAAAAGGCTACTTACAAAAACCGGAAACCCGGGCAACCGTTTTTCGCGGTATTTAATCTGGGTGTGACTCATGAAAGCAGTATTGGTATTCATAACGGTGCAGGAAAGCTAATCCATGATCCGGAGAAAGCGAAGATCCCACCTTATCTGCCCGCCACGCCCGAGATGAAGCATGATTTCGCCCTGTACTATGACAAGATCCAGGTGATGGATACCCAGGTAGCCAAATTGTTAAAGGAATTGGATGATGCAGGATTAGCTGACAATACCATCGTTTTCTACTACAGTGATAACGGCGGGGTGTTGGGAAGAAGCAAACGGTTTTTGTATGACTCCGGATTGCATGTGCCTCTTATCGTTCGTTTCCCTAAAAAATACGCGTCCCTGGCATCAGGTAACGCAGGCAGCAAGCTTGACCGGATCGTATCCTTCGAAGATTTTGCGCCAACCGTGTTAAACCTCGCAGGAGTAGACATCCCTGCTCACATGCAGGGCAATCCGTTCCTGGGCAAAAAGCAGGCGCCGGAAAAAGAATATGCTTTTGGTTTCAGGGGAAGAATAGATGAAAGCCTGGAGATGATACGCACCATCAGGAATAAAAAGTACAGGTATATCCGTAATTATATGCCGCATAAACCTTATGGGCAGCACAACGAATACTATTGGGAAACACCATCCATTGTTTCCTGGGAAAATAGTTATAAAGCCGGGAAATTAAACCCGGTTCAATCTGCTTTCTGGCATGAAAAACCATCTGAAGAACTATTTGACACCGAAGCCGATCCGCATCATGTGAATAACCTGGCAACTAACCAAAAGCATAAAGATGTGCTGGAAAGAATGCGTAAAGATTACAAAGATCTCCTGCTTAAGAAACAGGACGCAGGTTTTATTCCCGAATCGATGCGTGTAAGCATCTCTAAAACCGGTACCGTTTATGACTATGCGCATAGTCCGAACTACCCTCTTGAACGTATTCTGGAAACGGCTGATATGGCCACTAACCGGGATGCCGGTGCTTTACCTGAACTGATCAAACGGCTGAGTGACCCCAACCCTATCGTCAGGTATTGGGCAGCAACAGGCTTTACCGTTCTCGGAAAGAAGGGGATGCAAGCCATGCCAAAGCTTATTACATTAATGAATGACGCCACTCCAGCAGTGAGAATAGCAGCGGCTGAAGCCATCTATGGTTTGGAAGGAAGCAGTAAAGTTCTATCCAATTTAAGCGAAATGCTTCGCTCAGAAAACCAATACGAACGAGTGGAGGCATTGACCGTATTAGAAACTATGCGCCAGGATGCAAAACCAGCATTGCCGGCAATAAAGAAGATGATTGAATTGAGGGATGATAAAAAAAATCCCAACCAATCCCTATGGCAGTATCCCCATGATGTAAAAATCGCGAAACGCATAGTTTCCAACATGAACTGAATTAGAGAATAGATTAATCCAATAAATGATCATACGCCATCGATGAACACTGGCGAATTTATAACCATTCAAGATCACCACACATGAAAAGACTGCACTTAACATTTTTATTAACGGCTCTGATCGGCTTGTCGGCTTTTGCAAGTCCCCCCCGTACAACAATTAACCTGAACGGGATCTGGGATTTCGATCAGACAGAGATAGCTATGCAGCCTTTAAAGTTTAAACGCAAAATTCCTGTTCCGGGACTGGTCCATCTGGCGCTGCCCAAAATTGAAGAGTACGATAAATTCTTTAAACGGCCTGATAAAGCAATTGACGGAGGTTGGGAAAGGAACCTTATTGCCACCGATTATACCCCACGGTATAGCTGGTACAGAAAAAAAATAACCCTGGGAAATGAATTGAAAGACCTTGATGCGGTGCTGACTATTAAAAAAAGTCAGTATGTTACGCAGGTTTTTGTAAATGGCATCGACCTCGGAAGGTACATAGAGTGCTATACTCCGATCGATGTAGCCATTACACGCGCTTTGAAATTGGGACAGGAAAATGAAATTCTGCTAAAAGTAGGCGACAGGTTCTGGTTACCAAGTGAGGCAGCGGGCGGTACAGACAAAGAAAAGGAGCATTATATTCCGGGTATCTGGGATGATGTTTCAATTTCCTTTACGAAAAAAATGAGGGTGAACCGGGTGCTTGCCCTGCCCTTTTTGAAAGACAAAAAGGTAACCGTTAAAGCGAAGATATGGAACCATAACCGCTTTCTTATACCCGCAGATCCTAAAGTTGATCAAGTAGATTATCAGGTAAAAATATACGAGAAGAAAAGCAGGAAACTGGTAGCAGAAACGAGGGGAGCAGTGAATATATTAAGGGATCAGATTGGCGAGATCAGTGTCGATCTGCCTGTCGCGAACCCTCATGCCTGGAATCCTGATGATCCGTTTTTATATACCGCCGAACTTACGCTATTAACTGCAGGAGCAGAGTCTGATCAGATGGAGCGGGCTTTTGGCATGCGCGACTTTGAGCGCAGAGGTAAATCCTTCTTTTTGAACGGTGAGAAAACCTATCTGCGCGGTTCAAATATTACCCTGCAGCGATTTTTCGAGGATCCTGAATGCGGAAACCTTGCCTGGGATAGGGAATGGGTCAAAAAGATGTTTATTGATATTTCCAAAGATATGGATTGGAACAGCATGAGGATATGCGTGGGTATTGTCCCGGATTTCTGGTATGACATGGCCGATGAGTATGGCCTGCTGCTGCAAAATGAGTGGCTTTACTGGCAGATGCATGGCTGGGACGATCAGTTAAGGAAGGAATACACCGACTGGGTATGGGCTGATGGTTCACACCCGAGTATCGTAATCTGGGATGCCATAAATGAAAACCAGAATCAGTTCATTGGAAATGTGCTGATCCCCGAATTAAAAATTCTTGACCCTACCCGTATCTGGGATGCCGGTTATATGACTGCCACATCAATGGCAGATGATGATATGGATGAGCCCCATACCTATCAGGGACGAAAAAAGGACGGCATCATGAAAACACCGTACCCATTAGGTGACCTGAAATTCAGGCCTGAGATTGTTCAGCACCTGGAAGAATCAAGTTCTGCCCAACTGGTTAATGAATACGGCTGGATTTGGATGTGGCGGGATGGAACACCCAGTAAATTGGGTGTTCAGTTATATGATTTTTATCTTGGAACCGAAAGCACGGTGGAAGAACGCAGGAGTTTCCAGGCTTATTGGCTTCAATGCGAGACCGAATGGATGCGCAGTAACAGGGCTGTTGCAGGATTGCTCGCATTCTGTCTCCTGACAAATAATTACGGATATACCGGCGACTGGTTTACCGGGAACATTAAAGATCTAACCCCGAGCCCCACGCTTTACTGGTTTAAACACGCTTTCGCAGCAACCAATGTTTTCATCAATGTTACTGATGAGCGCTTTGCCAAAGACAGGCCTGTTCATACTCCCGGAGATCATCTGAGTTTCAACTTTACGGGTGTGAATGACGCCAACAAAGAGAAATCAGGGACGCTGAATGTAAAACTGCTGAACTCCAAAGGAACCACGGTATATTCCGATACTATTTCAGTGACCCTTCCGGCCGCCGACAGGCTGGAAATTCCATACGCCTTCGGTTTACCAAAAGCTCCTGATGGCTACCTCCTGCTGACAGAGTTTACGGAAAAGGGTTCAGGCGATAAAAAATTAAGCAGAAGATATATTAAAGTTGGGAAACAGGATAAGTACAATTTCTATGAAATGCCTGTCCCGGCCAATTTTATAAACTACGCGAAGAACTAGAATATATTAAGAATATCAATTAAATACATCTACTACCAATGACAGCACATACGGAAGTTTCCCCGGTTACATTTCTTGGGGATGACTTAACTGGAAAAGAAATTATAAACAAATCGACCACGATCGGCGGCCTTAAAGACGTGTTTGCCGAAGAACAACTAAGGTCAGCAATGTCGCAGGAAGCGGTGGTTTACGAAGTCCAGGCTTACCTTCCAATAAAAGAAGGCACTTTGGGAGGTCTGTATTTTGGGATCACAAAAATCAATCCCGGCAAGGTAGGCGATGAATATTTTATGACAAGGGGGCATTTTCATGAACTGTCTGACCGGGCTGAATATTACTGGGGAATTAAAGGCGAAGGGTATTTAATACTGATGGACCGCAACCGGGAAACACGAATGAAAAAAATAGAAGCAGGGAGTTTGCATTACATCCCGGCGCATACCGCCCATCGGGTTGCCAATACCGGAAATACAGTCTTATCATTTGGAGCCTGCTGGCCTTCGGATGCCGGGCATGATTATAAAGAGATAGCTGATAATGGCTTTTCTGCAAGATTACTTGATGGCGACGGATATCCAACACTTTCAGTTGCCCCACACGGATGAGTGTAATCGCTATAGACCTGGGCGGCACCAGGATAAAAACCGGAATCATAGAAAATGGAGCCGTGGGGGAATTAAGCATTACCGACATCTCCATCAATGATGGATTGTCACAATATCTGCCCTCGTTGAAAGATCGGATCAAGTATCTGCAGCAGCAATCGGACTCCATCGAAGGGATTGGCATAGCTTTCCCGGGCGTGGTGGATACCAAACGTAACACCGTGATCGGTACCAGCGGAAAATACAATGACGCCTGCACACTGGATTTGGTTCAATGGGCAGAAAAGGAATTCGGGCTGGCCCTGTTACTTGAGAATGATGCCCGTTTAGCCTGCCTCGGCGAATGGAGGTACGGTGCGGGCCAGGGCTTTTCGGATATGGTGATGTGCACCCTGGGCACCGGTGTTGGAAGCGCTGCCATTATTGATCATAAAATATTGCGCGGCAAACACTATCAGGCTGGCATATTGGGCGGGCATTCGATCATTGACTTCAATAATACCGAGAATAAATGCAGCTGCGGAAATTACGGCTGTGTGGAGGCTACAGCGTCTACCTGGATGATTGGCGACCTGGCAAAACGGCATCCTTTGTTTGCTGAAAGCAAACTTAGCAAGCTGGCAGCCATAGACCTGCAAGCGGTTTTTCAGGAAAGCGAAGCCGGTGATGCGCTGGCTGGAATATTAAGAGATCATTGTATGAAAGCCTGGGGAATCGGACTAATTAACCTGATCCATGCCTACGATCCGGAGGTGGTGGTTATTGGTGGCGGAATTATCCACTCCAAAGAAATTATCCTGCCGTACTTCAGAAAAATAATCGCGGAAAGAGCATGGTGCGCGTCTGGAATGCCCGAAATCAGGGCTGCTCATTATCCCGACTCAGCCGCTTTATTAGGAACAACAACCTTATTCACAAAAAATAGTAATGAGTAAATACTTAAGGGAAACGTCAAATTATGATAAACGGCCGGTGCTGCCGGGATCAAATGATGAAGGCTCCTGCTGGAAGGGATGGGAAAATATTATTGAGCAACTTAAAGTGGCATGCTCAGCTCTGGATAGGAAAAAAATAATAGTTACTGTAGAATGTTACCCAGGCCTTTATCAGGATGAAATACTGCAGGCATTAGAAAATGGGTTATCACCTGGCCAAACCCGCCTTTCGGCCGATGCCATGAAACCTTCAGAACAAATAGATCAATTGGTGTATCCTGATATCACTGACGATGAAATTTTTGGCTACCTGAGCCGTTTGCACATCCAAGATTTTTTTGATCTTGATAAGCTCGCCCAAATGAGGGAAGCTATTTTAGAAACGAATGAAGGCGTAATCTTACTTTATGGTACAGGGGCTTCCCTTTTGGGAGATGCCGACATCCTCGTCTATGCGGATATGCCGCGTTGGGAAGGGCAATTGCGCTTCCGCAGAAATGAAGTCAGCAATCTTGGCGTTGAGAACCGTACATTAAAAGGATCGCTGCAATATAAACGTGCTTTTTTTGTCGACTGGAGAGTATGTGATCGTCTTAAACAACACCTGATAGAAAAATGGGATTATGTACTCGATACTGTCATTCGCGATGTTCCTAAAATGGCTACAGGCAAAGCAGTGCGGGAAGCCTTTTCGCAGGCTGTAACCCGTCCCTTCCGGGTAGTTCCCTTTTTCGATCCTGGACCCTGGGGTGGCCAGTGGATGAAAGAGGTTTGTGACCTCGACCGGTCAGAAACGAACTTCGCCTGGTGCTTTGATTGCGTTCCCGAAGAAAACAGTTTGCTGCTCCGCTTTGGCGATACCAACTTTGAAATTCCGGCCATTAACCTTGTATTTTTTGAACCTGAAAAGCTGTTGGGAAGCGCGGTGTATGCCAGGTTTGGGAAAGAGTTCCCCATCCGCTTCGACTTCCTGGATACCATCGGAGGCGGAAATTTAAGCTTGCAGGTGCATCCAACAACAGAATATATCCAGGAGCATTTTGGAATGCACTATACCCAGGAAGAAAGCTATTACATGCTTGATGCAGAAGATGATGCCTTTGTTTATTTAGGCCTGAAGCAAGGAGTTGAACCGGAAAAAATGATTGATGAGCTGCGGAAATCACAAACCAGCGGAACGTTTGACGCGGAGCAGTATGTCGGGAAATATCCGGTGAAAAAGCACGATCATATCCTGATCCCCCCGGGCACGGTGCACTGCTCCGGAACGAATGGTATGGTGCTGGAAATAAGTGCAACCCCTTATATTTTCACCTTTAAATTATGGGACTGGGGCCGCATGGGCCTCGACGGTAAACCGCGTCCCATTAATATCGAGCGTGGAAAGCATGTGATCAACTGGGAACAGACACCGGAGGTAACGAAAAAGGAATTGATCAATGTGGTTGAAAAGCTTGCTGAAGGAGAAGGCTGGTTAGAAGAACGCACCGGACTTCATCAAAGGGAGTTTATAGAAACCCGCAGGCATTGGTTTACCAACACCGTTCTGCACGATACCAGGGGCAATCTGAATGTACTCAACCTGGTAGAAGGGCGGGAGGCGCTGGTTGAAAGCCCTTCTAAGGCATTTGAACCATTCCTTGTCCATTATGCCGAAACATTCATCATTCCTGCACATGTAGGGGCGTACAGCATTACTCCTTCAGGCGAAACTAAAGGAAGAAAATGCGCGACGTTAAAAGCTTTTGTAAGAACACAACCCTAAGATTATGAACGATAACACATTTGAAATTCCCTCAGAAAAACCTTCGGTAGATTTTATCGAACGCCCCTGGGGATCATTTAAACAATTTGCCAATAACAGGCCATGTACCGTCAGCCTGATGACCGTATTACCGGGCCAACGGCTTAGCCTTCAATCGCATATTGGCAGGGCAGAACTCTGGATCGTAATTGATGATGGAGCAACTGTACAGGTTGGCGAAAACATCCGCACCTATCATGCAGGCGAAGAAATATGGATCAATGCAGAAGAAAAGCATCGACTTTCCTGCCCGGGTGATCAAGCGGTGAGGGTGCTGGAAGTGGCTTTTGGTAACTGGCAGCAAGACGATATTAAACGTTATGACGATGACTATCAAAGATAGAAGCAAAAACAGGGTATGGTTTAACTGCATTGCCGCAGCAGTTGGAGGATTGCTCTTTGGCTTTGATACGGCAGTAATTTCAGGCACTATTGAATTTATAACAGGCCAGTATCATCTCAGTACCGGCATGGAAGGCTGGTTTGTGAGCAGTGGCTTGGCAGGTTGTATTGCCGGTGTGGTGCTCGTAGGTTTAATCAGCAATACGCTTGGCAGGAAACCCATCTTACTCTTATCGGGATTTTTATTTCTACTGTCGGCAATCGGTTGTGCCTGGGCAACGAATATAGAATACCTGATCCTTTTCAGGTTTGCAGGCGGATTAGGTGTTGGGGTAGCTTCCGTTATCTGCCCCTTATACATTACCGAATTCGCTCCCCCCAACATTCGCGGCCGCATGGTTGCTTTTTACCAGTTAGCCATTACGATTGGGATCTTGCTGGCTTATTTTTCTAATTCCTACTTACTGGCGCTGTCACAGGAAGTTCAAAGCGGAGGCGGCTTTTTTACCCTGTTTGTTCAGCAGGAAGTATGGCGCAGTATGTTTTTGGTGATGAGTATCCCCTCTGTGATATTTATCCTGATGATGGCTTTTACAGCCGAAAGCCCGCGATGGCTTATTGCCGGAGGAAAAAAAGAGAAGGCGCTGGCTATTCTAACCGCTACAAGCGTTCCCGGAACCGCTGTAGCAGCTTATCACGATATTCAGCAGGCCTCAGATAAACGCGGCAATTCCAGCCGCTCCATCTTTCACAGAAGCCTCCGCACCCCGCTCCTGATCGGGTCATTACTTTGCGTTTTCCAGCAATTCAGCGGAATAAATGCCATCATATACTATGGTCCTAAGATCTTCACTGAAGCGGGCCTCGCAGAAGGCAGCGCCTTAAACACCCAGGTCATCATCGGGATTGTAAACGTACTGTTCACATTCGTGGCAATAACCCAATCCGATAAATTGGGGCGGAAAAAGTTATTGGTTTATGGCCTTCTGGGGATGATCGTATCGCTGATCACGGTGGGCTTTTGCTTTTACACCAATTACACCACTAATTTTTTGCTCATCTTCATGCTGGTATTTTTCATCGCCTGTTTCGCTTTATCGGCGGGACCTATTACCTGGATCCTGATCAACGAAATTTTCCCCGATGATGTAAGAACCAAAGCAGTGTCATTCTGCACCTTCATCTTGTGGGGCGCTGTTTGGGTTGTGGGACAGTTTTTTCCCTGGCTCCTGGAAAATATAGGGCCTGCCGGGGTGTTCTGGGTTTTCGCAGGATTCAGTATTTTAAGTCTTTTTTTCTGCCTGAATGTATTGAAAGAAACCAAAGGCAAATCACTGGAAGAGATTGAAACCATATACACTGCCGGGCATTGATAGCATAGAGGAAGGTTTATGATTACTTTATCCTGCCATTTTCGTTTTCAAGCGCAGAACTTCTGTTTCTTGGCCCCTTAGCATTTGCACTGGCAAACCGGTAACTAAAATTTAATTTTATCTGCCTGGTTTCAAAATAGCTATAGTTATGGATATACAGACCACCAACAGTTTGTACTGAACTGGCCTTGCTTCCTTTATAAACATCACTAAAAACAAGTCTTAAACTTGCCTTATTATCCATAAAATTGCGCTGTAATCCCAGGTCTATCTGACTTGTGGCACTTGGAAACTGGTTGGCTCCAACCAAACGCCTTGAGTTGTAGAAACCCATTAATTCGGCGCTTAAGCGGTAAGGCAACTTGAAGGTTTGTTGTACGCTCAACCTTCCAGCAGCTTGTCTAAGGTTGAGTTTTCTTTCGGCTCCAAAGTCAATTTGGTTATAAAGTCCAAAAAAAGTGCCGTTAAAAGTCGTGTTCCACCAAGTATACGGGCTGAACGTTTGGGTAAGTGTTAATGCCAGGTGCTTTTGCGTACCAAGATTACGTGGAACCATAACAATTTTGGTCTGATCAACGGTATCTGTTACTTCAACACTAAAATTATCTGTGTAGCTATAGCTCAGCCCCACTATGGTCGAACTTTTGTGCGCGTACTGCAACAGCACACGATGGCTGAGTTGAGGTTTCAAAAATGGATTTCCCTGCCAAAACGAAAGTTCATCTAATAGATAAATAAACGGGTTAAGGTTCTGGTAGGCAGGGCGGTCGATCCTTCTTGAGTAACTGAGCGAAAAGCTATGCGAAGTTGATGGAGTTACATTGGCTGAAAAGAACGGAAAAAGATTGGTGTAATTTCTACCGATAGACTTCTTATTTCCAGCAATTGATGAAATCTGATCAAGTTTACCCGTTGAATTTGCATGTTCTACCCTCAATCCACCCTGAAGCTGCCATTTGCCCAGTGCTTTTTTATAGTTGAAATAGGCACTTGTGATTTCCTCTTGATATGCAAATCTGTTTGACCTGGAGGGATCTAGGATTTCAGCATTTGGCTGAACTTCCAGAAATCTGGAGTCATTGGCAGATGATACCGAAGAATATTTAGTGCCGGTTTCTAGTTTACCCTTCCATAGATTGGTGGTATAATCTAGCTTTATTGCCCTTAAACTGATATCAATTCCATTCAGGGAACGGTAAAGATTATCGCTCAGTACGCTGTTATTGATTGCAGTATATTTATTTGATTGAAGGTTGCCCAGCACGTTTGGTAAAATCGCCATAATCAGCATCAACGTTTATCATCCTTCCAAGTGTATCTTCATATTTATAGTTAAGGTTAATGTTATAGCGCTGGGTCTGCTGAGCGTAGTAGTCATTAATAGCGGTAAGCACCTGATCTATATTTGTAGTTGGGGAAACTCCGATCTCGGTCCTGGTGTCAGTTATCCCTCCCCCGAACAGGAAATTGCCATTCAATAGCACACCAACCGTTTGTTTCTTGTCTATCGTAAAATCGGCGCCAAGCCTCGAGCCCATTTTTTTCCGCTTGTCGATATCGTCCGTAAAACTGTTATAGAACATGCCCTCCTGGGTTCGATCCGCGCCGTAGAGATAGGAATAATAGCCTAAGAAATGGCTATAACTGCCATAAAGCGTAAACCTGTTCTTCTTATAACTTAGGGAAAGATCCTGATTATTTCTAAGGTACACCCCATAACTTAAGCCTGTGGTTAAGCTGGCACTGAAACCCTGAACGAGCGATTTTAATGTTCTCACATTGATGATGCCCGCCGTTCCCGAAGCATCGTATTTCGCACTTGGGCTATTGATAATCTCTATCGACCTGATGTTCGAGGAAGACATTGATTTTAGTAGTTCGGCAATTTCCCTACCAGAAAGATAGGTCTGTTTGCCGTCAATCAATATTGCCGCCCCAGCCTTGCCATTGAGTGAAATATTGTTATCACTTCCCACGGTTACTCCAGGCGCCCTACCCAACAGGTCAAGAGCATTTGACCCCTGTGCACTGATGCTTTTTGACACGTTGAACACGATATTACCACCATCCATTTCGATTATTTTCGCGTCTCCGGTTATGTTTACTTCTTTTAAAACTCTTACTTTTGGTATTAATGTCAATTTTCCAAGGGAAGTGTGCTGACGATCTTGTTCTGCTACAGGAAATTTAACGGTGAGAATCTCGTAGCCAATTGATGATATTTTTAAAGTATAGTTTTTGTTGCCCCTGAATGTATGGGAAAACTGAAAATATCCCTGCTCGCTTGCAATAGCTCCACTCACGAGCACTTCGTCCTCTAACAGTGAAATGGTAGCAAAGGGAACAGAGATACCTTCAGCATTTATAGCAGTTCCTGAAACAACTGTTTTGGCAGTTCGGCTTTCTTGTTCCTTCAGTAGCCTGCTTCTGATAACGATCATGTTTTCCGAGAGCACCTGATAGAAAAGCTGCCTGCTGGACAGCACACTATCCAGCACTTTCGAAACCGATAACCTGTTAACACGGAGCGAAACCAGCATCGTATCTGAAATCACTTCATCACTATACACGATGTTATATCCGCTTTGCAACTGGATCTGCTTGAACAATGAATGAATTGGTTGTTCATTAAGGTCTAATGTCAATTTACGCTCTTGCGCAAACAGTACGAGTGGGCTTGACATCAATATAAGAAGTACAAATTTTCTCATTGCTGGTCCTTGATCACCACCAATCTGTTATTGATCGTATAGGTTAACGGATAGGATAGTTTGAGTGCCTCTAATGCTTGTTGTATGTTCTCATTTGTAAATGTTCCGCTAAAGCGCTTATCTTTTAGCTTTTCGCTATAAATTTCTATCTTGAGGTCGTACTTTATCTCCATTCGTACCGTCAGATCCCTAAGCTTTTCTTTATTAAAAATAAGTGTATCGGCTATCCACTTCGTATCATTTAAAAGCGCCCCTGATTTCATAGACCTAACCAGGAACTTATTCTGTCCAATATTTTGGGAGTTATTGAAAATTAGTTTCTCATTTGGATGTAGCAGGACTTTTCGCTTACTATCTAGTCGATCACTAACCTGGATCAAGCCCCTCAATACCCAATATTTCTGCAACTGCGTTACTTTTAAGCCCCTGTTCTTTAACGAGCCTGAATATTATCTTACGCTGTTCTGGAAGGAATGCAGTCGCCAGGTCAAGTAATCGCGCCAATTCCTTATCATCCATCCCTACTGCATTTTTATCCGACGGTTCTTCAAATGGTTGCTCATTGGGCCATTCCGTAAATAGAAAGTATCGTTTTCTTTCAGACCTGATTAAATTAAGGCAGGCGTTCTTAACGGAAACATAAAGATAGACCTCTGGATTGATCACTTTTGACAAGCCATTTCGTTTCAGTCATATTTTAACGAACAGTTCAGAAGTTATTTCCTCTGCACTTTCGTGTTGCTTGGTATATTGCCTTGCAAAAGAAAGGAGCTTATCGTAATACAAGAAAAAAAGTTCATCAAATGCAGCCTTGTTCCCGTATTGGATTTCCTCAAACAGCAATATAATCTTCAATTTTTCTTCAGGCATCAACGGTTAATTTTTCCAAATCAAGTAGCGTGGTGTTATTCATAATGACACCGAAGCTTGAATATATACTTATTCGAGAATTAAATAAAAAGTTGTGTTATATATTGCACCGAAGTTTTGATGTTTTTGTAGCCGGTAGAAAGGGTGTATTGTGGAAACCAATTGGGTGGCGCCACTGCTGCTGCATATTCAGTTCCCCGTATTTGTTGCTTACCTTTTTCGCTCAGCAAACCCAATGATGCTTCTGACCCCTTATCCATGCGTTGGTATAAGCGTTCGTCATTTGCAAAGATTCTATCATAGCTTGATTCGTCGTTTATCTATCAAAGGATAGGCAATGCACAGTCATCCCAGCAGATAAACCAAGAATATTCAACAGTGTAAACTGTTTCACTAAAGTTGAGAATCAGGTCATGGCCTTGGACTAAAAGTCACAGCATTATACCCAGCAAACACCCCCATACCATTTTCAATATTATTTGACACCGGGTTTTGGCTTATATTGATGTCTGTTTGATGATGCATATCATAGGTTTTACCATACATATAATATTCGCGGCTAACCTGGGCGATTCGTAAATACGCGTTTTTCGGCGAAACAGTCGAAAGATGAAGGCTCAGGTTAAGAGTTCTCCCCTCGAATAGTTTGTCGCTGAAAAACAAGCGGCTGTTCCTGCTGAAGTCTTCCTCAATGGGCGAAATAATTTCAATGCTTAGATCTCTTTGGAAAATATTCCCCTTAAAGTCTTTATCAAAGGTATAAGCCTGAACGGAATAAAAGTTCTCTTCTGCCGGCGGGTCGCTTAATATCAGAGACATGATTACGCCGGGAGCTGGTTCATTAGGGTCATGGGCAAGCGAACTTTTAACCTCGCTTACAACTGGACTCGCCGGCACCGTGCTATGAGCGCTGATGTTTGCAAAGCCCGGAGCCCTTACCCGGATCTCGTATTTTTTTAAGCTCTCTGGCTTTATAGATGCCCTGTAAATCCCATCCTTGGAATGTGTTAAGTCAGTAAGATAATTACCGTCCCGGAACAACATCACTGACGCATTTAATACGGCAGCGAAATCGGCGTTCGAAGAGATCGGCCGGTTTGAACTAAGCTCCACCGAAAATATGCTATCAGGGTTGAATACACCATTTAAAACCAGTGCCGACCCATGCTCAGGGAAGTTGAGTTCTATTTCTTTGGTACATGCGGTCAAAACAAACAAAGTCAGTACTAAACCTGGAATATATCTATATACCTTCATGATTCTAGAATTTAAAGCCATAACTAAATGAGGGTAATACCGGGAATAGCGAGACTTGGGACAAGCCGCGTTTAAACGACTGGCCGGTGAAGGATTGGTTCATTTCCAGGTAGTAAGGGTTTTGCCGGTTATAGGCATTATATATGGAAATATTCCAGGACCGTTCTCCCCATTTTTTTGGCTTAACGTGGGTCAGGCTCAGATCCATCCGGTGATAAGACGGCATCCGGAAATTATTCCGCTCCACCAGATAATCGATGTGCTTAAGATTAGACGAAATGCCTGTATAAGGATTGTACGAGGCAGGCTCGATATATGCCTGATAACTCGAAACAGGCAAGGTGGTGACATAACCCGAGCGGTACGACCAGCTAGCCCACACTCAATTTTTTAGAAAGCTTATGATTTACAACCATCGCAATACTATGCCTGCTGTCGTACGAATAGGGGTAAGGCTTATTATTGTTAATTCCTTCTAACTGCCTCCTTGCGTATGATAAGGTATAGCCCAACCAGCCCGTAGTATAACCCTCGCGTTTCCGCAACATCCATTCAGATCCGTAGCTCCAGCCTATTCCGTTGGTAATCCGCTCCTCATAGGGAGCTGCTATCAAAGAGGCAAATTTGGTATCCGGGCCGTTTCGTAAAAATTGGCCGACAAAATCTCCCCCATCCTTAAACTCTGCCACATCTCTCAGTTTTTTGTAGTACAGGTCGACACTCAGCTCGAAAAGATCCCCGATCACCGAAGCAGCGGCGCCAGCTGTCGCCTGCCATGAACGTTGCGGTTTTACTTTGTCGGTTGCGGGCGCCCAGACATCCGTGGGTGATCCCGTGGACGTATTGCTTAGCAAATGAAGGTACTGAGCCATGGTAGAGTACGAGGTCCGCAGACTGAAGCCTATATTTGGCATGTAACTTAATGCCAGGCGAGGTTGCAATGAGGTGTAATTCCTACCCTTAACTGCAAAAGCCGACCAATGTGCGCCGGCAATAGCTTCCAGATCCTGAGTAATCAGGATCCTGTCCTCTGCATACATGTAGATTTCCTGCGCCTTCGTTTTAGCAAATGAGCTTGTTGTAAAATTCAGATCACCAGCTTTAAAAGTGACCGATTCAGGATTGAAAGTATGATAAATATAGCTGCCTCCGAACCGCATAGTATGAATGCTACCGGCCGCGAGATCAAAATCGGCTTTTGCTCCCCAGTCGTTAATACTGGAATTAAAATTTACTTCCCTGTCAATATTACTTCCGTTTTTGGTACTATTAACTTCAGAGTTTTGGCCAAATCTATAGGCACTGTGTGTGAGCGTAACATTGCTGAACAGCTTGCGGCCGTAGACATGGTTCCAGCGCAGCGAGCCCGTGGTGTTTCCCCATTTCATTTTAAATTTTTGTTCGCGGTCCGGCTTATCCCTGAAAACAAATTTGTCCAGTCCGCCGTAAACACTCAGGTAGATCCTGTCTTTAGAGGACAGGGTACGATTGACCTTTACATTCAGATCGTGAAAGTTGTAGCTGTTATTATTTGCACCAAGCACGGCTGTTACCAGGTCGAGATAGGTCCGGCGTGCTGAAATAAGGAAAGAGGTTTTTTCATTTTTAATGGGGCCTTCCAACAGCAGCTTGGATGAGATGAGCCCCACCGAGCCTTCACCGGCGAAACGTTGAGTATTCCCTTCTTTTAAACGAATGTCGACCACCGAAGACAGCCGGCCGCCATACGGTGCAGGGAATCCGCCCTTTATCAGGTCAACCTTCCGGATTGCATCGGGGTTAAAAACGGAGAAGATGCCGAGCAGGTGAGATACATTATACACAGGTACCCCATCAAGCAGGATAAGATTTTGGTCAGGGCTGCCGCCACGAACAATGAGGTCGGAAGAGCCTTCCTTTCCGGCCAGTACGCCCGGCATCATTTGAAAAGCCTTTATGGCATCCGCTTCACCCATTAAGCGGGGAAGCTGCTTTAGTTCGCTGCTGGTCATTGAAATCTTGTTCATCTGCTGCAGCCCGGTAGTTGTTTCTGAGCTAACACTCACTTCCACAAGCTCGTTAACAGTGGAGTGCAATTGAACGGATATCAGGGTATCCCGCGAAAGCGCTGGCACCAGAATAACCTTCAAATCATATCCCAGATATTTCACTTCCAGTTTTATGGCACCGGAAGGCTGGGCTATCGTGTAAAAGCCGTAGTTATTGGAAATTGTTTCCGTCCCGCCATTCGTAACCGTTGCTCCTGCCAGGGACTCACCAGTTGCGGCGTCTGTGATATACCCTGTCAGCACCGGCGCACTTTTCTTCCTTTTATTTTTTTGCAAAACGATCTGGTTTCCAATTAGCAGATACTGGATCCGGGCATCAATAAACAGGATGTCCAAAACATCTTTAAGAGGAAGCTGCGAGGCATTCACCGTTACTTTTTGGTGAAGAGAAACCAGATCCTTGCTATAAGAAAAATTCACCTTGTAGTTGGCGCTAAGCTCTTTTAGTATCTCGTCCAGAGAGGCAGCTTTTTTTGTAATACTGACTTTCTGATGCAAGATGCCAGCCTGGGCAAAAACTATCTGAGTGTTAGCCAGCCATCCCAGGCACAGGCATAATAAAAATTTGTACATCTTCTTCATTGGTTTTCCCCCATGTAAATTAATTGCAGCCCTGCCCTTTAATGCTGATCGTTTTGTTGCCGGTTTCTTTATATGTCAGATCCAGGGATGCCTGAAGTACCTGAAGTACCTCGTCCAGTTTTGCGTCCTTAAAAGTCCCCGTGAACCGGCAATTCTGCAGATCATTGTCCTGAAGTTCAAGCCTGATGCGATAATGCCTTCCCAGGTCCGCCAGGACTTCTTTTAAGGCAGCATCTGCAAATTTGAGTTCGCCCGACTTCCAGGACCATGCGTTTTCATCGACGATATTGGATTTAATCAGGCGCCCGCTAAGCTTGTTGATGCTGGCAGCGTTCCCCCGGTTTACTATTGCCTCTTCCTTACTGCCTTCAGCGCGGAATAGAACCTTTCCTGTTGCTACGGCGAGATCAACAACACTATCAGCCGGGTAAGCGTTCAGATTAAAAGAAGTACCGAGTACTTTGGTAGATACCTTGCCGGTATGTACAATAAAAGGTCTGTCCGGATCCGGTTGCACTTCGAAAAATCCCTCACCTTTTAATTCAACTATCCGCTCGGGGCCGTTAAAATCTTTGTTATAAACCAGCTCACTCCCGATATTTAGCCAGATATGACTGCTATCGGGCAGTACGATCTCTGTTCTTTTGCCATTTGCTCTTACAATTTCCATTTTATTGAAAATAGAAAGTGGGCTTCTGAAAAGCCATACAGCAGCCCCCACAATTGCTATTAAGGCTGCCACTTTTAAAGCGCTGTATAATAGCCTCACTGGCCGTTTCTCATTGATCCGTCCTTGTAACACACGTTCGGTTTTAGCCCACGCTTTGTCTGTATCGGCATCCCGTTCCGGCTTATACCCCGTTACACTCCAGACCTTTTCCATAGCTTTGAACTGATTTTCATGATCATCGCTCAATGCCCGCAATTCCTGCAACTGTTCTTGTTCTTCAGCAGTTGCTTTTCCATGCAGGTATTTAGCAGAGAGATCCCAGAAATGACTGTCGTTTTCCATCGTTCTAATAATAAGGCAGGTGAAATCGCTTTCACCGCTATGCATTTTTTAAAAATTAGCAGAATTGGTTGATTATGTGCAGCAGAAGCGGCAGATGCAGCACTATTTTCCGCAATATGGCGAGTGCCTTTTTAATATGGTTGTCTACCGTATTCGGAGATATACCCAGAAAAGCAGCAATCTCTTTATGCGACATTTCTTCATACCGGCTTAACAGAAAAACCTTTTTACACACCGGGGGCAGAGTTTCTATGAGAGCCTGAACCTGCTTCTCCAGCTCACGAAACCCCATATCCTGTTCCGGGCTCCTGGTGTCGGCGGAAAGGTCAGGTAAAAAAGCATCGTTATTTATTTCTGCCCTCCGGGTAGTGCTGCTCACGTAGTTAAGGGCTTTATTGATGCAGGCCCGGTATAAATACGCGTGGGGGTTTTCAATGATTGTTCCCTTGCTTTTGTCCCAATAGCTGATAAATACGTCCTGTACAATGTCTTCAGCGGCATCCATATCTTGAACGATGCGGGCAACATGCCGGCAAAGATCTGAATGATGCGATCTGAAAATTTCTTCAAAGTATTTTAGGCCCTGCTTTTTTAACATGACAGTTAAGGTTAACGATTAGCGTTTGAGCATACAAATTATCTCGCTATCTGCTAATGTATCATTATTTGTTATATCATAAGGCCCTCAAATATAAGCCCTCAGTACATCTGGCCATAAAAATCAGGCCTCCGTCGGGCAATAGATCACAATAGTTTGATAGGAATTAACCCTTGTCCTTTTCCCGGAAGAGTCCTCTTTTTACAGGGGACGATTTAGGAGCGCTGCGCTGAAGCTTATACCCAAGGCAGCAATGGAATTTCACCACAAGTGTATACTTTCGGCAATGGAAAGGTAGTTTGTGTTTGGGAAGAGGATAAAACCGTGAAATTTTAGGTGATTTAAGTGCTTCAATTCCCCCCCAACTCCGTATATTTATTAGGCTGTGCGGCAGCTACAATTTAGCATAAACATGATCAAATTTACCTGCCTGCTCTGAGCCAACACCCGGGATTTTCCGCCTGATTTTATGAATTTTCTTAAAGCGATTTAACTTTAAAGAAATAGTCTGGTGACAAACTTCTTCCATAATTTCTCGATTTTAGGTTAAGCAACAGATTTATACGATCTGAGGTTGTTAACAGCGTATACACAAGCACCAACATATATCAAAGCCAATGCTGACATTCGTAGATCCCACAGTCCAAACATTGAGAATAATAATTGATTTAGAACGACCAGCATAGCGAAGGCGAGAACAGCCCCCCATTTTAATCTGAGCATATTGTAGATTGCTAAAAGATCCAATAAACCGGATACTATTACATATTTACCATACCACGGATAGAGCTGGTAAATCGTAGCTGTCGGATTAGCAACAGAATCATAAATAGTCCAGGCAATTTCTAGTGACACAGCAAGGCATATGATAGTTAATAATACTTTGCTAATATTTAAATGTGGTATCCTGCTTAAGGTTATACCCTTGTCTTCTAATTGATCCATGGAAGAATTACTTGTGTTTTGTCACTCAAACAATATCGGCATTAATGGTAACTTATTCAAGTGGTACATTGTTCTGTCTTTTTTTTTCTGAAATGACTTTGCTTTATCTATCTACCAAAAAGGATTTGCCGGTTCCAAACCCGGCATCATCAAAAACGCAGGCCTTTCACATGCCCACGTTCTAGTCGTACGATTTATAAACTTATCGTCCTGTCCAGACAGGCGCTAACCAGGCGATCGGTTTTGTCGGATCTAGTTTAGCATTAGCCTCTTCGGAATCACTCCCTCCGGCATTAAAAACTCGGATGAAGAAATATTTGCTGGTTGAGTCCTTAATGAAGGGGTTCCACTTAACACTATAGGAAGGGTTAGGCTGGTAAGTTTCAACCACAACGCCATTATCCTTTAATATTTCGATTTTCGTGATCCTATCGCGTGGGTTCCCGGTATCCGGATCACTGATCTGAACATCGAACCTGAATTCTGAAGCGTTTGTAAGCGTCGATCCCATGATCTGTCCGTTTACTGAATACCGGCACTGGATATTCTGGTCAAGGGCAGCATAAGTACGCCGGTTCTTCATCCCATCCAGGATGTCCAATTTTGATTTGCTTTCTGCCAACACGAATGTTCTGGAGGTGTGTTTACTGATTGCTTCTGTTCCATGGTTATCATTTCCAGCTACAGGTGAGATTTTCCAGCCTAAATTAAGTGCCGCCAAAAACGCTGCATAGTGAATGTTCTTATCGGAATTGATCATTTCCATCATTGTAATTACATCAGTCACATTCTCATCGCGGTAGGAAAAGCTATCGTAGGACTTGGGGTCGGGATGATTGAAAGTTGCAACTACGGGCCCTTCGCTATCGTAAGCTTTAGCCGTCCCGACCCATTTGTAGAAGCTTTGAATATTGACGCCCTTCTCAAGGGCATTCAGATAGGCAGCCGAGTTGATCACATTGATATGGCCCCTTCCAATACCCGGTCCGTTATTTTCCGAATGCTCATAACCGGTCAGCGCAATAAAGTTTTTATCTGTAGCTTTTTTTGCCTGATCATGTGCCGCTATCCATTGGGGATTCGTTGGGCTTGTTGGATGAAAGCCGGCTTCCTGGGAATGATCAGTCGTGATGAAAAAATCGTATCCATTAGCTTTGGCTAACTTAAAATGAGTTGAAGGAAGACCCTGATATTTCTGCCAATCCGGCTTCATTGGGGAGTTGACTGCCCGTCCGACACCATTCGAGTCAATTTCCATAAATTTGGTGGCACCTTCCACTCTACCCAAATGGGCTCCATGGGATTCCGTGTACTGTGTATGTGAATGAGTGTTCCCGGCATATATATTATAAACCTTTGACTGGCTGAATGCGGGCGAAGCACAGAACAGAATTCCTGTGAAGCCAGCAGCCAGGCTTAGATGACGTTTCATATTTATCATAATTTCAAATTGCTTGGTCAATTGATATGTTATTTATTTAATTCGCTTAATTAACAATATAGACACACTGATGAGGATTACATACTAGTCAGGATTAAATTTGTTACACGAGCGACTTCATACGAGACATAACTCTCACACTGTAATGGTAAGCCACTTTGGTTTCAGTGTTCGGCAGGATCAATAAATCGAGCCATAAAAATAAGGACTCCGTCCGGCAATAGTTCACAATAGTTTGATAGGAATTAACCTTTGTCCTTTTCCCGGACACAGTCCTCTTTTTCCAGGGGACGATTTAAGAGCGCTGCGCTGAATCTTAAACGAAAAAGGGATAAAAAATGGTTAATAATTATTCAGATGGATCACAACGTATTATTACCAGCTAATCCGTTATTCAGGATCGTGAATAATTTATTAAAGGGGGTTGAGTCAACTACTATCAGTTAACTTTGATAAGATTTGACCTGAAATTTCTGATACTCGGATCGTTTAAAACATGTACTTTAGAGTTCCTAACCTCCCGATGGATACAATTAGAACGACGACTTTGATACAAGAAATGACCACCGACGGTCATAGTCCTCTTAAGTTTCTTTGTGAAGACTTCAATGTATACTTTGCAAAGTATAGAACAAGAGCCAGCCTGAATCCGTTGGAAATCGATTGTTTGTTTTATGAAGTCGTCTGTTGTAGATTATTACAACGGCTGGGTATTCCTACACCTGAACTAGCTATTATCGAAATATCGAGCAACTCCTTCAGTAGAGATCAATTGACAATGCACCGTAGGCACTGCCGTCCTGGTGTTCTATATTTAGGTTCGAAGGAAGTGAAAAACGCTGACTTGATCCAGGCGATTGCACCTATTAGCTCCAGAAGAGATTTTAAAAAGTTTACTAATCCATACCACTTGATTGGAATTGCGTTTTTCGATCTTTGGGTAAATAACCGTGATCGGGGTCGTTCTGATAATTATAATCTTTGCAACAGTATTCGAAACAAGGGAGAACATTCTACGCATTTGATCATGCGTTCTGCTTTGGTGGTGTCGATCAGTTACGGATGTTTCACGCTGGTTTACCACTCGAGACACAAAATAGATTGCACAAAAGTTCCTATTTTAAGAAATTTTTACCATATTTAGATAAGCAAAAAGCGAAAAAGATTGTTGACAACTTTATATCTTTGTCATCCGATGAACTGCAACTTATCATATCTGATGCCTACGATGAATGTCCGCGAGCGTGGGAGATTCCTGTGACTCTACCAGGACGAGTCACTGAGTTCCTTACTAACCAGAACAGAATAAATACTATTCAAAACACATTATGGTCTGCATTAAAGTAACAACGATATGAAATCATTTTATTCTATAGTTTATATCCATCCGAACTCGCTTACAGCGGAGAGGTATGCAGTGGGATTATTGCTGGGGAACTCCAGTACATTGCTCTTTGATTTTAAAGTAGAAAAATTGAACGGTTTGGATAGGCTGTATCCATCTCTCCATCTTAAAAATGGCGTCTTATCATCACTCAAAAGCATCAAGCAACATATACAACAGTTAGTTAATGAGCAGATCGTCCTTAAGGCTTCAATGTTTAATGAGATTAGTCATTTATTAGGCAACGATTACAGTACTTACCTACATAATTACAGTAACGGTATGATACAGTTTAGTCAACCTGCCCCAGTGGCTTTGGAAGTCGATGCTAAGTTGTTCAGTAATCTTGTAGATCGGTTTATCGTTGGTGAGCCTGCTAAATCGTTAAATCACCACAAATCCTTTCATCAGGCTTTTAGGAAAAAGATAACTACATTAAACATCAAGGACAAGGTTGATCTAGATTATAAATTATCCCCAGCAAAGTTAGAAGGCATTTATACGGACACCCAGGTTAGACTGATTGGTAAAAATGGTGTTATCACTGCTGTTCAGGATATCGACTTTACTATTAATATGGTGAATTTAGGTCAACAGCTGAACGAATGGGAAATTTTGGTAAGCGCTCTCAATGATTTCAGTGTTGCGAAGTCCTGGCAGCCCGGTGATTACCATGTAGTTTTCAATAAACCTTTGCCGAAATCACCACAGGAGAAGCTACTTAATCGGATCCGCACACAGAAGAAAGATTTGTTCAAACTTGACTCAGAGAGCGAAATTGATCGTGTTCTACATAAAATTGAGACTAGTCAATATCAACCATTGTCGGTGTTGATCAACAATAGTAAGTAGCTAACACGAAGGTCACTTAAGGCAGACTCTTTCGATTCTAAACTGCCTACCCGGTGGAACTGAACATCTGAACTTCTGGGGGGTAGGGGAACTTCTCCGAGTAAGGGATGGACTTGACAGGAATACTACACTCAACGGCAAACACAGACAGGAATTTTTGGTCAAAAAACTGGAAGTAAACTTTCTAAGTTTATCACCAAAACTGTGAAGTTTAGAGCTAGGGATAACACGAATTTGCTGTAGTTAGGCTAGACAGACACTCATTCACTACAAAAGTAACCCGTACCATGGGATTAGAATTTGCCCAGGAAGCACTTGGGCATACAACAATGGCAACAACTCAAAATTACTGGAAAGGCTTTGAGCGTGAAGCAAAAAAAGACATGGCCGAAAAGCTCATGGATTTCCTGACAGTTACTCCTTAAATTAATCACATCAATAGTTCACGAATTGTGAACTATTTTATTTATATTTGTTTATTGAATGAAAGTTCACCTGATCAAAAAGCAAACTTTAGAAGAGTTCGCCCATACGCACCCCAGAAGTAAAACATCCTTGGACGACTGGGTAGGAAAACTAAAGCTTGCCGACTGGGAACAACCAGGCCATATGAAAGAAACCTTTAACACCGCTGACCTTTTAGGTAAGAGCAGTAACCGGGTGATCTTTGATATTGCCGGGAATAATTACCGGATGATCTGCAAATATTTCTTCGGAGCAAGGCAGGTACATTTATTTGTTTGCTGGATGGGAACCCATGCCGATTATGATAAGATCTGCAAACAAGGTGAACAGTATACAATTAATATTTATTGACCATGGTTACTACTGCAATTAAATATACCGTTATAAAGAACAAGGACCAGTACAACGCATATTGTAATCAACTGGAAACGTTATTGAACGAGCACAATACCGAACAAGTGCAGGATGAAATTGACTTGCTTACTCTTTTAATTGAGAAGTACGACGAGGACCACAATACCTTTCAAGAGACTGATCCTATCACCATGCTTCGTTCCTTTATGGAAGACCACCATATGAAACCTCAGGATTTGACCACTATCCTTGGTATTAGCAAAGGCTATGTTTCTGATATCTTAAACTATAAAAAAGGCTTGTCTAAAGAAGTAATCAGGAAACTTGCTGAATACTTCAAAGTAAGGCAAGAGGCTTTTAACAGCCCTTACAAACTGGTGTAAAAAAAGGGACTATATCAGTCCCTCATCAGCAAATGAGAAATATTCTTCTGCTGTAATAATTAAATGATCCAACACTGATATATCCAGTAATTTTCCTGCCTGAGTCAATTTATTAGTTAATTGCCTATCAGCCTCGCTGGGTTTAAGATTTCCTGATGGATGGTTGTGGGCATTATGTAAAGCTTTACATAATGCCCATTATGGAAAGTATATGCTTATGTAAAGCGACCGGTTTAATGAGCTGATTGCT
>JBBJNR010000021.1:0-38628 GCA_037719315.1 Daejeonella sp.
ATTTCTGAGGCTGGCGGGGATCCCTACTGTTTTAAATACAACGGAACCTATTATATGTATCGTCCTGATAATAAAACCGTAATTTATAATACATCTACAGACCTGGTAAACTGGTCTGCGTCTGCCACCGTAAACTACACGTCCAGTACAAATATATGGGCGCCTGAAGTCCATCAGGTAGGTTCAGACCTTTATTTATACTATGCCAATCCAAATGGTGTAAACGGAGGCAGAGATCTTATGGCGGTTAAACTAATAAGCCCTACAAGCGCCGGCACCAACACGGTTGTCAATATGGTAGGATCAGCTAATGATGAAATAAATATTGACCCGACTGTATACCAGGAGGGGTCTGATGATTATCTGCTGTGGAAGAATGTTGGAACCGGCAACTCACGTATCCGTATCCGGAAGTTGAATTCATCAAATGGAACTCAATTTGCTTCTGGCTCATCCGAGTCAGTACTTTTCCCTGATATTCCTGCTAATCCTTTAAACAAAGAGCATCCGACCCTGATTCGAGAAGGATACTCGAGTCCGATTCAATACCGTTATTTTCTATTCTTTAATTCAGGTGTAGGCGATACGGAGGATTACAAAGTAAATTATGCCACTTCAAGCTCATTAATGGGAACATATACCTACCAGGGAACTATGATGGCAAAGAACGCATCCAGAAATATCTATAGTGTCGGCGGACATTCTACAGTCAGAGATGGCAATAATTACCGCTGGATGGTTTACCGCGCAAAAAATACGTCGGCTTCCGGTTGGGCTGATAGGAAGCCCTGTATAGATCGCCTTTTTATCGACGCAACTGCCGGAACAGCAACTTGTGAACCAACCAGAACGCAATCAAATTTTTGCCCGGCACCTCTTTGATTTCCGGCGTTGGCAGAGTAACAAACTCAATTGCTTATCAGAAGGTCTGACACCTTGCAGATTAACAAAAGTTTATTAGTTAATCTGCAAGGTTTGATATCGCATGTAATTTAGATAAAGCTGAGTGGTAAATTTGACGTATTAATTTTTGAAAAGTGATTTAGCTACATTCCGCTTCCGAGTGTGGAACCACATAAGACACTGAAAATGATTGCATTTGGATATCTGCCACAACTTTTTGTGCTACATCTTTTGTAATTATAGCGACATTCCTAATAGGTGTCAACGGCAATCCTCTTTACCTTACAAGCTGTAAAAAAACAATCTCAAAACAAATTTTACTTATCTCAATCACATAGCAAATCAAATTTAATCAATCAATTATGCAGAACACTTTACACAAAATGAGGAAACCTTTCGGCTGGTCACCTTGCGATGAAACGATTCTACTTAGACGCAATGTGAAATTTCATGTGATGCTGGCTGAGAATCCAGAATCAGCAGAATAGTCAGGTACTTTAAATCATTCCATTCTGAAGCCGGGACCACGGGCAATTTGAGATGGAAAATAGTAGCTGAGTAGTAATAATATTAACAACCAAACATTTAAATTAATGAGCAAAAAACATTTTGCCCGATACAAGCTTTGGATATTCTTTTTATTGATTTCTCCAATCATTTCGAATGCGCAGCAAAGCGATACACCTAATATCGGTAATCGGAAAATTAACAGTTCGAATGTACAGCAAACTGACACCCTTGATTTCGGGTATCGGAAGATGAGCATTGAAGATTTCAACGGCGCTTCCTACACTATTACAGCGAAAGAGTTGGAAAACATTCCTGCAACCAATCTGACTAATTTGCTTTCGGGTTTAGTACCGGGCTTCTTTTCAGTACAGAATTCAGGAGGAACCGTAGATGAATCGGCAGATTATTGGATCCGCGGAAGGCGTACCAACGCAGAGGGCGTGTTGGTACTTGTAGACGGCCAGGAAAGAGAGTTTGGTATTCTTTCCTCCCGGGAGGTTGCAAGTATCACCATCTTAAAAGATGCCTCCGTAAGCGCGCTGTATGGCACCAGGGCCGCCAACGGGATCATAATGGTTACAACCAAAAAAGGAGTTATAGGAAAGCCATCGGTCGAATTTTCTTCCCAGGTTATAAATCAGCAGCCGGTTGGTCTTTTGACCCCAGTTGACGGACTTACCTATGCGACCAACTACAATGAAGCCTTGAGATATGATGGCAGAGCTTCTTCAACACTTTACTCAAGTCACTACCTGCAGCAATACCGCAACGGTCAGGGCGTCAACCCGGAGCAATATCCCGACGTAAACTGGTTCAATGATTACTACAAGAAAAATAGCTGGGTACAGCGTCATAATTTAAGCGTTTCTGGTGGCTCAGAGCATACACGTTATTTTATCAACGGCGGTTTTTTATCACAAAATGGGATGTTTAAAACGCAGCCTGAGTCGTCCTTCTCTACCAACAATGCAACCAGCCGGTTTAACCTGCGCTCCAACCTTGAAGTTGATGTAACGCCTACTACTTTGCTCAGCTTAGACCTCTACGGTTGGAATGACAGACAAAACAGACCCGGCGGTGACACCTTTGCAGCCTATACTTCCCTGGTCTCCACACCTGCCAACGCTTTTCCGGCTTATTATGTAAATAACGGTCAATTCATTGATCAGGAAGGTAGCATTATAAGTGGCGCTAATGATAAAATTGTTGCCGGAAACACGTTGCGCAGCAATCCATGGGCATTGCTGAATAGGAATGGTTATAGCACTCTGAATCGAATATACGGCTCATTTAGGGCAAAGCTTAATCAGGACCTATCCATCATTACCAGGGGCTTGAACGCATCTGTTATATTATCTATGGACAGTTATTCAGGTTCAGTAACAAGCAGAGACAAGCCTTTCGCATACTATCAACGGACTGATTTCAGCTCAAACCAGCTGATACGGACCGGTAACGATGGAAAAATGGCAAATAGTGTTGCCGATGTGTCTAGTCAGGCCCGCAATTCCCTGGATCTTCAGTTGTCTTACGCCAAAGATTTTGGAAAAAATAACCTGTCAGCAACTACTTTTTATAATCAGTATGAATATGATGTTCAGACATCCATTCCGAGCCGATTTCAAACCATCGGTTATTGGGCTGGGTATAATTTTGATCATCGGTATTATGTCGACTTTACCGGTTCCTATCATGGCGTTTATAAGTTTGCGCCTAAAGATCGCTTTGGGTTTTTTCCTGCTGTATCTGCTGGATGGACAGTTTCCAATGAAAAGTTTTTTCAACCGCTGAGCAAGGTAGTTAACTACTTTAAGTTAAGAAGCTCGTACGGACTTATTGGTAATCAGCGCGGCGTGGCAGAGTTTGAATATCAAACCAGACTAAATGCTACAAACGGTGTATACTACTTTGGCAATACCATGGGAGCAGTTAACGGATATGTAGAAGATATTCTTGCTAATCCGGGACTTACATGGGAAAAAGCCGAGCAATTAAATATTGGAGCCAATCTGCGATTACTCAACAACCGCTTAAGCTATGTGGTTGATTATTTCAAAGATACCCGAAGAGATATGTATATGGCGAATAACAACGTCACTTCAATCCTTGGTACAGTAGCCGCTGTAAATCAGAACATAGGTGAAATGTACTCAAAAGGCTTTGAAATGATGCTCTCCTGGAATTCGTCGGCAGGCCAGTTAGGATATCGTTTGGGAGCCACTTATTCGTTTACGAACAATAAGACCGTAAAAACCGGAGAAGTTCAAGAACAATATCCATGGCTAGTAACCACAGGTTATGCCAGGGGAATCCGCTATGGATACGAATCATTAGGACTGTTTAAGACCTACGATGAAATTGCAGCATCGCCCCAACAGACGTTTTCAGAGGTTCAGCCCGGAGACATTAAGTACCGGGATATTAATGGCGATGGGCTTATTGACAGAAACGATCAGGTGCCCTTGGGTTATGGCAGTGTTCCAAGTGAATTTTATGGAATTCATGGGGGGCTGTCTTATAGGAATTTTGGACTCAACTTTCTTTTCCAGGGATCAGGTCGTGTTACGCAAATGCTCGGGGGAAGAGCGGCCTTTCCGTTTTTATCCAATGGCACAATGTATGAACATCAGTTAGACTACTGGACGCCGGAAAACACCAATGCCTCCATGCCAAATATATCCACCGTTACCAGCGGTGCAAACAACACTCAAGTGTCCTCATTCTGGATGAGAAACAGCAGCTATACGCGTCTGAAAACCCTGGAGCTTTTCTATCAATTGCCAGAGAAATCACTCAAAAATTTATTTTTAAACGACGTAAAGGTATTTGCGAGTGGATACAACTTGTTTGTATGGTCTAAAGGTGTTAGTGCGCTCGATCCGGAGGATCTTGGAAATGCGGGTGCAATGCCACTTACCCGCAACGTAAGTTTAGGTTTAACTGCTAAATTTTAAAGGTATTGATATGAAAAAATACACTATACTAACTTGTATCGCACTGACATTCTTTTCGTGTCGATATATGGATGAGTACCCGTACGATTGGGCACAGCCCGTGGATGTGTTCTCTATGGAGCAGAATTACGAAAGACCTATTAATCAGGCTTACTCCTATTTGACGGGGGGCTTTGATAGAATAAACGGATCTTACCTCGACGCAGCCACAGATGACGGTATGAGTACCCTCCGCAATTCATCGATTCATCGCCTTTCAAGGGGATTCGTAAACTCAAGCAGTCCGGTTGAGAGCAGCTGGGATGCCTCCTATAAAGGCATTCGTCAATCACTATTTGTTCAAAAAAGCTTAGCAGAAATAGACCTGGTGCTAAACAATAAAACTTCTCAGGACGTAATTAATATCAAAAACACCTATTCAGGCGAAATGTACAGTCTGCGGGCATGGTATGAATTCGATTTATTACGCCATTACGGCGGGTATCCGATCATCAATAAATATTATAATTTAGGAGACCCTGAACTGTCAGGAATAGGGCGGAATTCATTTAAAGAATGTGTTCAAAATATTATAAGTTTATGCGATTCAGCAGTAAAATACCTTGACGTTGCTCCGGTTGGTGCCGCTGGCGGCTTCGGCCGGATGACCAGAGGAGCAGCCTTAGCGATCAAAGCCAAAACATTAATTTTTGCAGCCAGTCCTTTATTTAACCAAAGCGGCAATGGAAACCCCCTTACAGGATATGTTGGTGCAGGCGCTGCCGATATCAAAGCTCGCTGGGAGGAAGCTGCCTTAGCTTGCGCTGCGGTAATCAATCTGAAAACCAGTAGTGGGGCTCCGGCTTATTCACTACATTCCGATTATTCCACCTTGTTTACCTCCTCTCCCAACAGCGAATACATTGTTTTTGTTGGGGATGCAAAATCAAATAACCTTGAAAACCGTCAATTCCCTCCCACCCTCTCCAAAACCGCAGGTGGCGGCACTGTTCCAACTCAAGAATTCGCAGATGGTTTTTCGCTCGCCGATGGAAGCACTTATGTACGTAACAGCAGCACTAATCAGTATGCCAATCGGGATCCACGTTTTGTGGCAACAATTGGCTTCGATGGCTCAAAATATGATACAAAAACCGTCTTTACTCATTTGGGTCAGGGAGCTACCAACGACGGGCTAAATATCCTCACAGATCGATCCACCAACACGGGGTATTACTTAAAAAAGTTCTTGGATCTTAAAGTTGACTTCTCCAAAGCAACTCCTGTGACCGCGTTTCACCTCACTCCATTGATCAGGCTCTCGGATATGTTGCTACTTTATGCAGAAGCGATGAACGAAGCTTATGGCCCTGATGCCGATCCGAAAGGGTTTGGCTTGTCTGCCAGCGCCGCAGTTCAGCGTGTTCGCACCCGCGCCGGCTTCACCGGTTCCGACAAGTACCTTCAAGGTGTAACATCAATCCCGGCAATGCGCGATAAAATAAAGCAGGAGCGGCGGATTGAATTGTCATTCGAAGAACAAAGATACTTTGATTTACGCCGTTGGCTTGATGGCAGTACATTAGCGAAGCCAGTTACAGGAATAAACATTGAGATAACCAACGGTGTAACTACCAATACTTATTTCACTGTAGATGCCTTACGCAAGTTCGATACGAGAATGTATCTGCACCCGATTCCTTTGCAGGAAACGATGATTTCACCAAAAATAGTTCAAAATCCAGGTTGGTAGACTTAAACACATATAGTTTTTATGAAAAATATAATTTTAACAGTCCTATTAGTGCTTTGTTGCTTAGTCAGCTTCGCTCAAAGAACCATTAAAGGAACGGTGAAAGATGACACGGGCTATCCGCTTCCAGGCGTAAGCGTCCGTCAGGATGAAGCATCTATATCGGTTCCTACAAACGCGAACGGGGAATTTACTCTGGTTTTAGACAACACTAAGAAGCAGACACTTGTGTTCAGAATGATTGGATTCCTGAACCAGGAAATAGATGTACGAAGCCAATCCACGATCACAGTGACGCTAAAAGAATCATCGTTAGAGCTCGATCAGGTAGTCATTGTTGGATACGGAGAACAAAAGAAAATCTCTGTTACCGGAGCAATTTCGGCCGTTAGTTCTGCCGACATCAATAAAGCACCTGTTGCCAGCGTGACCAACGCATTGACAGGTCGTGTAACCGGCTTGGTTACCCGACAATCAAGCGGCAGACCGGGTCAGGATGATGCAAAGCTCTTTATCCGGGGCCGTGCAACGTTCAACAATTCAGACCCTCTGATATTGGTGGATGGCGTGGAACGCGACTTCAGTCAAATTGCAGCTGACGACGTTGAAAATATCTCCATTTTGAAAGATGCTGCCGCTACCTCGGTTTATGGCGTCCGCGGCGCAAATGGTGTGGTTTTAGTAACTACGAAAAGAGGAACACAGGGAAAAACCAAAATCAGTTTTAGCAGCGAATACGGCCTAACCCATTTCAACAGGCTAACCATCGCCGAAAACGCGGAAACTACAGCGAACTTCCAGCGCGAAGGAACGATCAACGTTGGCCTGGATCCAAGTGTTTTGTCTAACACTGGCATAATTCCAGTTACTGAATACGATAAATATTTGTATCGTACTCAATCAAGCCCGTTTACACACCCAGACAATAATTTCGTAGAAACTTTCACTAAACCCGGAAATCAGCAAAAGTACAACATCAATTTATCTGGTGGAAACAAGACCCTGCGTTACTTCGTATCAGCCGGATATTTTAATCAGACGGGGATGTTCGAGGCTGACATAAACAAATTGAGGGAAACGCCCATAATAAAAACGTTGATCGGATTGTCTCCCGAGGTGGATGAAGCTCTCCAACCTAAGGAATATGATGCAGAATATTATTTTAACAGGCTTACAACCCGTTCCAATCTGGACATTACATTAAGCGAGGACTTCAAAATTGGTGTAAATATGTCGTACTTATTTACAAAAGAAAATAAGCCAGCTGCATACGATGGTTTGACTAGCTCTTCAGAAAACCTGCGTCTTTTCGCCGCATTTTATCGCAATGCACCCCAAATGTTTCCACTGATGAACCCCAATGGAAGTTATGCGGCGAATATTGGTGTTTTTCGTCAAAACCCCTTGGTAACCATTGCAAATACTGGATTTCGTTCTGATTTCGGCAATCAGCTGCAAACCGCCTTTAGTTTCAACTACAATATGCGGAAGTTGGTTAAAGGTATTTCACTCGATGGAAAGTATGCTTATGATGTAGACTGGAACAACTGGCGGGGTATGCAAGAGCGTCCTTATATTTATGCCTACAACCCGGTTAACCAATCTTACGCGCAGGGATTAGTTGGTGTTCTCCCGTTCCAGGGTTCAGGAAAAACCGCAGGTACTTATAACCAATACGGAGAGCTTGCACTGCGATACCGCGGAACCTTTGGAGATGCCCACAACCTTTCGGGTTTAGTTCTTGGCAACTACAACTCACTCTCTGCACCCGGCGGCCAGTATTCGTTTGTTCCCCACATTTACCAGGCATTGATTGGCCGTGTCAATTACGATTTTAAAAACAGGTATCTGTTCGAGGTTAATTCAGGGTACAATGGTTCTAACCGGTTTGCAAAAGGGAAACGTTTCCAGCTATTCCCCTCGGCTTCTGTAGGATGGGTTCTAACCAACGAGCCTTTTATGCCTGCATCAGATGTACTTAACCTATTTAAATTGCGGGCCTCATACGGACAAGTGGGTAATGACAAGCTTGGGGGTTTCTCATATTATTACCGCTCCACATACGTCAACGGAGACTCATACTCCTTTGGATCTGTCCAAAATCCAGCAGTGGTCGGCTTGCAGCAAGGAAGAGGCGCAAACGAGAATGTAACCTGGGAAAAGGCGACAAAATATAATCTCGGACTTGAGACCAGGTGGTTTAAAAACAGGCTCGCATTGACTGCCGATGTTTTCAAAGAACACAGGTCCGATATTTTAGCGGATCCTTCCCGATATCTCATTGCTGCGGGAGTGAGTAGTCTTGCACCGGAAAATCTCGGAATAATTGACAATAAAGGCTTCGAAGTGGAGCTGGGTTGGGACGATAAAGCGGGTCGTAATTTGAATTATTACTTCAAAACACAATATTCGTTCGCACGAAATAAAATTCTTGAAATGAGCGAGGCGAGCCAACCATATGATTATATGCTTGGCACCGGCAATCCTATTCAGCAATTCATGGGATACCGCTTTGACGGGTTTTTCAAATCGTTCGAGCAGATCGCGGCTTCACCGCAGCAGTTCGGTTTATCCAACGTAAGTCCTGGCGATGTTAAATATAAAGATCTTAACGGCGATGGCATTATCGATCAGAACGACCAGGCGGTTATTGGTAACAGTACGGTACCAGAAATTACCTATTCCCTCTCTGGAGGAATAACCTTCAAGAACATCTCTGTGGACATTTTATTTCAGGGTGCCGCCCGTAGTTCGGTCTATATGTCAGGCGATTTGGGCTGGGACAATAGCTGGGGTAATTTTTATCAAGAACATTGGAACCGCTGGACTCCGGAGACGGCAACTACTGCCAGCTATCCACGCTTCTTGCAAAAATCGGATGGGAATCATCAAAACTATTATCGATCTGATTATTGGTTGCGAAATGGTCGCTATCTGCGTTTGAAAAACCTGCAACTCGGGTATACCATTCCTAAAAAAGTACTTGGACGGGCACCGATAGAAAATATCCGTATTTTTTCAAATGCATACAATCTTTTTACCTGGGATCAGGTTAAGCGGGTAGACCCTGAGGCAGATCCAAATGCAAATAACGGACAATTTTACCCTCAGCAGCGAATCATCAACTTTGGATTAAATGTGGGCTTTTAATAAGATGAAAATGAAACATATATATATCGTTCTGATCGCAATATTATTAGTAAGTTGTAGTAAAAAAGGGGGGCTAGACAGTACAGATCTGGACGAGCTCACTGATGAAAAGGTCTTTTCCGACGCAAACAATACTCGTAAAGCCTTGCAAAACTTGTATGGGAGCATGCGGGAAGTGACTAATTCAAATAGCGGAAGCTTTTCGCGGCATTTTGATATAAATGTAGCTGTAGCTATGCTCGACAATGCGACTGATGATGGCGCAGGGAATACAACCCGGAATGCAGGAACAGTGCCTGGCATTCAAAAATACATAAACGGCGCTATCTCTGCTACATCGAATCCTGTGGTAGGAACACACCCTTGGCAGTTTTTTTACGAGGCCATCAGGAATGCCAATGTATTTCTGGCAAATGTGGAGAAATCTCCCCTTTCCGCAGACGAAAAGCAAGCAAGTATAAACCAGGCTCGCTTTCTTCGTGCATATTTTCACCATGAACTGTTTCGTTGGTTTGGCCCACTGGTAATCTCAAAAGAGCCCGGCGACCCATTTGCTTTCGATAAAACAAAGAGGGAAGACCTCAAAACTAGCGTTGATTTCCTTGTCAGCGAATTTGACGCTCTTTCAAAACCCGGAATGTTGCCTGAAAAATGGGATCTTTCTGACTATGGTAGAATTACCCGTTCGGCCGCAATGGCATACAAGGTACGCACACTGGTTTATGCAGCGAGCCCGCTATTTCAGGCATCAGGTGCAACGTGGAAGCAGGCTGCGGACGCAGCAGCGGACTTAATTATTTATGCAGAATCCAATGGTCTTCATAGCCTGTATTACTCGCCATCTGAACGAGAAAAAAGCTATAGCAGGTATTTTAATGAGCGATACAATCCTGAGAATATCCTGGTATACCTACGGGCCAATACAAACGATTTATATAATCTGTTTCCCGCCTTTAATCCCTGGAATATTAATAAAGAGCTAACTACCGTGCCTACACAAGGGTTAATTGATTCATATGATATGTTAAACGGTACCGAGCCAATTATTGGTTATAACGCCGATAACAGTCCGATTATTAATCCAGCTTCAGGATATAATGAGCAGGACCCGTATAAGAACAGAGACCCAAGATTTGCTCAGACCATCCTCTACCACGGTGCATCCTGGCCGCTTGTTAACAAAGCCAAAGTCACTGTAGATATAAGAACACCGAACAATTGGGGCAGTGGATATTTCCTTGTCAAATGGCTTGATGACCGGATTGATCACCGAAGTGCCGGTACTACCTCTCAAAATTTTATTATGATGCGATTTGCAGAGGTATTGTTGAATTTCGCTGAAGCAGTTAATGAAGCAAGTGATGATGCAGTTTCAAGGCAAAGAGCGATAGATCAGCTCAACAAAATTCGTTCAAGAGCTGGCATAACCGTTCCACTCAAAGCTACAGACTATACTCAAAATAGTTTAAGGGCGCGAATACGAAAGGAACGACGGGTGGAACTTTGCTTTGAGGAGCATCGCTTCTTCGATATTCGGAGATGGAAGATAGCCAATCAGGTGATGAACCTTCCGGCTATTGGAATAACCATTGAAGCTGGAAAGTTCGTACGCAGACCACTCGATGTAAGAAGTTACAGCGAACGAATGAACTTATCTCCCCTTCCGGTTGCAGAAGTAAACAATGCACCATTAATTTTTCAGAATCCAGGGTATTAAAACTAAAATAACAAACAAGATATGATTATGTACAAGAATATATGCATTACCGCAATCTTAGGAATTGCACTATTTGCTTCCTGCAGCAAGGAAGTTGATGAAATCCAATTTACACCGAGTGTGAACATTCAATTCGCGGAAGGTGGCGACAGTAGCATTGTAAAAGTAGCAAAAGGGGTTATGGATTATACCGTAAAAGTTGATGTATCGGCAACTGGCTCAGTCATCCGCTCATTCGAAATATATACCGCCGACATAAAAACTGGTGTTCGCGGTACGCTAATTAGCGGTACCACCCAGACATTCCCAAGTGCCAAGAACAGCTATTCGACTACTTATACCGTTTCGTCTTTAACGGATAATAAAGGCATAAAGATAGTAGTTACAGACACCCTCAGCCGAGTATACGAGAAAAACATCCTGATCAAAATTACTCCTTCGGTGACTCTCTCAGATGTGTTGAAGTTGGAGACGGTTGAAAATTTATATGGTCCATATTTCGCTACCTGGTTGTCAGGAAGAGCCTATATGCGCACTACAACTTATACTAAGGAAATCGATATTTCACTTGGTGACGTCGCCATCCCGGCCGGGTCAGCAACGAAATCGCCTGCTCTGGTAAATCCTGCACTTAGAAGTCAATATAATCTGCTCACACCAGCCGGACTTCAAAATACTAAATTTGCCTTGACGGCATTGAAACCTGCGGATTATGCTGCGATTAATAAAGTTAACGCTAAACCAATTACTGATTTAGCTGATCCCACCCTGGACGTGGTAGCACTTCAGACCGGCAACGTTTACTTATTCAAGACCGAAAATGGTAAAAAAGGATTGATCAGCGTAACTACTGTAGCATCTAAAGCCGGCACTATAGAAAACGTGAGCGGAAAATGGGAACCAACTACGTATTACGAAGTTACCTTATCAACAAAGACTGTCTCACCTTAATGTATTTCTTATACCGATCCTCATTAGTTGATGAGGATCGGTATAAATGAAAACCATTTGGAGCATTTATTTTTTCGAACCCAGTGTGAATTGAATGCGGCAATTTGAACATTATTAATAATTCTGTAAGTCGTTTTCAGATAAAAGTGTAACGGTTTTGCGGTTTGAGGCACCGTTAGGAATTCCTTGGACCTCGTATTTTCTAACATGTTAGCTTGTTCCTGCTTGGATTTCTTCCTCATTACCGACGACTTATATCGCACGAAAGGTGTGTTGAGCCATTGGTGATATTGTCCTCTATTGAATCGACTTCTGCTTAAATGAGCAGTCTGCATGTTCGACCAATAGAGATAAGCAATTATGACAATAGCACCTCAGCAGGAATATTCAATTCACGATGGAACAATTTGGCCAATTCTAAAGTAAGCGGTTTCCTTCCACTTAAAATCGAAGAGATATACCCTTTACTCCCAACCTTACCAACCAGGTCTTTATTCCTCAAACCAGCTTCTTTCATTTTTGCTTTAATTGCTTCGATAGGATCCGGCATTGGAACAGGATAGTTCACATCCTCATATTGCTTAATCAGCAAAAGAGCCACCTGTAACATCTCACCTTCCTTAGTATCGGGGCTAAGTTGCTTATCAAATAGTTCATCAACCCAGTTCAAGTAGTCCTGATATTGTTCCTCGCTTTTAATAATTTTCAATTCCATTTTACTTTTTTTTAAAGATGACGCTTTCAACATCAATTTTATCATATTCAGCATGTGTCCCGAACCATTTTACCTGAATAGCCCTATACTCGAAAACAATCCTTACAACCAATCTGAATTTATTCCCCATAATATTAAACACAACCCTATCATCACCGACCAAACCAGCGTTCCCATAAATTTTCTTTAATTCATTAAAGTTTTTAAAATCGCTCCTTTCAGGTTCATGATGCCATTCTAAAAGTGCAGTACCTGCGACAGGGTATTCCTGACATACTCCAACAAAGTCTTTCTTGTGATGATATTAAACACGGTCCAGAGATAATAAAAATGTTTTCTATTGGGAAGCATTTTCTGTGCGGTTAATACAAATTGGGAATAGGTATAATATTAGTCAGAATTCAAGGTTTTTAAAAAGGTGGGCTTCTCAGTTATTGGCTAGTGCTTTTAATGTAATCTTGACGTAATTGGACTAATAAGCGTCACAAAAGATGGAACGGTCGGGATGGCTTTCAATAGCGAAAGGATGCACCGGGCATGGGTTGACGGGGACGGGGGTAACGGGGTGTGAAATATATTAGCCTCGAAGCCGGTTTACGTTTTTTTTTTATTATTATATACGTTTAAATTCTAAGAGACACAAATGAAAATTGCCACTGTAATAACTGTATATAAGCAACCGGAACTGGTAGAACGCCTGCTCAGAACAATGGAGCATATTGGATTCGACTTTTATCTTCATATAGACGAAAAGGTCGATTTTAAAGAATACAGCTATTTGGCAACCTTGCCAAACACATATGTCTTAAAAAAGCGATTTGATATAAAGTGGGCCGGGTACTCGATGATCGATGCTTTAGTATATGGAATGAATGAGGTGCTTAAGTCAGGGATAGAATATGACTTCATTAGTCATATGAGTGCTCAATGTTACCCAATAAAGCGTGTGCAGTTGATTTATGATTTCTTCGATCTGCATAAAGGAATTAATTTCCTTAATTGCGAAGCATCCCCTTCTGCATGGTGGAATAAAGCTAAAGAAAGATATGAAATATACCACTTCCCGGCGTACTCTATAAAAGGAATTCACCGTCTTTCAAATGTGCTTACTAAAATCCTCCCGAAAAGAAAACTTCCATTTGATTATACTTTATATGGTGGTGCGTTTGGAGCATACTGGACTATTACAACTGCAACTGCAGAGTATATAATTGATTATTTAAAACAAAATAGAAAAGTACAAAGCTTCTTTAGAAAAACCTGGGGGCCTGACGAGGTCCTTTTTAATACGCTGGTAATGAATTCACCGTTCAACACCCAGGTTATAAATAACAATTACAGATATATAGACTGGTCAGCAGGACTGGCCAACCCTAAAGTACTAACCATAAAAGATTATGACTATCTGGCAAGCTCGGACGCTTTATTTGCGAGAAAGTTTGATCTGGAGGTCGATCCAGAAATTTTAAACATAATAGATAAAAATCTGTTGGATAATAATTACCGCTACGAAAATGAACATTAATCAAACCCCAGTTAAATTTTGTTAACCTTTTATGGCTAAACTTGTACATCTTAAAACAGTATATGATGAGCGCGGAAGCTTAACCGTTTTAGATAGAATTGATGAATTAATTCCCTTCCTGGTTAAAAGAATATTTTTCATTAATGCCTTCCTGGATGTAGTAAGGGGCGGACACAGACACCGTAACACTAAACAAGCCATTATTTGTATTAACGGCACTTGTACCGTATCGAATCACGATGGTAAAAAACAAGAGGACTTAGTTTTGGACAGCCCGGAAAAGTGTCTTTTTTTGGAAACATATGACTGGCATATAATGCATGAGTTTAGCAGCAATGCTATATTACTGGTATTAGCCTCCGAAAGTTTTGATGTGTCTGATTACATCTACGAACCTTATCCAGATGTAAGCGCATAATTCAGTTAATAATTGATTAAATAATATGGTTACTACACTTATACAATTTTATCGTCGGGTTAAATATAATACCTACGGATGGTTTGGAAATTACGATAACTGGGAAACAGCGAAAGCAAAATGTACTGGTTATAATGCAATGAATATTCTCGGAAAAATAAAGAATGGAGCTTTAAAAGTAAAAAACGGCGAAGCAGTATTTGAACGTGATGGAGTATTATATGATAAAATTGAACATAGCTGGCCTTTACTCGCTCATTTATTGTCCATCGCGCAGCAGAATCGTATTTCAGTACTGGATTTTGGAGGGTCTTTAGGAACTTCGTATTTCGAAAATCAACCGTACATTAAAAGTTTAAAAGAGGTAAAATGGAGCGTAATTGAGCAAACAGAGTTTGTAACAACTGGCAATAATGAAATCGCCCGAGATGCACTAAAATTTTACTATACGATTGATGAAGCAATACAGGAAAGAGGCTTGCATGATGTCTTTTTGATCTCTTGCGCATTGCCATATATCGAGAAGCCATATGAGTTCTTAGCCGATGTGTCAGCCAGGAATTTTCCATATATTATTATTAACAATACCTATTTTAATCCGTTACCTGCTGATCGACTTACAATACAAAAAGTGCCAGCTTACTATTATGAAGCTTCCTACCCAGCATGGTTCCTGAATTATGAACGTGTAAAAGAAATGTTTTTGGACAAATATGAAATCGTTGCCGAGTTTACCAATGATTCCTTTTTATACCTGTACGGAGAAAAAATCAATTACCGTGGTATTTGCCTTAGGTTGAAAAATTAGTCTTTTTATACCTGTATCTTACCACAGATCTTCCTGATACCCGTACCGTAGAAATTATATTGCTCTTTAAAATGCATTTATACGTTCAATGACCTTAGCTATGTCTTTTTCTGTATGATATAAGGAACATGGCAGACTCAAAATGGTTTTGTGTATTTTTTCAGAAATCGGAAATGACTTTCCATAGAATTGAGTTTTCAATGTGATATTGTGCAAACTTAGCTTCAAATTCTTTCGGCGTTTTCCTAAAATGTATCGTCCATCGTCTAAGAAACGGGCGAAGATAGCTTTAAAGTCATCTATGTAGCGTTTGTCTCGTCAGAATAGACTTGCTGAGCATTTTGATAAATCAGTATATTTAAGGATAGGTTTTTCAAAAAGATTTTTATAATTTAATAGGATGATAAATTATCAAAAATTACCTTAATAGTTATTGATCAGCGCATGAACAAATAAATATATGCCAAAACTAGTAATCGCCTCCCAAGATCATCTGCGCTTTATTGATCAGAATGAAATTGTCTATTGTAAATCATAATTGCTACACAACTATTTATTTAACTAATGGGGAAAGAATTTTAATCTCAAAATCACTTTTGAAATTTTCAAAAGAGCTTGAATTGGGCAAGTTTGTGAGGGTAAGTCAATCATATCTTATCAATATAAATTGCATTAAAATAGTAAATAAAAAGAAAAAGCAAATAGAATTGATAGACCAGTCTAAAATTCCTTATACTACTACTATAAAGGAGTTATTATGCTTAATATCTACAGTTGCAGTATAAGGGCTAATTAAAATGATAGAATAATTACCGCTTAAGTGTAGCCTTCCCTTTTTGTAAGCTTCACGCTGAACGATACTGTGAAAAGCCTGGATATAAGAGTTTTCCTACTGCGTAGCGATGTGGGTGGACTTCGGATTGGCCTTCTGCGGCCCGTGGATATTGTTTCACGCTATTAGCGAACTGGGGTCCGTTATCATTTTTAGGGGTAACTCTCTAAGCTTCCCCGTAATTGAATCATTATTACATTGTACAAGTAGTTGTAAAATTTGGTCTATAAATTATTGTACGCGTACTAATTAAGCGTTATCTTTTCTAAAAACTGATCTTACTTTGATCCAATTAAAGAGGATGGTCCACAAAAGTGCAATAAATAACGCTCTAAATGCGAAATATTGCATCGGTTTATCTTGCTGCCAAAATAGGTTCATTGATAAGGATATGCCAAACCAAAAGACAATGTTTAATCCAAATGATATACACAGCTGAATTGCAATGGGAAGAGCTCTATACCATAAACTAATATTCTTTCTAATCATAATTTATATTTCTATAGATGTTCAATTGTTTGCACATGGTAATCTTTCTTTCATTAATCTCGTAAAGACTAAGAGATAGCTATTAGAAAGCCTTATAATCGTAGTCACTCTAAGATAAACTTTTTTCGAAAAAATATACTTTCTAAATTGCAAATTGCCAGGTCTCCTGATTAACATATTGATAAGATTAAAGTATTTTGAAAAATTGTCTTATTCTTGAGAAGTGAAAAACCTGATTCAAACCGTTTACTAAAAATTAGCTCATCAATATCTCTTGGTGCAAGAGTACGTGCCTACCTAAAGGATACTCCAGCAAAATTATTTTTTTGTCAAAAGTATAAGGATTCATTCCCATTAAAATTTATAATAAAAACCAAATTGTATTACCACCAAATCTGTTTTCCATTCTGATATGTAAATATTCTTTGCTGTTTTCCCTTCGTTAAGTTTGCCAATAAATAAAGGCCATTACTCGGGACATTAGTAAATGAAATATCATTGTTTGTTGCGGTTTTTTCTCCGATAGTACGCCAGCTGCCGTCTCTCCAATAACATAAACGATAGAAATCACCGAATTCTATGCAATTGCCATCGCTTCTAGGCATAAACCTAATTTTAGTCACTCGATTTGGTTTGCTTAAGGCAATTCCTACCCAACCTTTAGATTCGGTGGGAGATTCGAAGTGAGTCAATATATTCTTATCAAAAGTTACTTACCCCTCGACCTGGTCGTTACTAAATGGGTTATAATCGAATTGTTTACGTCTTCAAAGTCTTTGAAAGATTCTTAATGAAATTTTTCAAACCACATTCCGACTTTGCAGACTTGTTCTATCCAGGTTTTTAATAATCCGTCTTCCTACATTGATACAACTTTTAAAACTCTTCACGAATTGCCCCATTTGCTTTATTTCAGGACACTTTTAAAAAGCAGGTTCAATAATTCCCGGTCATCTGCCCGCTGAAGCTGATTCGACTCCATGTAAAGCATGAGTGATAATCTGGTGGGAGAACACGTTTTGATTGGAACGGAATAGATAGCTCTCTTTCTCCCTAATGCTTTATAGTGCAGAGATGGTTCATCTTGTGACAAAACTGAGAATAATTTCCATTGGATCCGTCGTAGCTATGGTCTGGTATAATTCCCGATCGGTTTTACTTCTATTATCCTTCCTTGAAAAAAATTTAATAAAGCTTCCAGATTTGTTGAACCACGTGATACTCTTTTGAAAAGTTAGTCCATATTCAGGTATTTGCTGATCGTCGCCCGGGTAGCGTTAGAGCTCTGGCAATTTGTCGGATTGAAAAGCTTTGGCATGAATCTCTTTGATCTTACCAAATTTATGCTTCCTGTCATCACTTAGATCAGCGAAATGTGGCAACATAAGTATATAGTAGTATGATAAATTACCTATATATACCTTCGCATTATTAATCGAAATTGATAGTGGGAAAATCTGTGTTGAAAATCCACCGGTCAGAACCCCGGGAAATTAAAGAATTTTTAAACTCAAATGAAGCCTACAACGTTGGAGTCAGTGTATACATGGTATATCTGGTAGCTTTGGGCATTCCAGCCGGAACCTCTCCGGTCTGCATATCATATCAGTTTTAAGCAGATAACAAATTGGGTACATCGTTTTGAAAAGCAAGGCGTAGAAAGACTGAAAGACAGACCTGGACTTGGGAGAAAAAGCGCTTTATCAGCCGACCAATTGGTTAGTTAGAATTAAGATACTAGTACTTCAGGAAAGTCCCAAGATATATGGATTTCAGTTCGAGAAATCGACTGGTCCTCATTTAGGACAATGGCTTACAAAGAGTATGGGGTATCACAAGGTGCAGGTGTATAATCTTTTGGATAAAAAGAATTGCTCTTGAGAAGAAGCAGGGTCTAATTGAAAAAATGCAATTAATTTATATACTTTTAACCAAAAGTGAGAAAGAATCATCTTGCTCCGGTTTCCCACAAACTTCTCGAATATCCATATAACTTTCCAATCACCTGCGTTTTTCCTAATTCCGAGGAAACTAATGATTTGGAATTTTTTTAAGTAAAATTAATCCGAATTGAGTTACAATGGCAAATATTATTTTCCGAATGAAATATATTGGTAAATGCCAGATTTTCATAATATATCATATTAGCTCGGAAGTAACAGGGGTCAAACCTTTGTCATGGTTTTTTTACGATTCCGGCAATAGAAATCAAAAGCGGCCAAAAGCAATTAGTTGGGAAAATCGTATGAAAACTTTGGAAAAACAGGTGAAAAAGCATGCGAATCCATACACTTTTTAAACCATTTTCAAACTAAATTATCTTAGTGTAAAAGGATGAATTACCGTAGTGGATATCTTACCTTGCTAAACGGAGGTCATGCGTTAGATCTAATGATTTTCCTATTTAAATGAGGTTTATTGTGAATGCCCGGAGCCGAAACATTTAAATTATGTCCCGGAAAAACCGGTTTGAAATCGAGTATAAAATTTGAATTGTTTTAATATAATTTCATACTGAAAAAAAATAGTCTGAAAATCGTAGGAAAACAGTGGGTAACATAGGTTTTTATTAGCCCCTAAAAGAAACGAAAACTGCGTTTAAGCTATAAAGAACATAGAATCTGCTTCTATCTGCTACCTGGTTATTTTCCGATACAAAACTTACTAAATATCGTCTCCAGCAAATCATCCGTCGTCACCTGCCCAGTGATCTCACCCAGGTAATAAAGTGCTTGCTTAATATCCGTCGCCAGGAAATCAGACGTCACCGGATTATCAATATTTTCAAGCACGCTGTTCAACGAAGCTGCGGTTTTTTGCAGTGCTTCGAGGTGGCGAATGTTGGAGACTAGCACGTCGTCGGTGTTGATGGCGTGGAGGTTTACTTTTTGGAGTATTTGTGATTTTAGTTCTTCAATTCCGGTTTTGTTTTTGGCAGAAAGGTAGAGGGGAGGTGAAAGCTCAAAGCGGAAAGCTGAAAGCGGGGTTTCGTCTGGATTCAGATTTGACGGTAAAATGGAATTTCCGGCTTTCCGCTTCTCGCTTCCTGCTTCGGGCTCTTTAGAATTCAGACTCGAGAGTTGAGATCTAAATTCATCGCTAACAATGTCACTTTTATTCACTACCAATATAAACGGTATCTCCAGTTCGTTCAGATACACAATCTGAGATAGCAATTCTTCTATATCCTGCTCGGGATCAACGAGGTAAATGATCAGTTTCGCCAAACCAATCTTCTCATGCGTACGCTCCACTCCTTTGGCTTCAATTATATCAACAGTTTCGCGGATGCCTGCAGTGTCGATGAAGCGGAAATTGATGCCGCCGATGATCATCTCGTCTTCTACCGTGTCACGGGTGGTTCCGGGGATTTCGGAAACGATGGCGCGCTCTTCGTTTAAAAGGGCATTCAGGAGGGTTGATTTACCGACGTTGGGTTTTCCGGCAATAACAACCGGGACTCCATTCTTCATCACGTTACCCTGCTCGAACGAAGCTATCAGGCGATGCAGGATGCGCTGGATCTGAAAAATCAGCCCTTTGAGGTCCTCACGGTTCGCAAACTCGACATCCTCTTCGCCGAAATCAAGCTCCAGCTCAATCATCGATGCAAAATGGATCAGCTGATCACGGAGGTACTGGAGCTCATGGGAAAAGCCCCCTCGCATTTGCTGCATGGCCACCTGGTGAGAAGCCTGAGAATTAGATGCAATCAGATCGGCCACAGCCTCAGCCTGCGAAAGATCGAGCTGTCCGTTAAGAAATGCGCGCAGCGTAAACTCACCCGGGTTTGCCGGCCTCGCCCCTTTCCGGATCAATAATTTAATGATACTTTCGATGATGTAAGCTGAGCCATGGGTCGAGATCTCAACCACATGCTCTTTAGTATACGATTTCGGACCGATGAATATGGACGCCAACACTTCATCCAAAACCAGCGGCCCGTCTTTGATGGTGCCGAAATGTACGGTATGTGTATGCTGTATGCTAAGATCCTTCCCTACAAAAACCTCGTTAACCAAGCTTATGGCTTCCGGTCCGGAAAGGCGGATCACGCCAATGGCTCCAATGCCTGAAGGAGTGGCAAGGGCAATGATTGTATCCGTATTGTAAATTTGTTTAGGAAAAGGTTCTTGTGGCATCTTTAATAAGACTTTTAGTGCAAATATCGTCATTATCAATTCAGGATAAAAGGGGATTTTACTATCTTGTGCCCCCAGAAAGGAGTGATCCTGCTATTGATCAATTAACCCTTAAAAATAACATATGAAACGCAACGCAACAGCCGTTTGGCAAGGATCAGGAAAAGACGGAAAAGGTAATCTAACCTCTCAAAGTGGTACGCTAAGCAATACCCAATACTCTTTCAAATCACGTTTCGAAGAAGGTGCTGGTACCAATCCCGAAGAATTGATCGCAGCAGCACACGCCGGATGTTTTACCATGAAACTTTCATTTAATATAGATGCAGCAGGATTTACTGCAGATGAGCTCACTACAAAGTGTGAGATCAATTTTGTGGATGGAGTGATTACCAATTCACACTTAACCCTTACCGCAAGAATTCCCGGAATTTCACAGGGACAATTTGATGCAGCCGTAAAAGATGCGGAAGCGAATTGCCCTATAAGTAAGTTGTTGAATACGGAGATTACGGTGGATGCTACTTTGTCTGAGTAAAGGTTGATTTCATCTCCCGAAGAATACCTGATTCCGTCATCAGACCCTGCCGAGGTGGTCCAACTTTGGTAAACATCCCTGGCAGCCTGGGGACCAAACACCCAGCTTAATGAAAGAAAGGCAAGGAAAGAAATGGCGAGATAGAATAGTCGTCTCATTGTTTCACATTAACATTGCTTTTTATTTTTATTAACTTAGAAATAAAAGTTAAATAACAATAATCTGAATTTATGAGATCCACATTTTTATCATCCAACCCTATTGCATCCGACTTAGGTCTATTACTATTACGTGTTGTTTCAGGCGGGGCATTATTGACTCATGGTTATCCAAAATTCCAGAAAATTCTGGCAGGCAATATGCAGTTTGCCGATCCTATAGGCTTAGGCCAGGCAACTTCTTTATACCTTGCTACATTCGCAGAGTTTGTATGCTCCATTTTTATCGTCCTCGGATTGTTTACCCGCCTGGCAACCATTCCCCTGATCATTAATATGGCCGTCGTGTTTTTTATTGTACACGCTGCTGATGATTTCGGAAAAAAAGAAATGCCACTGCTTTATCTTGGAATGTTCCTCGTATTATTCTTTACCGGTCCGGGACGTTTTTCACTTGACAAGAATATATATAAAGGATAGTTTCGGCAGTCAGAACTCAGACTTCATACCTCAGACTTCAGACATCAGACCTCAGCTTCCAGACCTCCCCTTAACCGGAAAACCCTTATCCAGTTCTGCAAGGTATTTAAGATCAGGTTTCGACTGCCAAAAAAAATATTTGACAATATATATGGAAAACAACAATAATTCAGGTAGTCATTTGATCAGCAGGCTGTTATTAGCAATACAATCATTTGCTGGATTTTCAGTTATCTGGATTTCACTTATTCTCCTGTTTAGTGTATTTGAAAATACCTTTAATAGTTTTACTCATGATTTGCCTTCTGCTTTTTTAGGAATTTTATTATGGAGCTGGTTGCTGGACCTGGTACTCTGGTTTAAGTGGCTTTTTTTTCTCTTTATAATTTATGCGACATTTTACTTTATCTCATCCAAACTGGCAAAGATTCTTTTTCAGGCATTTATAATTCTGTTTTTTATTTTCCATCTGGGACTTATACTTTATTTCAATACTTCGCTGGTACTTCTGGGGGCTGATTTGTACAGCTATTCTTCAGGTGATATTAAGCAAACAGTTGGAGCTTCATCAGGTATCAACATTCTTTCTGTTTTCAGTTTCTTTCTACTCATTCTATTCGTTGGTTTTGCCCTGCGTTTTCTGGCTCCCCGGATAAAATTCAATCGCTATGCTGCGGCTGTATTGCTTGCTTTTGGAATGTTAGATCTGGTCTTTGGGTTCACTGAAATGATAAGCACGCCAGATCTGAAATCAGATTTTGCGAATAATCTGGCTATCAATAAATCAGATTACTTTTACAGGGCATCTTACGCACATTTTTTTCCTGAGGATAATGAAACCGATATTTATGCTGATAGTTATATAGGCGATTATGCAGATGGACAATTAAAAAGTATTCAATTTGAATATGCAGATGAAAGTAATTATCCATTCTTACATAAAGAGGTAGCTCAGGATGTTCTTTCACCATTTTTCCGGGCGCAGGCCAGCGCACCTAATATTGTTATTATTCTTGTAGAAGGTTTGGGAAGAGCTTATTCTAATGATGGAGCCTATCTGGGCAATTTTACACCCTTTTTGGATTCTCTTTCCGGGAAAAGCCTTTACTGGAAGAATTTTCTAAGTCAGGGTGGACGAACTTTTGCTGTTTTACCTTCAATTCTGGGTTCATTACCATTTGCGAAAAACGGTTTTCTTGAGCTCGGGGAAAATATGCCTGAACAACTTTCATTGCTCAATATGCTTAAATTTAACGGCTATCAAACCTCATTTTACTGTGGTGCGGATGCCGCTTTCGATCATATGGATCAATATCTCAGAGCAAACAAAATTGATGAATTGAGGGATAGAAAATCATTTCCACCCGGTTATATAAAATTGCCATCAACAAATGGTTTTACCTGGGGGTATAATGATAAGGAGCTATTCAGGTATTTTCTGGCTACCAGACCCGATGTTCAGAATAAAAAACCCCTGTTAAGTGTGATACTTACTGTAGCCACACACGATCCATTTATTATCAATGAATCCGCCAAATACTATCGAATATTTGAGGAAAGAATGAAATCTTTAAGATTGACTGAGTCTGAAACGAATCAATACAGGAAGTATAAAGATCAATATTCGAGTATTCTGTATGTTGATGATGCGTTAAGAAACTTTTTTAATGCCTATGAGAAAAGAGCAGACTATGGAAATACAATTTTCTTAATAACAGGAGACCATAGAATGCCTGAAATACCCATGATCAGTAAAATTGACAGATACCATGTGCCATTTATTATTTATTCCCCTTTACTAAAACGTACGGCAGAGTTTTCATCTGTTTCAAGTCATTTCGATATACCTCCGTCAATGCTTGCTTATTTAAAGAACAATCATCAAATCAAAGTACCTGCTTTAAGCAGTTGGATAGGAAAGGGCCTGGATACCAGCCGGAGTTTTCGGAACTTGCATAGCCTGCCGTTCATACAGAACAAAACCGACATCATCGATTTTATCATGGGAGAATATCATTTGAATGGCGATAATCTCTATAAACTAAGCCCCGATCTTGCTGAAGAAATTGTGAATGATCCGGAAAGAAAGAGCCAGATGATCAATGCATTTAACCAGTTTAAAAAACGCAATGCCATGATTGCAGATGGTAAGAAAATCATACCCGATTCACTGTTTAGAAATTACACGCTTCCTAAGTGATTTTACCGTCGATCTGATGAATATTCTTTGAGAATATTGCTGAGCATAGGTCTGTAGAAATTCCAGAAAAAACCGGATTGCTCCGTTGGATCGTGATCATTATAAAACAACCATTTGAAATAGCTGATCCCTTTGAAATAGGAAGTATTCACAGAGATTGCATTATCACAAAAATCGCCGGAAAAATAATAAAAACTATAATCACTTCCTTTATGCATTATGACCGCCGGAAAAACCGCCGGAATGCCAAATCTTTTCAGTTCAGCAAGTCCGCGATTGTTTGCACTGATCTTAAAAGTGGAAATTGATTGATTGATTTTACTATCGGGAATAATTATATCAAACCAAAAGGAGTATTTTATTTTCGAAGGCAATGCTAAGTTTTTCTGTGCATATGCACTACTGATAATATGTGGCATCGGATCACTCAGGTGTGTGCTATCTTCCAGAATTGTAACCTGCTCGTTATTGCTAACAAATGCGATACCCGATTTTTTAAACGGCCATTGGTTTTGATGACTTTTTTTATAATTATTGATCAGCCATAAAGGTAATTCCTTATTTACAAGCGTATCCAGATTTTCAAAAAATCTCGCTGTCCATCCTGTCCATCGCATGGCAAATATTTCTTCAAAACGGGCTCTGGTAGTTGAATCCGTAGGGGATCCTATTGTGTTAAATTCAGCAATGATCAACTTTTTTTTAGCTTTCATTAATCCAAGCAATTCGACATCCTTATTGCTTAGTCCTCCATAAAGCATCCCGGACCTTTCATTTACATTTTTTTTCTGATACCATTCATTATTGTAAATCCCATAGGTATCCGTAAAATAAACAAGGTCAGCGTCAGCGCTTAATTGTTTTAGTTGTGATGCAGAAAATCTTTCCAGGCCCTTTATCTTAAATTTTTCATCTTTTAGAGGGAAAAAGCCATAATAGTCGCGACTGGTATGGTATGATTTTTTACTTGTTTTTGTATAACGTTCATGATTTAGTATCCAGTTTAACGAAATGTGTTCCTGACCATCAGAAGTTAAAACAGTCTTATCAATTATAGCAGTAACCAGTTTGGTTTGTGGCGTCAGAAACCATGCTAAGAACATAATGAGTGGAACCAGTAAGATGAGGGCTGCAATCCCGTAAAAGATATTTTTAAGCATATTAAAAGCGTTTCATATATTCTAAATGGATATTCTGGAGACATTGGCCCCCTTATGGTTTTGCCTCAGTGAAGTTGATAGCCTGACAATTTTACCTTTTTTTTCTTAGACTTTCTTCTTTTAGCTCAATTCTGTAAGAGGTATGTACCATACGGTCCAGAATAGCTTCAGCAATGGTTTCCTCACCAATGACAAAGGTGTGTGCTCTTTAGCAATGATTTACAATTTTTCGACAGCTAAGCTTGAGATCGCCGTCTCATCAATTGCCTCCGCGGTAAATCGGATTTGTTCCAAACTCTTAACTGATCCGGCAATGCATTCCATTTTTTCATCGCGGTGCAAAATTCCAAAACACTTAAACCTGCCGGATGTTAATGAGGAAGAAAATCATACCACTGATGACAGACATTGCAGCAGAAAAATTGAAGGGAATATGAATTTAACTTCGAGACAAAGTACAGATGGGAACGTAAATGTACCCGAGCGTGTTATTTCGATTATAGGCGGAGCCTTTCTAGCGTATAAAAGTCTTGGCCGGTTTAAAAAGAATCCATTTCTGGCTGCACAGGAGGCGTTCGCAGGTGTAATGATGCTACACCGGGGAGCTACAGGCTTTTGCCCGCTATATTCGGCCCTCGACAAAGGCAGCACGGAACAGGGTGCAGTTAATATTTCTGAAAGCTTTATTGTAGATAAGCCGAGAGAAGAGCTGTATGCTTTCTGGCGTAGGCTGGAGAACCTGCCTGTTTTTATGAAACATCTTTCCTCTGTTGAAGAACACGATGAGAAACGCTCACATTGGCGGGCAAACCTGCCGGGAGAGATCCTGAAATTAAGCTGGAATGCTGAGATCACCCGCGAGGAAGAAAATAAATATATTGGCTGGAAGTCTGTTGCCGGTTCAATGGTTGAGAATGCCGGCGAAGTGACTTTTAGCGATGCAATAAATACGTCCGGAACAGAACTCACTGTCGATCTGCGCTATTTTCCACCCGCAGGAAGCCTGGGCCAGGGGGTTGCACGATTACTGAACGGGGTCTTTGAAACAATGGTACGACATGATATTGAAAACTTCAAGCACTACATTGAAGGTGAAGATTATAAAACCTATGAAAATAAACGGGAAGAACAGGACCAGTCAGATGCTGTTGTTAATTCGTTTAAATACTAGCCAGACACCTCATCAGCTATTCCCGGACAGATATAGTTGACCTCAACGATCGCAGTATTTAAAAGCGAAACAAAAAATACATGCCCATAGTTCTAAATTGATCAGGGCTATCTATATTAGCGGCATCACATTAATTTAATAGATGAAGACGATCCTTACGACAATTGCTTTAACAGCATGTTTCAATTATAGCTCTGGTCAGACCAAGCCGGTGAATTCTGCAAAACCCAAACCGGCAGCTGTGCAGACCAGACCTGCGCCGGCAGCCCAGGCAAAGCCGGCAAGTACCCCGGTTTTTAAATCGCAAACAGACTCGGCCAGTTACGCATTCGGGGCGAGCGTTGCCAACGACATTAAAGCGAGAGGGGTTACAAGCTTGAATTACACCCTGGTCGCTAAAGCGATGAACGACGTATTTTCATCGGCAACCCCAGCCTTGAGTCCTGAGCAATGCCAGGAGCTTATTTACAGGTTTCTGAACTCGATAGATAAGAAGAAGTTTGAAGGCAGCATCGGGGAAGGCGCAAAATTCATGGCTGAGAATTCCAGGAGGGCTGGGATCGTTACATTGCCAAGCGGACTTCAGTATGAAGTGCTTATTGCTGGAACAGGGATTAAACCGAAATCTACGGACGAAGTTACGGTGAACTATAAAGGTACATTAACAAACGGAACAGAGTTTGACAGTTCTTATAAGCGTGGCGAGCCTGCAACATTTATGTTAAATCAGGTTATTCCGGGATGGACTGAGGGAGTGCAGCATATGCCTGTCGGTTCGAAATATAGGTTCTACATTCCGTATTCTCTGGCATACGGAGAAAGAGGCGCTGGTCAGGATATTCCTCCGTATAGTAACCTGATCTTTGAAATTGAGCTGATCAGTGCGGTTAGTAAATAGTTATTTCCCGGATGCTTCCGCGACTAATTTTTTCGCAAGGTCTTTTCCCAGATAACCTCCTCCCTTGTTGGTGTCATCACCAACAAGTCACATGATTTCTACTTGTTGGTGAGGACACCAACAAGGGTAGTAGTAACCTGATCTTTGAAATCGAGCTGATCAGCGCAGGTAGCAAATAATTATTTGCTGGCAGCTTCTGCCACCAGCTTTCTTGCAAGATCTTTCCCAAGGTAACCATCAATAATACGATGTACTCCGTAAAGTAAGGGTGTCATAATAATGGCAACCATAAACTTATACGTGTAGTTCACCAGACCGATCGCGGCAACCATTTGCCAGCTCCAGCTATATTGCGGATTTATATAGAAAGCGATAAAGATCACAACAAAGCTGTCGATAAATTGAGAGATCAGGGTTGATCCTGTTGCACGGAGCCAGAGCTTGCTCTCCCCTGTACTTTTTTTGATCTGGTGGAAGATGATAACATCAGCCATTTGCCCGAGCAAAAACGCGATGATTGACCCCGTAATAATCCACATCCCCTGTCCAAAGATGCTGTTGAATGCCGTATTCATATTGATCGATTCGCCATTCACAGTCTGATTGATCCAGAAGTCGGAAGGTGCCAGCCCAATGGCAAAACCAACCACCACAAAAGCATAGGTTATCAGGATAGCCGCCAGGATGGATAAAAACCTTACCTGTCTTATCCCAAAGTATTCGTTAATGATATCCGTCATGATAAAAATGATCGGCCAGGTTACCACACCAGCAGACATATTAAATGAAAGGTCTTTGACACCAAACATGTTGATATCGAACTTTGGAATACCCAGGGACCCCTCTACTGTAAATATCTTCACCCCAATAAATTCTGCGAGTATAGCATTAGCTACAAAGAAGGAACCCAGAACCAATGCGAGACGGCTTTCTTTTGTTTTAAAACTCATTTTAACGGCATTTAAATATCCGGTTTGAATTTAACAATTGGTGATGAGAAGGCAAGATTTAAACAGGTAATATTAAAATACTTATTTTCGTCGCACTATGTTACTAAAATCGAAATTGCCTGATGCAGGCACGACCATTTTTTCGGTGATGTCTGCTCTTTCAGCACAATACAACGCGATAAATCTTTCTCAGGGATTTCCGGATTATGAATGCTCCCCCGAATTGATCAGCCTCGTGGGCCAATATATGAAGAAAGGTTATAACCAGTATGCACCGATGCCCGGGTTATTAAAGCTGAGGGAGCGCATTGCTGATAAACAACTGCAGCTACACCATTCGGCATACAGCCCGGATACCGAAATAACGATCACAGCCGGCGGTACGCAAGCCATATTCACTGCGTTGGCATGCGTGATCCATCCCGGAGATGAAGTAATAATTTTCGATCCCGCTTATGATTCATATTCCCCGACAGTTACAGTCCTTGGCGGTATCGTGAGGTCTTTGGAGTTAATTCCTCCCGACTACAAAATCAACTGGGAGGAGGTCAGGAAGCTGATCAGTCCTAGAACCCGGATGATCATCATAAACTCCCCTAATAATCCCACGGGGATGATCCTTCGGGAGGAAGACATACTGGAATTAATCAGTATCACAAGAATGTCGGATATACTTATCCTGAGTGATGAAGTATACGAACATCTCGTTTATGATGACCATCAGCATTTAAGCGTTTCCCGATATCCTGAACTAAAAGAACGTAGTTTTATCACCGCTTCATTTGGAAAGCTTTTTCATAATACCGGATGGAAGGTAGGATATTGCCTTGCTCCTGAATGGCTTATGACTGAATTCCGAAAAGTACACCAATTTCAAGTATTCAGCGTTAATACACCAGTGCAATATGCTATAGCTGATTTTATGAATGATGAAAGAAATTATCTTGAACTTGGCGTTTTTTTCAAGCAAAGAAAAATTTTTTCGTTAACTTGTTGAAGGGTACGCGGTTTGACCTTCTGACATGCTCTGGATCGTACTTTCAATCAGTGCAGTACAGCAGGATAAGTGATGAAAAAGACACAGATCTGGCCATGCGCCTGATCACTGAATTTGGTGTAGCAAGTATACCCGTATCCGCATTTTATCACAGAAGGAGCGATCACCATGTATTGCGTTTTTGCTTCGCTAAAAAGCAAGAAACCCTGGAAGAAGCCGTTTATAGATTATCGAAAGTGTAAGCAACCTTTACTTTTTTTAACCGTATGAGTATTACTAGATGAACACACTTAAAATTACAACCTTCCAAGCCTACCTGTTCTGGGAAAACGTTGAAAAAAATCTACATAATCTCGGGTTAAGGTTGTCCTCTATCCGGGAAAAGACAGATTTGATCGTTTTGCCGGAAATGTTCAGCACCGGATTTTCTATGAATGCGGAAAAATTGGCTGAAGAGATGAACGGGCCTTCTATGAAGTGGATGTTGGAACAGGCGAAAAAATTTGAGAGTGTAGTTACAGGCAGCCTGATCATTAAAGACGGCGTTAAGTATTACAATCGTCTTATCTGGATGCGACCGGATGGCTCCTATGAGCGATATGATAAACGGCATCTGTTCGGCCTGGGGGAAGAAGATCAGCACTATACACCTGGATACGAGAAACTGTTCGTGGAGCTGCATGGATGGAAAATATGCCCTGTCATATGCTATGACCTTCGTTTTCCAGTTTGGCTGCGAAACAAAGACGAAGAATATGACATGCTCCTGATTGTAGCCAACTGGCCTGAAAAACGCTCATTACACTGGAGAACCTTAATTCCTGCAAGAGCGGTAGAAAATCAGGCGTATGTTGTAGCTGTGAACCGTGTAGGGCACGATGGAAACGAAGTTTATCATTCGGGGGATTCTATGTGCATCGATCCGAATGGAAAAGTTGTTTATTATAAGCCTAACGACGAAGATCTCTATACTTTTTCCATCAATAAAGAAGAAGTTGAAAACGCCCGGAAGTTATACCCGTTTTTAAAAGATGCAGATACGTTTAAGTTGAGCAAGTGAAATTAGTGGGAAATGGGTGTCCCGCTTTCCACTTTCAACTTTCAACTTTCAACTTCAGTAAGCCTTTCCCTGCACTCCTCCAATCTTGCTTTTTCCGATTCTGGGAGTTCAGGCGTATCCAGATCTAACGCGTTTAATGTATCAACTATAATTTTACTGACTGCAATCCGGGTAAACCACTTTTTATCAGCGGGAATAATATACCACCGAGCATGGTCATGAGAAGTCTCCCTGATCGCATCCTGGTAAGCCTCCATATAGTCATCCCATTTCTTACGCTCTTCTATATCAGCGGCTGAAAATTTCCAATGTTTCAGCGGATCATCAATCCTTTCCAAAAAACGCTTCTTTTGTTCCTCGCGGGAAACATTAAGAAAAAACTTAATGATAACTGTTCCATTTTCACTCAAATGCTTTTCAAAATTCCGTATGCTCGCATATCTTGCATCCCAGAATTTTGCATCAACTGCAGCAACCGTTGGAACAGACGCTATCCTTTCATTCAGAACATATTCGGGGTGCACCTTACAGACAAGGACATTTTCATAGTGTGACCTGTTATGGATCCCGATACGCCCCCTTTCTGGCATTGCCTTGGCATGCCTCCACAAGAAGTCATGGTCCAGTTCTTCAGAACTTGGCTGCTTAAAGCTATAAACCTGGCAGCCTTGGGGGTTTAGTCCACTCATGGTATGTTTGATGACGCTATCCTTACCGGCAGCATCCATAGCCTGGAATAAAATGAGCAGGGAATGCTTATTAGCAGCATACAATTTCTGCTGCAGCTGATCCATATCCCGTTTTAAATCATTCAGAATATCAACAGCATCTTCCTTGACATATTGATCGGTCCACTTGGTGTCATGGTCTTTAATTTTGAAGGCTTCAACATTAACGACCCTGAATTGTTTAACTATATCATTCATATAAACGTTTAGAATATGCAATTTAAAATTTTTAAAACCAGATCACGTTAAATTTCTGAAATTCTGAATTTCAACAATTTTGCTGCATTTTACTTACGTTTTCATCATCTTTACCACATGTTCAGAAGAATTAAAAATAAGCCGCTTCGATACTCTGTAATAACCATCTATTTCATCATCCTCTTTTTCTGTGCTCTGGAGCTTAATTTCCTCTGGCTGTTTGGTTACTCCCCTAACATTAAGGATATAAATACACCCGCCATGAACGTCGTTTCAGAGCTTTATACAGCCGACGGGAAATTAATTGGCAAGTACTATAAAGAAAACCGCACGCCCGTTGAATATGACAGCATTTCTCCAGCCGTTATTGATGCCCTGGTGGCAACGGAGGACATCCGTTTTTTTGAACATAGCGGAGTCGATTTCAGGTCAATTGTGTCCAGCACGATCTCGACTGCCACGGGCGATAAACGTGGCGCAAGTACGATAACCCAGCAATTAGCTAAAAATCTATACAGCACAAGAAATCGGAAATCCCAGGGCTTTATTAAATATGTTCCTCTCGCCCGTACCTTCGTTTATAAGATCAAGGAATGGATCACTGCCTATAAACTGGAACACTACTACACCAAAAATGAGATCCTGACCCTCTACCTTAACACCGTTCCATTCAGCAGCAATACGTTTGGTATTAAAACTGCAGCAAAAAGATATTTTAATAAAAATGCCGATAAGCTCCAGGTTGAAGAAGCGGCGCTTCTTGTTGGGATGCTTAAGGCAACAACCACTTACAATCCCATCCGGAACCCTGGAAAATCCCTTGAGAGACGCAATGTAGTTTTGTCGCAGATGGAGAAATATGGATATCTTTCCTCTGAAGAATTTAAGGAATATAGTGGCAGGCCACTCAAATTAAATCCGGGAAGCCTTGACGAAGGAAGTGAGGGCGGCTCTTACCTGCGTTCGGCCGTTGCGAGATACCTTGAAAAATGGTGTGAAGAAAACGACTACGATCTCTACACCGACGGATTAAAGATCTATACTACAATTGACTCCCGAATGCAGAAATATGGCGAGGAAGCTGTGAATAACCAGATGAAAATCCTGCAAAGGAGACTTGATAACACCTGGGGTAACGAAAACCCCTGGCGAACATCGGATGGAAAGGAAATACTTGATTTTCCGGAAAAAGCCGCCCAGCGGCTCCCCTATTATGATTTATTGAAGAAAAAATACAACAACAACCAAGATTCAATCGACTTTTATCTCAACATGCCTAAACAGATGAAGGTTTTTAACTGGAATGGTGAGAAGGAAGTTGTGTTTTCGACAATAGATTCCATTAAATATTACGCAAAAATCCTGAATACCGGCATGATGACCATGGACCCGTTCAACGGGCATATAAAAGTCTGGATAGGCGGGATAGATCACAATTACTTCAACTATGATCATGTAAATCAGGCAAAGAGACAGGCAGGATCCACATTCAAACCCTTTGCATACCTGGCCGCTTTGGAAGCAGGCATGAGTCCGTGCGATAAGTTTGTAGACAAAGCCGTAAGCATCCCCTATCAGGATAAAGGTAAAACTGAATATTGGGAGCCTAAAAATTCAGACTGGAACTTCTCGGGCCGGGAAATGTCCTTGCGATGGGCGATGGGTAAATCGGTAAATTCTATTACCGCCCAGATCACCCAGGAAGTTGGCGCAGAGAATGTGGTAAAATATGCACATTTAAGCGGAATTGAAAGTGATCTTCAGGCTGTTCCTTCGGTTAGCCTCGGTCCAAATGACGTTAGCGTTTTCGAAATGGTCAGGGCTTACGGTACATTCCTGAATAAGGGGGTTCGTTCAGACCCTATATTGGTTGAAAAAATTACCGACCAGGACGGAAAGATGATTGAGGAATTCAAATCAGAACAGAAAAGGACCCTCAGCGAGGAAATAGCCTGGCTGATGTTATATATGCTCAGGGGCGGCATGGACGAACCAGGTGGAACATCGCAGGCCTTATGGGAGTGGGACCTTTGGAAAGGAAATAACCAGATCGGCGGCAAAACCGGCACGTCTTCTGATTATGTTGACGGGTGGTATATGGGGGTTACCAAAGATCTTGTTACCGGCGTCTGGGTGGGATGTGATGAAAGAAGCGTTCATTTCAAAACTTCAGAAACAGGTGAAGGATCAAGAACAGCCTTGCCTATATTCGCCAAATTCATGGAAAAGTTGTACGAAGATCCATCTCTGGGTATTAAATTCGGGCCTTTCCCAAAATCCGGTGTAAAAATTTCAAGGGAATATCAATGCGTGACTCCAAGATATGAAAGAGATACGTTTGCAGTCGACAGTATGTTCCTCGATTCACTGATAGTTCCGGAAAGTACCCCGGATACATCCTTTACTCCCCCGCCAGTTCAGATCAATCCTAGCCCTCAGAAAGAACAGGAAAATCGGGGCAGTCAGCAACCGGCGAGCAAGCCTCCCGTTATTCCTAGGAATGAACCTGTTAGGGAGGAAAATAAGACCCGAAAACAGATCAGGGATGAGCGAAGACAAAACAATTCAAAACAAAACAATTGAGTCAAAATTTTTCTTATAGTATTACTATCAGAACGCATAAAAATCTAAATCATAATTTTTACGTATTTTAGGTAACGACATTCCATATATAATATATAATGAGAGAAAATAAGAACACATCAAGAAAGCCCCAATTCTGGCTTGTAGTAACCATTTTTTTGGCTATATTTTTCAGTGTGGGAACTGATGTTCAGGCTCAGTACTTCGGACAGAACAAGGTGAGATATAAAAACCTTAAATTTAAAGTTTATGAAACCCCTCACTTTGAATTGTACTATTACTTAAAAAATGATAGCCTGGTAAAAAGATTCGCCAAGGAGGCCGAAGTTTGGTATGATCTGCACCAGCAGGTGTTTCGCGATACATTCTTAAAGAAGAACCCGTTCATCCTTTATTCAAACCATCCTGATTTTCAACAGACCACTGCTTTGAGCGGTGAGATAGGCGTTGGTACGGGCGGTGTTACAGAAGGGATGAAAAACAGGGTTATTATGCCCATTTCCATTCTAAATCATCAAACGAGGCATGTTTTAGGACATGAGCTTGTCCATGCATTCCAATATCATTCGCTTATAGAGGGTGACTCAACAAATCTTGAAAATATCGGCAATTTACCCTTGTGGATGGTTGAGGGTATGGCAGAATATCTTTCTGTTGGTAAACAGGACGCCTACACCGCCATGTGGATGCGCGATGCATTTCTTAATAAGGATATTCCGTCTTTAAAAGATCTAACCACATCCAATAAGTATTTCCCTTATCGCTACGGGCAGGCTTTCTGGTCGTATATCGGGTCTACATATGGTGATACTGTAATTGTACCATTTTTCAAGGAAACAGCGAAGTATGGGTACGAAATGGCGATCAGACGTACTTTTGGCTATGATGAGCGAACTCTATCCGGACTGTGGAAAACAAGTATAGAAAATACCTACCGTCCTTATCTGAAAGACACGGCTCAGATACCGATTGGCAAGAAAATAATTGATGAGAAAAATGGCGGTGAAAGTTACAATGTTGCACCAGCGATCTCACCTGACGGGAATTATGTTGCATTTCTTTCAGAAAAAGATCTGCTTAGTATTGACCTCTTTCTGGCCGATGCGCGAACAGGCAAGATCATTCGTAAATTAACCAGCAAGGCCAAAAATTCGCATATCGACGAATTTAACTTCATTGAATCAGCCGGAGCATGGTCGCCGGACAGTCGAAAATTCGCCTTCAGTGCCTTTAGTGCTGGAGTTACTAAACTTATTATTGTAGATATTTCAACGGGAAAAACGATAGCTACAGAAGCTATGGGTGATGTGGAAGAATTCAGTAACATCACATGGTCTCCAAATGGCAGCGATGTAGCGTTTTCAGGTTTAAAAGAGGGCCAAAGCGATCTCTATCAATTCAATCTTAATTCTAAACTGATCACCCAGCTCACCAACGATAAATACTCTGAATACCATCCAAGCTATTCGAAAGACGGCAAAACTATGGTTTTCAGCAGTGACCGCAGTACTTTCGACAAATCATCTACAACTGTAGGTATCACCATGAATATGGCTATTATAGATCTGGCAACAAAAGCTGTGACCGATCTACCGGTGTTTGACGGAGCTAACAATTTAAATCCACAATATTCGGCGGATAACAAAAGCATCTATTTTTTGTCTAACAGAGACGGATTTAGAAATATGTATCGATATGCTATTGCAGGCGGCACCATTGAAAAGCTGACCAACTATTTTACGGGTATCAGCGGCATTACAGAATATTCGCCAGCGTTAAGCCTTTCAAATAACGATGATGTATTATATTCCTACTATCGTGCGCAAAAGTACACGATATATAATGCAAAGGCATCTGACTTTATTCCCGAGAAAGTGGAGGCGACATCGTTGAATTTTGATGCAGCCTTACTTCCTCCTGCAAAGTCTGTAGGAGTAAATATCATCAATGCCAATCTTAATAACTTTGAGCGCTTTGAAAGGATCCCTTCTGATTCGATCAACACAGTAGGCTATAAACCCAAATTTAAGCTTGACTATCTTTCCAGTAATGGCGTGGGTGCATCTGTTGGCCGTTTCGGCACAGGCCTGGCCAGTGGTATACAAGGTGTTTTCAGTGACATACTTGGTAGAAATCAGATCTATGCAACGGCTGCAGTTAACGGAGAGATTTATGATTTTGGAGGTCAGGTAGCCTATATAAACCAGGAAAGCAGGATCAATTGGGGGGCTGTAGTATCACATATCCCCTATGTTTCGGGACAGGTTTCCGCAGGACTTGACAATCTTGAGGGTGTTGGTACTGTATACAACGAAAGATATGATATCATCCGAACTTTTGAAGATCAGATACAAGTATTTGGATCTTACCCTTTTTCTAAGAATCATAGATTTGAAGCCGGTAGTGGTTTGTCCCGTTATAGTTATCGGATAGACCGCTACAGTAACTTCTATGAATATAACAATGGATCTATAGGATTCCCAATCGGGTCAGACAAACAAAAAATATCAAACGACGAAGCCGAACAGACCTATGGCGCGCCTTTTGACCCATTCACTACAGTTCAGCTTAATGCCGCTTTCGTTGGTGATAACTCTTTTTCCGGTGTAACATCTCCATTGGATGGTTTTCGATATCGTCTGGGTATAGAAAACTACATGGGCGACTATAAGTTAAGCGCAATTACGGCGGACGGCAGGAAGTACGTTCGCTTAAAGCCTATTACATTGGCCGCCCGTTTATACAGTTATTCGAGGTTTGGTCGTGATGAAAACCGCCTGTATCAAATGTATGCAGGTTATGGTTATCTGATACGAGGTTATGAAGCTAATTCATTTTATAAAAATGGATCCACATCAACAAATGGTTTTGATATTAACCAGTTGGTAGGTTCACGTATTGCGGTAGCAAATTTGGAGGTGAGGCTGCCATTTACAGGTCCGGCGAAGCTTGCGGCTTTTGAATCTAAATTTTTATTCTCAGATTTAAACGTGTTCTTTGATATGGGCTTGGCATACGATAGCGATTCTAAAATTGCTTTTCGTAACGAGCCGCGAATGGTTGGCTCAGGTGCCGGGGCATACCCCGAACGCATTCCTGCGATGAGTGCCGGAGTATCGTTGCGTGTAAACGTTTTCGGATACTTTGTCATTGAACCCTACTACGCAATACCCTTCCAGAGATCGGACGTTAAAGCCGGAGTTTTTGGGCTTGTATTTGCACCGGGCTGGTAAAACGATCTTAAATACCCAAAAAGCGATCTCCGGATCGCTTTTTTTTTGAATATAAGTTTTTTCCCTGGCGCGCTTAAAAGCGAGCAAGTGCCGCCTCAATAAAGCTAAAGATGCCTCCAAAAAACTAAAAATCGAATTTTTACGTAATTAATTACACTAAGAAAATTTATTATTTAGAAACACAGCTATGAAACATATATTCACCATTACCGCATTTGTACTATTGATAGCAGGCTGCGGCTATGCGCAAACAAATAAGAAAGCTCAGACAAGCCAGGCAGCAAAAAGCTACCCTGTGAAAAAAACTGAAAGTGAGTGGAAAAGGATACTAAGTCCTGTTGCCTTTGAAATTATGTTTAAACGGGGGACAGAAACACCCTATAGAAATGCTTATCACGATCACCACGAAAAAGGCATTTACATCAGTGCAGCTACTGGAGAGCCCTTATTCAGCTCTGAAGATAAATTTGATTCAGGAACCGGCTGGCCGAGCTTTGCCAAGCCTATTAATGCCCGTGCAACCGCTATTATCAGGGATAGTAGCCATGGTATGGTCCGCGAGGAGGTTGTTGAAGCTCAAACGGGTTTACACCTGGGCCACGTCTTTAATGATGGTCCAGTAAACAGGGGCGGAAAGAGATATTGTATGAACTCCGCAGCCCTGAAGTTCGTTAAAAAGTAATCAAGAGAAATTCATCGCCATTTTGTTAACAGGCTGTATCCCTGGTACCATGATCTGTTCGAAATCAAGTCCAATTGTCAGATCTATCCAATCCGGATTAACGGATCTGATTAATCTGTCCTTCTGGATACGGGTAAATTTACTGATCAGGTTAAAACGCTGAACAGCGCCGCTTTCTGAATTTAATTCTTCAAAATAAACTAATCTGGTTAGTTGCTGGCCTGAGTCAAAGAACAAATTTGGCATCTGGCGGTAAAAATTCATGGTTTTCATAAGATCTGTACTCATTCCTACATGCAGGCAGCTTCGGTTGCGGTCGGTTACTAAATAAACATATTTCTTCATTTTCTCTAGGGGTTTTTTCAGGATCGGCATATAATAAAATTTAAATTGTTTGTTCTTAAAATAATTACTAATTTTATGAGCATAAATTTACTAACAATTTTAGTAATTCCAAATTTATTTTTAAAATGGCAAATATTTCTTCCAACCTCAAGTACCTCAGAAAGAAAAAGGGGCTTACACAGCAGCAATTCGCGGATACTCTAGAAATTAAACGTTCCCTGGTAGGAGCTTATGAAGAGGATCGGGCTGAACCTAAATATGAATTGCTAAAAAAATTCGCAGGATTTTATGAGCTTTCAATGGATGAGCTTATTAATGACCGCATCGATGACAAATGGAAACCAAAGCCTAAAGGTGACCCTGCCAATATCCGTGTACTGAGTATCTCTGTTGATCAGCAG
>JBBJNR010000021.1:38638-43424 GCA_037719315.1 Daejeonella sp.
TCTACAACCACTTTAGCAGAAGCTTTGCCAAACATTCCGCTTTCAATTTTGGCTGGCGTGCTGGGTGCTATACAAATTGGTATTATAAGCAGCCAGCCATTACCCGCAGCAGGGCAGGGAAAATATTGAGCTTGTACCCGTAAAAGCAAGCGCCGGATATTTAAACGGCTATGGAGATCCTGAATTTATCAGTGAGCTTCCGAAATTCCACTTGCCTATGTTCCGCCAGGGTACTTACCGCGCATTTGAAATTAAGGGTGATTCAATGCTTCCTCTCCAATCGGGGACGGTTGTGGTCGGTGAATATCTAAGCAACTGGAACGATCTTAAGCCAGGTGATACCTATGTGGTGATCAGTAAAGAGGACGGCATAGTTTACAAACGCATTGGCAACAGATTCAAAGAAAATAAAGCTCTAAAACTTATCTCGGACAATCCCGTATATGAACCGTACACTATTGCAGGAGATGATGTGCTCGAGATCTGGAAAGCAAAGGCATTTATCAGCACCAATTTCCCTGAGCCAGCTCCCGAGCCAACCCTGGAAACACTAACGAGCATGGTTTCACAAATGCAAAAATCCATCTCAAATCTAGACCGGACTAAGTCTTAACACTATTTAACAAATCCTAATTAAACTATTACGTCGCATTTGTGTCTATAAGTGTAAATAACAACATACAGATATGAAAAAGATAATGATCACCGCAGCCTTGGTAGCCAGCTTAGTTACCGTAGGGTTTTCTCAGGACAAAAAAGAACGGTCAAAAGCTGGTAAACCTGCTTCTGAACAAACACGTGAAGAAAGTCCGGTAAAAAGCCCGCAGGAACGTGCACAACGTAGTACAGACGCCCTTGAAAAGAAATTAAATTTAAGTGCTGACCAAAAATCTCAAGTCTACGCTTTAAACCTGGAGCGTGCCGAGAGAATGGACAAAATGAAATCTGACCCTCAATTCAAAAAAGACGAGATGCCGAAGCAAAAGTCTTATATGGAAGAATCTGATAAAAAATTAAATAAAATTCTTTCGGCAGAACAACAAAAGTCTTATGCGGAGATGAAAAAACAATCGCAGGAGAAAATGAAGGCTCGTCAACCGGCAGGGAAACAAAAAGAAGGGTAAATAATATACCGCAGTCACGTGTTTAAAAGCGGCTCAATTTGGGCCGCTTTTATTATTTTTACCAAAAAATTAAATTGAAAGATATCGATAGCTTTATTTCAGCAAGTTTAACAAAGCGTAATAGTAGTGATTCGCTTCGCTTGTTAAAAACTGAAAGCTCACTGATCGACTTTTGCTCCAATGATTATCTCAGCTTCTCCCGGTCTTCAGAATTAAAGAAGCTTTATGAGCTTGAGCTTCAGAATTACCCTGACTATAAACTCGGCTCTACGGGTTCCAGGCTTTTAGCCGGCAATAATCAATTCACCGAAGACCTGGAAAAGGACATTGCTGATTTCCATGAAGCAGAGGCCTCACTTCTCTTCAATTCAGGTTATGATGCCAATGCAGGTCTGCTATCGTGTTTACCTCAGCGTGGCGATACCATTATATGCGACGAGTATATCCATGCATCTATAATCGATGGCGCCCGCCTGAGCCACGCTTCGCGGTTTATATTCCGGCATAACAACGTGGAAAGCCTTGAAGAGAAATTAAAACTTGCAAAAGGGCTTATCTATATTGTGGTTGAAAGCGTTTATTCAATGGATGGTGATGAAGCCCCCCTCAAGGATATCTGCCGGCTGGCCAACAAATTCGGTGCTGCTGTTATAGTAGATGAAGCGCATGCAACGGGCATTTTTGGTAATCGCGGAAATGGCATCGTCCATGAACTGGGTCTTTGCAGGGAAGTTTTCGCACGAATTGTCACCTTTGGTAAGGGTTTGGGCACTCATGGCGCCGCAATACTGGGAAGCGCTGAGCTTCGAACCTTCCTCATTAACTTTTGCCGTTCGTTCATATATACAACCGCTGCTTCATTTCAAAGCCATCTGGCGGTAAAAGTATCCTACAAGTATTTAAAAACAACCAGCCAGCAAGCAGATCTGTTCGAGAGGATCCGCTGTTTCAGGTCCAATATTTTAAAACACGATAGCTTGGTCCCAAGCAGATCAGCAATACAAGTGGTGCTTATCCGGGGAAATACCCGGACCAGAGAAGTCGCTGCACATATTCAGAAGGCAGGTTTTGACGTCAGGGCCATACTTAGTCCCACGGTTCCTGAAGGATCTGAGCGGCTACGGATCTGCATCCATAACCATAACTCCTTCATAGAAATTAAGGATCTTTGCCTGACCATAAATCAGTTGCTGTGAAAAGAAAGCCTATATTCATAACTGGAATTGGAACGAGTGTTGGGAAGACTGTTACTTCGGCAATCTTAGTTGAAAAACTTCAGGCCGATTACTGGAAACCTATACAATCCGGAGATCTTCATGATACGGATACCGATCGCGTGAGAGGCCTCGTGACCAACCAGGTGTCTGTATTCCATCCCGAATCTTATCGCCTGACACAGCCTTTCTCGCCCCACAAAGCAGCAGCATTGGATAAAGTCTCTATCGATATGGAGAATATACTACTTCCGCAGACTGATAATCTGCTTATCATCGAAGGAGCCGGAGGCTTAATGGTCCCTCTAAACGAGAAGGACCTGATGATCGATCTGATCAAAAAGTTTGATGCGGAGGTAGTATTGGTATCTAAAAACTATCTGGGCAGCATCAACCACACCATATTATCTGCCGAAATATTGAAGTCACGTAATATCGATCTGTGCAAGATTATATTTTGTGGTGAGGAAGACGAAAGTTCAGAGAAAATAATCTCGCAGCATCTGGATATAACTATTCTTCAATTCCCATTGTTTGAGAGCCTTGATAAAAATGAGATTCTGAACTTTTCGGCTAATTTAATCCTATAGTCCTTTGATCGATTAAACATTTAAACTCAGAGATCGAAGATTTCTGCGTGCCTCTTTCGTTCAGCGAAGAGTTTCCTCTCGTCGCGGTAAACCTAAGCACGAAGATTAATCTACCGGTAATCCTTTTTATTATCTTTGACGCTTACAGTCAAGAATAGCATTAACTGACCTATAAATCAAAATTATGAAGATCATCTCAGTTATTGGATCCGGATCAATGGGAAATGGAATTACCCATACTTTAGCTATGGCAGGATATAAGGTCCACATGATCGATATTTCCAGGGAAAGTATAGAAAGAGCATTAAAAACGATCAGTCAAAATCTCGACCGGCAAATTACTAAAGGTATTATCAAACCTGACGACAAAATACAGATACTTCAAAATATTACCACATTCACCGATACAGAAAAAGGGGTAAAAAAGTCCGATTTGGTGATCGAAGCCGCTACGGAAAATATAGATATTAAGCTGGCAATATTTAAGGATCTCGACAAATATTGTAAGCCGGACGCCATCTTAGCTTCTAATACCTCATCCATATCCATCGGAAAAATTGCTTCAGCTACAAGCCGTGCAGATAAGGTAATCGGAATGCATTTCATGAACCCTGTTCCGGTAATGAAACTGGTAGAAGTAATACGCGGATACTCAACTTCAGACGAGGTCACGCGGATCATTATGAATCTCTCTGATAAGCTTAATAAGGTGCCGGTAGAGGTGAATGATTATCCTGGCTTCGTGGCAAACCGCATCCTCATGCCTATGATCAATGAAGCTATTCAAACGCTTCATGAAGGGGTAGCAGGTGTGCATGAAATAGACACAGTGATGAAGCTTGGAATGGCTCACCCTATGGGGCCTTTACAACTCGCCGATTTTATAGGCCTGGATGTTTGTCTCTCGATACTTAACGTACTGTATACAGGATTTGCTAACCCAAAATATGCCCCCTGCCCCCTGCTGGTCAATATGGTTATCGCCGGACAGCTTGGGATCAAATCAGGAAATGGCTTCTATGACTATAAAAAAGGATCCAAAGAATTGTTTGTTTCCGAAAAATTCAGCGCAAGAGCTAAGCTTCAATGACTTTGCGAAAATATCATCTGGATAAGCAAATTAATGCTTGACTATTGTTCAGACGCCGCCGCATTGGCCGGACAAAGTTATCAGGAATTTCAAAAAATCAGTTAGATCGTCAAACATTATATATGCGTAAATGTTGTAGGTTTTAGCCTTCCTATTGATTAACCTTAATCCTCGGAAGTTTATAAAACCGTACTGCGTTACCTGTGAAAAAGAATAATATAGATTGACAATACAGACACCTGGGAACTCACTCTTAAAAATTCGCTCCTTAAAGGGAGGGTACGCTAAGCAACGAGGGTTGACCTGTACAATAAAGATGCTACTAAGAATAAAGACATACCCTCAGGTTTTATTGACCGGGCAGCCACACGAAATGACATCACGCTCACGCCCATAATTTTATAACTAATAAATAATATTTACATAAAAATCAATCTATCTAACATATGAAATCCTGGAGAGTAAACTGGACGCTTAATGAATTGTTTTCTGCTGACAATTATGCTAAACATAAAGAAGTATTAAAGTCTTCTTCTTTATTCTGGCTGGCTCTGGTAGTGAAATTTTTTCCGAAAGTATGGAAGAAACCAATATTATTACGGCTTAAGGAAGGTGGGGCTTTTTACGTGAAAGAATTTATGACCTTATATATCTATAAAGAAATATTTGTAGATAAATGTTACGATTATCCAGCTTTATCGATCAAGAATCCCTTAATTAGGGCTTGGTGAATAAGTTGGTTAGGTGATTAGAATCTGGCCATGGCGG
>JBBJNR010000022.1:0-43311 GCA_037719315.1 Daejeonella sp.
CGCTTTATAATCTTTTTTATTGAACTTTCCTTTACGCTTTTTACCGAACGCTTACTTTGTTCCGGCATCATACTTACTGATCTGGTCGTAGGTCATCTGATACAATACAAACTTTTGGGCATCCGTTTCCGGGATCTCGTTCCCTGCCGGATCCAATATGAACAGGGGATTTATATAATGATCGTGGGATAAGAATACTTTACCATCAGAACTGACGTGGGTGTCCATTTCAAGAGTGGTTACTCCAATATCAATGGCATATATCATAGCAGGGATGGTGTTCTCCGGCATCAATCCGCGGCCACCACGATGCGCTTCAGTGGAAAAGGAGGGAAATGAATTGTTCAGGGGATTCACATTTGCGATTTTACATGATATCAGTGTCAAAGCTAATGCTGAGAATACTATTGTTTTGTACATGTTCAATTTTTTAAGAAACCAGTTGATTTTCAAATTTATCTCCGGGCGGCATTTCACCTCCGGGCTGAAAAGTGCAGCAAAAATATGCTGGTTAAGTGTTGATGTCCGGAAGAACTGCTACGGTTGCCCTGCTGGTATTAGAAATATTATTCAGGTAATCAGAAACGAAAGCACATTTCGTGCTTTCGTTCTCTTTTGATCTTTAATCTTATAAGTCAAGATTGATTAACCTCATTCTTATTTTAGCGTTGTAGCAGGAACACCTTCAGGGCTGGCGGGAGTCGCTGCCGGGAAAACTCCCTCAATTTCTGTTATAGGTGATGTTTTGGTTAATGCGAAATTTGTTTGGGTTCTTGCTTTAACCCATCTTCCCAAAGCCGGATTATACACACCACCAAGCTTATAAAAGATACCCGCATCAGACGGTGTAGTATACGTTAAATTAAGCGTATTGGAACCTTGCCTGTAGAATGGCTGAGATGAAAGGGTAAGGGGGTTTATCACATCATAATAATCTGTGTTAGCAATCCTGTAGCCTACGGCGGGAGGTCCTGCGGAAAATAAACTGCCTCCCGTTGCTACAAAGATCGCATCTATGGGTTTAGTGTCCTTTGTTACGGTTGTACCGGCAAACACGGCCATTCCGAAAGCATTGCCGCTATTGGCGAAAAATCCGCCGTTCCTGATCCCGAAGCCGTCGCCATCAGTAGTCGTGTAATTAAACGACCTTATCCAATTTGCAGAGCTAATATCGGTTGAAGCCGCACCGTTTATAAGCTTCGTTGAGCCTCCTACGTAAAAGTATGTGCCCTTAGCTGCGGTGCCGGATGTTAAGTTAAACTTAAACGTTCTGAACGTAGTGGCAGGAGCTCCTCCGGACACGGCGACTGAACCACCACCGGTAGCCCATCCGTTAGTAGGGAAGCCTGTAGGGGTCGACCCACCGGCATTATTGGTAACAACAACAGAAAAAGGCGTAGTCGCGAAGTTTATATCCCGGGTTGCCAGAAGCTGTATATATTCATAGTTGCCATCCCCACCAATAACATCATTAATAAAACCGCTGATAACAATTGGCGTGATCTCAACGGTTGAGCTAAGAATTTGAACATCTGTACTGTTACGCAATCTTAGCTGAGGTTTAAGGGAAGTCCCTGTTCCGGGACTATTGAAAATTATTCCGTAAAAATTAGCGCTTACGGGCAGAGCATTATTGGCAAAAGCAGCAGTCGCTTCTGTATGCATAACCAAATTTTCAAAACCGTCATTAACGACCTTGTCGCCTGAATACTTATCTGTAGGAGTAGGGAGTGGGTCAAACCCTCCTTTTACAATAGCAACCAGCGTGCTTTCGTATTTATCAGGATTCAGAAGTATATTACTGCTTTGAACCCTGTTGGCAGGTATTAAATTTCCTGAAGAAATTTTTGTAACCGCACTTGCCGGAACGCCGGTGATCTGCAGCAGTCCGTCAACTCTTTTCAAAACACCTCCAGCAACAGTGACGATTACCGAATCGCCCGATACATATTTGGCCGCATCTGTACCAAGAGGAATTGAGATGCCGCGAAGCTGTGATAAGCGCAGTTTATCCTGCAGGACTAATAGTCCTGCAGGCATATTGCCTCCGGTATGATCTGAAACTACGATGCCTGTAATTTTATCTGACCCAAACATTATTTCTGAAGTCAGGGAAACATCGGTTCCTTTATAAAGATTTCGTAAATCGTACAAAGGAATGTATGGGCTGATGGAGCCACCCGGGTAATTTCCCTCCTTGCAGCCAGTCCCTACAAAGACGGCTGAAAATATAAAGAAGGCATAAAATATTATCTTTCTCATTTGACTATTTTTTTATAACAATTCTTAAACCTGTTAAACTATGGTTTTTGCCACCAAACCTGGGTTGAAATCACATCGGGCCCCTGGGAAGCAACAGCAAGCTTATAATTGGTGGGGTTGGCAGATTGAACATAAACCGGGTAAGACATCCTTGCTGGCATAATACCATTATTTCTTAAGCCGGGGCCTTTTGGCAGCGTTGGATGATTTGTACGACGATATTCAAACCACTGCTGCATATCTGTAAGAAATAAAGCGTAATACTTTTGCAAATGGATCGCCTCCATTTTGCTGTCCGTTCCTGCAGGAGCATCTAATGGTAACGTATTGTCCCAGTCAATATCGCCGTCAGTAAGATATTTACGAAATTCCGGGCTAGCTATGGAAACTGCGGGGCTCGGCGGCGTGCCTGATGCCGTTGAATTAGGCCAGTTAGGTAACCAGAGCGTTATACCGTTTAATACACCCGTTTCCCAAAACGTCTGTGCCGAACCGTTGATATATCCTTTAGCAGCGGCTTCAGCCAGTATAAACTGTACTTCTGAATAATTCATCATCATTCCTGTTAACGCATCGGTCTGTAATGACGTTGATGAAGTATTTGAATAAAATTCGGATTGCTTACCTACACCCATACCAGGAATATACCCGCTTGGAACACCGGAAAATCCAGTTTGACCAGGTCTGATTCCCCACCTGTTAATGGAGTTTTTGCCGTAAGTAGAAATGTCAATACGCGGATCATTCCAGTCCCTGAGGTGATCAATAAAGAAGCTTCCAATAGCTGGAGAGCGAAAATCCTGCTCCCTTACACCACCAACGTATGGTGAAATATATGGGGCCCTGCCTGTCCATCTTAAAATGGCGGACTCAGCATTATTGGATATTCTTGGATAAGTAGATGCTTTTGTATCGACGATTTCCTTCATCTTCGCTATTACCTCAGCAGAAACTTCTGCTTTGCCCGAAAGTTTTAATAGTAATCTCAGGTACAAAGAATTGCCAAATTTACGCCAGTTGCTTACAACCCCATTATAAACCGGGTCGCTCGGGCCTGCTATAGCGGTATTAGCGCTAAGCAAAGTGTTAGCTTCTTCGAGCTTTTTGAATATATCAAGGTAGATATCTTTTTGCTTGTCAAATTTCGGTTCAGCAATGCCTTCTCTTGCCTGGCCCACCTCGAAATAGGGTATATCACCATATGTATCCGATAATTGGGAAAATGCCCATGACTGGCAAATTAACGAGATCCCCTGGTAAGATTTATTCAGTGTTAACGGCTGACTTGCCTGTGTGTATAAATCTTTAAAATTGGTTAATTGAACATATAAGGCATTCCAGTAAAAGTCAGAGATTGTGCTTCTGAATTCATACCTGAATACTGTAGCATCACCATCGCTTATTGAGACTGTAACCTGCATGAGCTCGTTATTAAAACTCCGGTTGCGGTTCATATTAGCGGAAAGGGTACCCACTAATGCCGGAGCTAATAGCTGCTGGGGCAATGCATTTGGTGTATTTATCGGGTCTGTGTTGACCTCTTCAAAGCCATCCTTACATGATGTCATTACCATAACGAACATCATTACAGTACCCATCACTTTATATAGTATATTTTTCATATTTATAAATTAAATTCCTATTACTAGTCTAAGTCCGAAAGTTCTGGTAGAAGGAAACTGGCCTATTTCAAAGCCGGATACGATATCTGTTCCGGCAAGCGTACCAAATTCAGGATCGAACATAGGCCATGGTGACCAGATAAATAAATCACGTCCGTACGCGGAAATAGTGGCACGCTGTAGACCAATGCGTTTACTTAGCTTAGGCGTTAAGGTATAAGCAAAGTTAGCTTCCCTGAATTTTATAAAATCAGTGCTGAACGTGCTGCCTTCTCCATTATCTGTTCCCATGTGTGAACGGTAATATTCATCTACATCGAAAACTATTTTATTATTCGGACTATAGGTTCCATCGGGGTTTTGTATCACACCATTACCGATAATGCCATTGTATCTTCCGGGAACTGTACTGGCCAATTTACCCTGCTCAACCATTTTATAGTTCATCAGTGAATGAGCAACCGCTCCTACCTGGGCGTCGAATAATACATTTAAACGAAATTGCTTATAGGAAAAATCATTACTGAGACTGGTCTTATATTTAGGAATGGTATTACCAAGATACAACACGTCCGTAGAAATTTTAGCAAAGCCAGTGTTAGCGTCGTAAACTACCTGGCCGTCGGGTGAGCGCACATATCCTCTTGCATATAAGTCTCCCATACTGCCGCCTACCTTCGCTACGATCTGCCCGCCGGCTACAGGTCCGGTCCTGAGTACCACCGAACTATCCGCAAGTTCTGTTATCTTATTGCGGTTGGCCCCAAAGGTCATATTTACGAGCCATTTGAAGCCGCTTTGTGTAACAAGCGGTGTACCATTTAAAGCCAGTTCGAGCCCCTGATTATTAATCTGGCCGGCATTTATCAGGATCGAATTATAGCCTGAAGAGCGATCTACAACTCGTGTAAGTATTTGATTTTTTGTATTCCCGGTGTATAGTGCCAGATCAAAACCTAATCTGTTATTAAACAGCCTTACGTCTGCTCCAATTTCAAATGTGGTCGTTTTCAGGGGCTTCAGGTCCGGGTTGGGTAATAAGCCCGGGTTCTGCAAGGCTCCGCCGGGATATAAACCTCCCCCGGCTACGTTGTAAGTATACGAGGTTCTGTAAGGGGTTGTACTACCACTGCCAACCTGAGAAGCTGATGCCCGGAACTTGGCAAAGCTGATACTCTCAGGCAGTTTGAAGAATTCTGATGCGATAAAACTTATATTAGCTGAAGGGTAAAAAAAACCGACATTATCTGTTCTGTCCGGTGTTGCCAACACGCTGTTCCAGTCCTGCCTGCCCGTCAGGTCCAGGTATAAGTAATCTTTATAACCTGCAGAAATTAATCCATAAAAACTATTGATATTATACCTGCTTTTATCCGGCACACTGATGAGTGGTCCCGCAGAATTTGCCACGGTATATAATCCTGGGTAGGTCAATGAATCTGAACGGTTCTCATCTTTATTGTAATTGTTTCTTAGTATACTGCCGCCACCGGATACAGAGAAATCGACATTTGCTATTTTCTTATTAAACCTTAATAAGAAATCGCTCCCCGCCTCCTGTGAATAAATATTTTGTGTACGATAAGATCCCCTGGCAAATTTCGACCCTGCGTCATAGGGACGTTCCTGTGCACGCTGTTCGTAACCAAAGTCAAGGGATGTTCTTAATTGCAAGCTCAGTTCTTTTGTGAAATTATAAGCGGCCTGTACATTTCCGGTTATTGCATTGCGATTAGATTTATTAATAAACTCATACGATACAGCATACGGGTTTTCAGGGAAAGTACTGAAAGGATATTCAATCAATCGGCCTTCCTGGCCATTTTGCCAATAATTTTTCAACCAGTTTAAATCTGCATTCGGCTGCCAGAAAATGTACCAGTACATCAACGATTGGTTGCCATAACCTGCACCCGGAAGGTTATCGCTGAATTTATTGTTGTAGGTTATTTTTGAAGAGATCGTTAGCTTCTCATTAACTTTTGAATTTACAGACAAAGAAACCGAATTACGGCCGTACCCTGTGTTGGGGGTGATCCATTTATTAGTGACATTGGTCACTGAAAAACGTGCAGTTGTTTTATCAGACCCTCCATCCACACTAATTGAATTTTGTAAAGTCTGGCCAACATCGAAAAAATCATTTATCTTATTGGGATAGGGCACCCAGGGAGTCCTGGCCGTGCCCTGAGCTTGAGTGACAGGGTCGTACTGGAAAAACATTTGCCCGTCAAAACGGGGTCCATAGGCAGAACTTGTCCCACTTGTGCTTGATCCATCAGCACTGCCGCCATAAGAGTAGTGTGCAGCACCATCTAATCCCTGGCCATATTCAAACTGAAGATCAGGCCAGCGGTTTACACTTTCCATGGATGCATTAGAAGTAAAAGTTATTCCTAATCCTTTACGGCTCGAGCTGCCAGACTTGGTTGTGATAACGATCGCCCCGTTTGCACCACGCTGTCCATATAATGCAGCAGCGCCAGGCCCTTTTAATACGGTAACGCTTTCAATATCTTCAGGATTGATGTCATTAATACCACTTCCGTAATCCGCAGGCATATTATCACTGCTTAATCCATAAGCAACCTCGCCCCCTACTGCAGTCCGTCTCCCGCTGCCCTGGTTAATTACCACCCCATCTACTACAATTAATGCTTCATTGTCACCAGTAAGATTGTTCTCCCCTCGTAAAATTATTTTGTTTGAACCCGTAGGGCCGCTGTTTGAGCGAACCATATTTAAACCAGCTACTTTTCCGGATAATGCATCGGTCCAGTTGCCGGATATCGCATCGGTGAGCTGTTCACCTTTAACGGTAGTTGTTGCATATCCCAAAGATTTTTCCTCTCTTCTAATCCCTAATGCTGTAACCACCACTTCATTTAAAGCGCTGGTTGACTGCACTAAACGAACCGTTACATTACTTTCATTGGAATTAAATACCCTCTCAAGACTTATATAACCGATCATAGAAAAGCTTATCGACGTCCCTGCCGGAATATTCAGGCTGAAATTACCGTTGGTACCGCTTACTCCCACTGACCTCTTCTGAGCGTCTAAAATACTTACCCCTGCCAGAGGTTCTTCATCGGTATTATCTATCACCACACCTCTGACGGTGATATTTTGCTGCTGGGCTGACAAAGGCTGGCTTGCAAAAAAACCTATTGTTGCTATCAGCAAAATTAGTTTCGCCATTGATTGCTTCATGCGCCTTTTGCCCACGAAGCATACCTCATTTTCAAAGCAATGGTGAAGAATTTCTGCAAGTGATGAATTTTGCCAAAGCTTACCGAAATAATCAGTAAAAGTTTTGTTCATAATCTGGTGGTTTGCTGGTTAGTGATCGTTTTAATTTCGTTTTATTTCAATTTTGCCCCGAATACAGACACTATCATTGTTAATTGTTTCGAATGAACCTTAATAGAAATAAAACGAAACTATAAACAAAAAACGATATATAAAAAAAAACTTTTAATTTTAATATTAAAATAATATATGGAGCGTCAAAAGGATATTTTGAACGTTTTTTTTAAGGAACTATTAACAGAAAGTTAATGAAACCACAATAAAAAGTTTATCTGCTCTTGGGGGACAATTTTAACAGGTATCAGGACATCACCTTCTCAAGGGTTATCGGAAGATCATATATCCTTTTACCGGTAGCATGAAATAGGGCATTTGCGATTGCCGGTGCAACCCCAACTATTCCAATTTCACCTATTCCCTTGATTTGAAGATCATTCACAATATGATCTTCTTCATCCACAAAAATCACTTCCAGGTCATTAATATCGGCATGGACAGGAATGTGGTATTCAGCCAGATTAGCGTTCATAATACGTCCGAAGCGATGGTCCATAATACTTTCTTCCCGTAAAGCCTTACCTATACCCCAGACCATTCCTCCCAGGATCTGGCTTTTTGCTGTTTTGGGATTGATGATCTTTCCGGCAGCAATCGCACTTACTATTCTTGTTACTTTTACAATTCCAAAGTCCTCGTCAACTTCAACTTCTGCAAATACTGCGCTATGAGTAGTTCTGGCATATTTTCTTTGTTTTAACACGTCAGGTAATCCCGTATTTCTGCTTTTTAAATCACTTTTACCGGTCGATGCAACAATGTCTTTTAGAGAAATGAAATTCCCGGAGTGACCTTTTATCCGCAGCGAGTCGCTCGAAAATTCTATATCATCCAGGTTTATCCTTTTAAATATGTCGGGCTCTATTTTTTTTGCTTGTTCTATGATTTTCTTTTGCAAGCCGGTACAGGCTGCATGGACGGCCATCCCAACTGTTGCTGAAGTAAAGGAGCCACCCTGCACAGGAGCTAATGGCATATTCGTATCCCCCAGACAGAACTCGACATTCCCGATATCCATACCCATGCAGTCTGCCGCGATCTGAGTCATAATGGTGTAAGTTCCGGTACCTATATCAGCAGTAGCGCAGCTTACTATTAGTTTTCCATCAGCTCCAAGTGTAGCTTCCGCACGTGCTGGCAATTGTAATGCTTCCCATATTCCCACTGCCATGCCCCAGCCAACCAGTTTGCCATTCCTTTTCATAGACCGCGGTTCAGGATCACGTTTATCCCATCCAAAGCGTTCTCCACCTTGTTTGAAACATTCTTTTAGTTCTTTGCTTGAATAGGGTTTTCCAGAAATGGAATCTACGTCAGAGTAATTTATTAGTCTGAATTGTACCGGATCGATTTTGGACTGATAGGCCAGATCATCAATGGTACATTCAATAGGATGTAGGCCAGTTACACCTCCAGGAGCCCGCATATCTAATGGAGTGGACACATCCAGGGGAACTAATTTATAATCCAGATTTACATTTTCTGACGGATACATCATGTTAGTCCAGTTTACAACTATTTCTGTGTAATCTTCAAAACGGGATGTTTCTGCAATCGCTTCATGATGTAGTACCTGCAACTTTCCTTCAATATTGGATCCAAAACGGGTATTTTGTATTGTTCGGGGCCTGTAACCGAAACTGAACATCTGGTGTCTGTTCATGCTCACTTTTACTGACCGCTTAAGATCCAGGGCTGCCATTACGGAGAGGAAAAGCTGATATTGAGGTCGTAAACCAGAACCAAAGGCACCTCCAACATACGGAGATATGACACGAACTTTTTTAAAGGCTTTACCAAAAACATTGGCCACGTATAGCTGACTATTAACAACTCCCTGCGTTTTGTCATAGATGGTAAGCTTCCCTTCAGGTTCATAAACTACTGTGGATGCGAACATTTCCATGGGATTATGATGTTCCATTCCATGCACAAATTTCCCGGATGCCTTAATTTCAGATTTTTCATAAGCTTTAGCTACATCTCCTTTGGATTTTGGAGGGCCGGACTTTAAAAGTGAAGCTAATCCCTTTTTTGGCTTGCGGGCTTCGCCAAGATTCGATTCAAGGTTAGTATTATGTGGTTCAACTTCATAATCAATGTGAATGAGTGATGCGGCATATCTTGCCAACTCGAAGTTTTCAGCTACAACCAAAGCAATCGGCTGCCCGTTATACTTAATTTGCGCGCTATGTAATGGCTTGAATGGAACCCCCGGCGGAGCATCCATATCTGTGTATTTCAGATCTAACCAGGCAGTACGATTGCGATTCTCATGGGTAAACATCTTTAGAACCCCTGTTAAAGCCAAAGCTTTTTCAGCATGGATTTTTTTAATTGACCCTTTAGCTATAGTGCTGTTTATAATATATCCATACAGAAGGTCTGGCACATAGAATTCTGCAGCATATTTTGCCTGCCCGTTTACTTTGGCGGGACCGTCAACGCGACTCAGAGGTTGCCCAAAATATTTATTTTCGGTGCTCATATCGGGTTTGAATGAAGATTTGCAGCATTCAAACAATTCCTGACAATGGCCCTTCTTGCAAGTTCAATTTTAAAGGCGTTACGGTCATATGCTTTGGCGTCCTTAAGAATCAGATCAGCTGCAGCTGAGAAATTTTCAACACTTGCTTCCTTATTTGTGAGAATGTCCTCTGCATCTTTGTTCCTCCATGGTTTATGAGCCAGACCACCCAGGGCCAGCCGCGCTTCTTTTATGATGCTTCCTTCAATTTCAAAGGCCGAAGCGACCGATACCAGGGCGAAAGCATAGGAAGTACGGTCGCGGAGTTTGAGATAAGCATAATTATTCTCAAAGCCATTCACAGGCAAGTCAATTGAAGTTATCATTTCATCCTGCTGCAGGTTGTTATCAAGATGAGGAGTATCTCCGGGAAGGCGATGAAAATCCGCGAAAGCGACAGAGCGTTCTCCGGCGCTGCCGGAAATATTTATGGTCGCATCCAGGGCAGCCAGGGCAACGCACATGTCACTGGGAAAAACAGCGATACAATCTTCACTTGCACCAAGTATGGCATGAATTCGATTATACCCGCCAATAGCAGAACATCCGCTGCCAGGTACACGCTTATTACAAGGAGTTGCCGTATCGTAAAAGTAATAGCAGCGGGTGCGCTGTAAAAGATTACCACCATTCGAGGCCATATTTCTTAGCTGGGCAGAAGCTCCGGCAAGAATTGCCCTGGAAAGGAGAGGATAACGTTTTGCAATAATTGGGTGGTAAGCCGTATCAGCATTACGGGCAAGGGCGCCTAATCGGATGCAGCCATTTTCTAGTTCTTTGATCTGATCCAAACCTGGTATTCTATTGACGTCAATAATTTCATCAGGTTTGGAGATGTTTTCCTTCATCAGATCGATGAGGTTTGTCCCTCCGGCTATAATTTTTGCGTTCAGGTTTTTAGAGAGGAGAGAAGTTGCTTCATCTACCTTTTCAACAGTTGTGTAGACAAATGGATTCATGCCTCGTTCTCCTTTACTTCCATGATCGCATCAACAATATTTGTATATGCCCCGCAACGGCATAGATTTCCGCTCATTAATTCTTTTACATCTTCTCTTGTGTGTGCATGTCCTTCCTGTAACATTCCAACTGCAGAACAAATTTGTCCGGGTGTACAGTAACCGCATTGGAAGGCATCATGTTTTACGAAAGAGTTCTGTAAAGGATGCAATTGATCTGCAGCCAACCCTTCAATCGTGGTAATGTCAGACCCATTATGCATAACAGCCAGAGTAAGGCAGGAGTTTATCCGTGTACCGTTTAATAGCAGCGTGCAGGCACCACATTGTCCATGATCGCACCCTTTTTTTGTTCCCGTGAGATCTAAGCGCTCCCTCAGGGCATCAAGAAGGGTTACCCAAGGCAGTAATTTTAACTCTTTTGCCTCGCCGTTTATAGTTAAAGTGATTGTGTGACTTATTGATAAGCCGGTTGTTTCTCTGAGGTCTTGGTCTTTCTTTGATTGGAATAAGTCGTCCATAAATCCCGGGGCTATTTTAAAGCAACAATAGTTACGACATATGGTTCGCGTAATACAAAAATCTCCCTTCCGGAGAATTCCCGGTTTAACCGGAAGCTTTCCGGATAAAAAACCAGGTGATTCCGGCAGCAATACTCCAATTTTTACTTAGAAAAAATGGCGCAATCCAGGGAGCCCGCCATTTTTATTTTGTAACACTGGAAGCAAATTATTTTACTTCGTAGGCCGCAATCGTATTTTTAAAGAAGGTAGGAACATACACTGTCTTTGAATTAGGATCAAACCCAATGTCTGCGGTATTCTTTTGCTGCGCTTTTGTGTCAAGAAGGATTTCCTTGGAGCCATCTTCGCTCAGATACCAGATCAGGCCCTCCCAGCAGGAGATGATGTAATCGTTTCCTTGACATTTTCCAGGCCATCGGCATTTCCATCGAGACCATCCGTAAGTTTGGTAAGCGACTTGTCGGCGTTCATCTTGTACATCCCCATATTGTCGAGAACATACAGCTCATTGTCTTTGATGAGTAATCCATTAGGGCCTTTAAGACTATCTAGAAGCAATTGTGATTTGCCATTCTCAAAACGAAAAACCTGTTTGCCCGGCGAATCTGAAATGTAAACAATTCCTTTGCTATCAATAGTGATATCGTTTAATCCGACTGCTCCGGATATTGATACCGAAGAGTCGATCTTTCCGGACGCAATATCAATGATTACCAGGTTAGTAAGGTCAGCCACGTATAATTTACCATTATACATCCCCAGTCCTTTAGGCGCATTCAGACCTCTGACCCAATCTACAGAAATGATCTTTCCATCAAGCCCGACTTTGCCAATTGAGCCTTTACCATCTGCAGCCCATGGATCGCTACCGTCAATGTTACTTACATAAAGTACCTGGTTGCCTTTATCAAATAAAACAGATTCGGGCACTTTTAAGGTACTGTCTGTTTCCCATTTCAATACCAGTTCATGTTTTTCAGCAGATGAATCAGATTTTGGAGAATTATTATTACAAGCTGTCATGGTAATTATCAGGCCAGCCAGGAGCAGGAAGTTTTTCATATTGTATCAGGTTATTAATAAATTGAATGCTGCAAGTTAAGCTTTGTCCTGTAATATTTGCATTACCTGCCGGACCAGTAATTTAGTGATGCCCCTTCTCGCCTGGATGATATTTAGCCTTCGCAACTCTAAGAACATCTTCACGATAGTAGGCCACAGTTTTAAACTCCGCATCTGCATATCTTTGCTTCTGATCATCGAAATGCGGAGATCCGGGATTTCCGCTTTGCCCACCAGCGAGCATAGATTTCGCTTCAACCCGATCCCCAAACTCAACTACTGCTACAAAACTATTCCCTGCTACACCGTACTGACGCTTGGTATTTTCGCCCCGACGAGTTCCGAAGGAAGCTAGGGCGCCCCATTCTCCGGATGCCATACCGATGGGAATACTTGGTAACTTATCATTAAATTGCTGATAAATATCTCCGTTGTTTCTTTGATAGCGATTAAATTCCCCCCATTGTGTTTCGATAGAACCGAAATCATTCTTCAGGGCATTCAAACTTTGAGAAAATAGTTCAAGTCGCTCCTTGTATGATGATTTGGAGCTCATGTAATCGATCCTTTTCATAAAATCCAGTCCTTGAGGTATTTTCCCGGATCGCGTGTACGTGTTTAAGTAATATTGAGTGATCGTCATCGCCTTGGATGTGCTGGAAACGTGAAAATCCCATTTCTTTAATAAATCAACAGCCGCTTTTAAATCCGCATTAGTGTTTACTTCAACTTCAGATGCTTTTAAGAGACCTTTGACTAATTGGTCTGCACCGGGAAGGTAAGGATCATAAGCGAGTGCAATTAGCTTATCAAGGGTTAGATTTTTTGCCCTACTGAGTAGAGATATTGCATGAATACCCCGGAAATTTTCCGGGAAAGAGCTCATATATCCTGGATAATTATTCCGCTTTGGACTGGATGTTCCTGCACTGGTAAAAGGTGTAGAGTTACAGTTCTGGATCCATCCGTTCTCTGGATTTAACAGAAATATGTTTTCATTGAGTGTGTGCAATCCCTGCCAGTCAGTTTTTGGGTTGCTTCCATCCACAGGTTTTGTATAATCAAAACTAGTATCTCGTCTCGGAATAAAGTTTCCATGATAATATGCGATATTTCCATCTGCGTCTGCGTAAACTGTATTGTTAGAAGAATTCGTTCGGATGTTCATCATCTTATGAAACTCTTTCTGATTAGAATTTTTCGTGCGGGTATACGACTGCTGCAGGGCACTGACAGGATCCCACATCATGGCTGTGGAAACCCATTTGTTATTGTTTACATGCGTTACCGGACCGTGATGCGTACGGTAAGTGGTAAACGTTTTTTCCTTAAAACCGCTGCCTGTGGAATATTTTAAGATAACCAGGGTAGAATCAACGGGCCTTAATTCGTTACCATATTTATAACTGAACCCCTTTTTATTCTTGATGATGGTTTCCTCAAACTCGTCCATAATGTCTGTGTCTGATGAGGTGTGCATCCAGCCTGTTTTATCATTAAATCCCTGGTAAACGAAAAACTGACCCCAGGTGACAGCCCCATATGCGTTTAACCCCTGCTCACTAACTACATGCACTTCCCCTCTGAAGAAGAACGAAGTATGAGGGTTAATGAGTAGCATTGCATCACCTGACTGAGTTAATTTGCCGGAGATAGCGAAGCCGTTTGATCCCCTTGGCTCTTTATCAATGAGCTGGATTGATCCGGTTTTAGTCTCCGAAATTCCAACATCCATCGGCTTTTCATAAAAATCTTTGACCTTATTCGTAGAAATCCGCTCAATATCTCCACCAATCGAACCTTCACTAAAATACATAGGCATCCAGGGTTCAAAACGACTTAATAATTTTGGCTTAACCTCAGGATGTTTGGACAGATAATAATTAATGCCATCAGCAAAAGCGATGCACAATTCTTTTAGCCATGCTGGACTTTTGCTATAATTTGCTTCTGCCTCCTCACGGGTCATGTATAATTGTGCTCTCAGATCACTATATAAAGAGGATTCTCCTTCAACTTCTGCAAGTCTGCCAATAGCCCAAATATAATTTCTCTCAACCCTATTAAAGTCATCTTCACACTGAGCATACATTAATCCAAACACCGCATCCGCATCGGTTTTTCCATAAATATGAGGTACTCCGAAAGCATCTCTGATAATTTCTGTCTGTGAAACATGTTTTGTCCAGCGCGCTTTTTCTGTTTCTGCGTTCGAAACTGAATAGCGCGGCGCACAACTGAATGTCAGAAAAATGAATAGTAAAACGAGTCGGTTCATTTGGTTATTGAATATTTTATTACAAAATATGAAAAAGAAACCAGTCAATGTTACAAGTTGATAGTATTGGTTTTGCCGCTAATATCGAACTAAGGAAATTAATATCATTCTGCAAGTAATGATCTGGAAGATCTGGGTTATCGAGAGGCAGAGTAGGGTTTTATAATGCGGCTAGAGTGTAATATCGATAGCAAATTTATCTTCCAAGGTCTCAGCTTTAAAGCCTGAATTTCCTAATAAAGAGATCAGATTTTCACAGTCGATAACTTCCCGGCGGCATTCCACCCTCAATACTTTATCGCAATCTTCAAGGTCGAAATTCGCTTGATAATCTGGAAATTCCCTGCTAAACTGTTCGATAATCCGGCACGCATCATCCGGATCTTCAACATTCGTTTTAAAGACTTCTACCATGATTTGGTCAAATAAGTTCTGCAATCCTATAAACAAACCCGACTGTGCCTCACAGCGCCGAACGCGGACAGCGGTCAGATGGTTAATTTTTTGATCTAGTTTTGATGGAATGAAACATTCACTTTATTTTCTAAAATGTTCTTCAAATTTTTAAGGCTGAGGTCCATGTCAGTTCCCAGCATTTTATCAATAAATAAATTCATGAGGTTCATTGGGTATTTTTGCACACCATTCATTGACCATATTACCATGGTATGGCCATCAGAAACTGTTTCTGTACTCATTCGGGTATGGGCAATTCCTTGGAATGGTTTCTCAAACCGGATCTCCGCATCGATATCCTGATCTTCCCGGATCCCGGTTATTTCCTGTTCACCTTTTCCTGCACTTTTATTTTCGCTATCCCAGGCATATACAAATCCTACAGAACCATCCGTGCCGCGAAGTTCTTTTTTCATGCCCGGGTCAGTCATAACCCATTTGCTGTAAGCCTCTTGATTTTGAAGATACCTGATGTAGTCGAAAACTTCCTGCTTATTTTTAAGGATGACAATATCCCGCTTTATACTGTATTTTTTACTGACAAATAGCGCGGCAATTAGAATGATGGCCATTAATGCAGCGATGCCGGTTAAGATGTTTACGATCATGATGTTACGGATTAATTATATCTCATAGGTCCGTATCCAAGAAGCCTCCGCCATAAGGCAATCTGTCCGATGCAGTTAGCTTCTCGGTAGGATATAAACGATACGATATCAAATACGGTCATTGTTTCACCCGGCATTTCAAAGGCGCTGTCAAGCTGGGCGTCATCAGCATTTACAAGAAGTTCCCGTAAAACCGGACTAATAATTTCCCAGTCCGTTTTAAACTGATCAAGAGATGGATAGTCAAGTCCATCTTTTATGCCCTGGTTGTCTTTGAAAAGGTCATCCGCTTTCTGTTTGTATGTTTTCCCTGATTTGTCCAATGATCCTGCAAGCTCGAATCGCTGCTGAACAAGGCTGCCGACAAGCCAGGATATATGATTTGCTTTGGTATTCAAACGCGAGTGTGCATCCTTTTCAGAAATGCCTTCAATGGCATTTCTGAAAAATGTAGTTTGCATGTCATACAGGGCGGGTATCGTTCCCATTCTGTAGCTTTTTGATTTTGCTTCCATTTTTGATATTTTGTTATACAAATCTAAGCCAATTATGATGTGCACGAAGGGTTGAACAAGCCATTCTAACGGGTTGATCGCGACAAGACATTTAGTCTTTAATCCTTGCTCTCTGTTCCTTATTCAAAAAGAAACCCCGGCTCGCCGTATCCCCAATACTCCCGTCATCCTTCACATAGATAAAATAAGCCTGCAGCTCTTTGTTCTTTCTAAGAAAGCCCATAGCTTTCGTCAGTCCCAGGCCAATGAGCACATTGTCGTACCCATCAGCCGTAATAGCATCTCGCGCTCTAACAGTTACACTGATCAGTTCATTGTCCACAGGATAGCCGGTTTTAACGTTCATCAGATGGGAGGATTTTTTATTCCCGTTCTGAATATATTTGCGATAGTTCCCGGATGTGGTGATCGCACCTTCTTCAATTTCCAAAACTTTCTGGAGAGTTTCCGGAGCAGTTCCGCCAGATGGTTGTTCAATTCCTATCTTCATAAGTACGTTTTCAGGTTGCTTCCGGCCCTTCACACGTATTTCACCGCCTACCTCTACCAGGTAATTTTCAACGCCTTTACTTTCCAGTAACTCAGCCAGCAGATCAACACTATATCCCTGGGCAATTCCGTTGACGTCAATTTTCACACAGGGCATTTTCTTCTGAAGTGTTTTACCGGCTGTAAAGAGATTATTCATTCCTACACAAGCCATTAGCTTTGTTATATCTTCCGGACCAGGTAATTTGCCCACCTGCCTGTTCCCAAAACCCCAGGCATCTACAATGGGATATATCGTGATATCGAAAACACCATTACTTCGTTCATAAATTTGCCTGGACCGCTTTACTACCCTGTCTAAATGACCGTCCATCATGATCCCGGAAACGGAATTATTAAAACGGTTTATAAGTGAATAAGGCTTGTAAATCGAAAGTGAGCTGTCGATCTCGTTAAATAATGCATTTATATTATCTTTTGTTACAACATCCCGCGCTGCGTAGTAGGTCACATGGTAATTGGTCCCCTGGGCAAATCCGGTAATCCTGAAAGCTCTAAATTCCGGGTGCCTGGACCTTCCGGAAAACGTGATCAGAAAGATAAGAATAGCAGTCGCCTTTATCCCACTAAAAATTATACGCTCAAACCTGATTTTTGAAATATTCATAGATCATTTTCGAAACATTCGCCATAGCAGTTATCGCAGCCTTATCATCTTCTAATTCTTTGGATAGTAAGACCAAAACATATTTCCTTCCACCGGGAAGATAGACGATGCCAGCGTCATGATTTATTCCTGTTATCCAGCCGGTTTTGTGTGCTACTTTCACATCTTTGGGCAGTTGTGCTGGAATTTTATCATTGAAGGCCTGATCAAGCAAGATCCCTACCATCGCGTCAGAAGATTTTTTATCGACCATTTTACCCAGTGCGATGTTATGAAAGATCAGCATCTGGTCATAGGCAGTGGTTGTATTATTTAATCCTTTACGATATGCTTTACTGTCCTCGACACCCCGTAGAACCTGGATATCCCTGGCACCCAGATCACGCATGGTTTGATTGACATTTTCTGCGCCAACGAGCTCGATGATTATATTGGTGGCCAGGTTGCTGCTTTTAATGATCATCCGGTATAACAGATCATAGATCGGAAGTTTTGTTCCAATTTTAGTGTAAAGTTCTGCATCGCTATCATCTTCTGAGTTAAGCGAATAAGGGCTTCCATCAACAATGCTTTTAAATTCATTCTTGACTAAGACAGGCTCTTTGATTTTAAATTTCCCCGCTGCAGCCTGTTTGTATGTTTCGATCAAAACAGGTGTCTTCATAGTACTGGCTGCATGAAAACTTATCTTTTCATTGATCAGGATTTCCTCTCCGGTTTGCAGATCTTTATAGGCCAGGGCAAAGGTCCCCCTTTGTTTTGCAAATTCATCCCTGATTGTTTGCTTAAGAACATCCGGATCTGATGCTGTAATTTTTGGGGAAGAAATCATTGCTGAGAGCGTAAATATAATTGCAGATGTAATGCCGATCATAATAATTTAATATAATTAAAGATACAATTGTATTTTTATCCGTTAACATTGTTATCATTATAAAATCAATCTTATGAAGAAACTCATGCTGTTTGCAAACCTGATACTGATCAGCTCTCATTTGGCTATGTGTCAAAATCCGGCACAAAATAGCGCCGCTGTGGAGAAGGTTTGGGGACAATACGACCGATACCGGGAACCTGCTATTACTGACAGGTTTATGAAGCATAGTGAAATGTTGCCTTTAATTCAGAAACATGCTGATTCAAAATTCTTAGTGAAAGAGGAAATAGGCAGCTCAGTTCGCGGCAGAAGCATCAACCATTTAACCGCTGGCCGTGGCAAAACTAAAGTAATGCTCTGGTCCCAGATGCATGGTGATGAATCAACAGCCACTATGGCTCTGTTTGATATGTTCAATTTCCTGAGTGCTAACGATGATAATAATGAGTTAAGGAAGTTAATTCTGGATAATCTTGAGTTGCATTTTGTGCCAATGCTTAATCCTGACGGTGCACAGACGTGGAAGAGACGAAATGATCTTGAGATCGATATTAACCGCGACGCGCGTATGCAGGTAACTCCGGAAGGAAGGGCGCTTATGGCGCTGGCTAAAAAGGTGCAACCGCAAATCGGGTTTAACTTGCATGATCAGAACTACCTGTATTCAGCAGGGCGTTCACGAAACTCTGCTACCATCTCGTTCCTGGCCCCGGCGTATAATTATCCAAAAGATATGAACGCTGTCCGCAAAAGAGCTACCCAGATCATCCTGTCGATGAACAGAGCATTGCAAACCAAATCTCCCGGAAATGTGGCGAAGTATGATGACGCCTTTGACCCTCGCTGCTTTGGCGATACTTTCCAGGGAATGGGTATTTCAACTATACTAATAGAATCTGGAGGGTATTACCTGGACCCCGAAAAGCAGTTCATTCGCAAGCTAAACTTTTTGGCATTACTGACTGCTTTTGAATCCATAGCAAAAGCGTCCTATGAAAAGGAAGATATTAACGATTATGATGTTATCCCGGAAAACGACAATTCTCTGTATGATGTATTTGTAAAGAATGTGACGATAACAAAAGAAGGCCAGGAATTTAAAACCCACTTAGGCATAAACCGCTCCCAGGTAAAGGCATCTGATAATTCAAGCATATCATACAATGGCCGTATCGCAGAGCTGGGTGATCAGGAACTGGTGTTTGGTTATGACGAGATAGACGCATCAGGGCTAAAATTCACACCGGGGAAAATTAAAACAATGACTAAGTCCGAATGGGATAAATTAAGTCCGCAGCAAGAATTAAATCTTATTAAGGAGGGCTACCTTTTTGTTAGATGGTCGGATGGCAAATCCCCTACAGGGGCAATTGAGAGCAGGCTGTTAAATCTCACAAACAACTCACAAAACTCGATACAAACCGCTGGAATTGGCCAGAGTGGCCAGTTCCTTCTCACCAGGGACGGAAAACCGGTTTATGCGGTTATAAATGGTTACAAGGTAGATCTGGACCAGCCCGCAAAGGTGTTGGTGAATACGTACGGATATTAGGAAGCGGGAGGTATGTTACAGGAACACAAACAAGCATAATGTAATCCTTTTCATTTTTTCGGATCAATAAACAAGAGCATGTAAATCCTATAAGGTTTTGGTTTATGATTAATATTAATACTTCTCATGGATCATCGTCATGATCCGCACCATCTCGTTGCTGATATCAGACGATGGGATCAGGAAATTATTATTCATAAACGAATAGATGAATTGTTTTCCTTTGCGGGTCACCAGGTATCCGCCCTGAATCCTTACATTCGATAAGGTACCTGTCTTTGCCCATACAAACGGTACCCCATTGTCAGTTTTGAAAGCTGTCCGGAGTGTCCCGCTTACACCCCCAGCCGGAAACATATTAAGTAGCCTTTGCTCATCGCCAACTTTGTCCCTGGTCTTGATTAGCATCTTTACTATTGACCTCGGACTGAAATAATTATTCCTTGACAAGCCGGAACCGTCGCGCCATTGAAACAGGTCGGGCAGGTCAGTTAGATAGTTTTTGGAACTATGCTCAATAGCTGCATCCACGCTTAACCGGCCGGGCAGGGTAGAGGAGCACAGATACAGGATTTGTTCTGCAAGGTAATTATCGCTGGGCAACATCATCCTTTTATAAAGTGAATCAGCCCGAATGCTGTACACAGTTTTAGCAGTTTCCGGTAAGGCCATGTTGGTCACGTTCACCGGTTTGCCAAGTACCTCACTTAAGGTTCTTTGCGTTAACTCTGCCCCCGGCACCAGGTAGACGGTTTGTTTGAAATTTGCAGGCATGGTCATGGCAGGATAACTAAATGTATTTGTTCTTTCATCCCGCTGTACGGAAAATACTTTTGGATGATAAGATGTATCCTGTTTCAAATAGGCGTTAAGAAATTCAGGTTTCAAGTGAACTTTCCCATCCGGTCCGGCATAAGCCTGTGCAGTGTTTTCTCCGACTGGAAGCGACACCATAGCAATGGTATACACTGCAGATCCAGCAAAATCAGTACTGGCATTGCTATGGGAATAGAACAGTTGTTTATTGGAGTTTTTCAGAAAATTATAAACTTTTGTTGATTTAAGATCAGGATGGAGCATTGAAGGATCGCCGGTACCCCAGAATATCAGGGAATCGCCTTTGGTAACGTAACGCAAGCCAGGAATGGAATCGCCCAGCATATTCAAAGCGGTATACAAAGTTATGATTTTGGTGTTCGATGCGGGTATTGCGGGTTTATTAGCATCCAGTTCATACACCATTTTGTCTTTCGCAGGATCATATAAAGCGAAACCTGTGTAATGATTATTAACAATCTCAGAGGCTTTGAAGATCTTTTCGATCTTTCTTTTGCTTTGGGCATCGGCATGTTTGAATGTGGCCAGGCAAAGCATCAGGCACAATAAGCTGTTTAGAGTTTTAGTTTTCAATTCGAATGATTTATGTGATAAGATTAGATTTCAAACAAGGATGTGCAGGTTCCGGCCCGTTTAGTTTAATTGAAAATATTCTTATGCAATATAGTTTTCTGCCTTCTAAAATAAAATAGTTACCCGCTTAAGTATTGCTGAGATATGGATTTTCTTTCGAAATCCGGATTATTGATTAATATTGTATCGATGCAAAAACATCTCACTCGGTTGAGGCGCTGCCTCTGGATAAGGTTATTCCTATATTAAAAAAGTATAAACGTTTATAAAATATATATGTACGTTCTGGTAAATGATTCAATAATTTCTGAAGAAAAAGCTACACTTAAGATCACTGACCTTTCGATTCAACGAGGCTATGGAATTTTTGATTTCTTAAAGACCGTCGGTGGAAAACCTGTTTTTCTCGAGGATCATTTAGATCGCTTTTACAGTTCTGCAGAGCAGATGCGATTACCCGTAAAACCGAAAAGAAATGAGTTGACCGATCTCCTGATGGCTCTTATTAATAAAAACAATATGCCCGAATCTGGCGTCAGGATAACATTAACTGGTGGATATTCCCCTGACGGATTTAATATCGCATCTGATTCAAATATCATTGTCACGCAGCAAGACTTTGTCATCAACCGGGATTTTGACAAATCAATAAGCCTGATGACGTATGATTACCAGAGGCAGTTTTCTTCAGCAAAGACACTTGATTACCTGAAAGCTATTTGGTTGCAGCCAGTACTGAAAGAGAAAGGCGCAGATGATATCCTTTACCACGACAATGGCATGTTGCGCGAATGCCCGAGAGCTAATTTCTTTCTGATATCTGAAAATGACGAGATTCTTACCTCAAAAAGCAATATCCTAAAAGGCGTTACGCGCAAACATATTCTTAAATTTAGCACTCAGAACTTTAAAATAGGCGAGCGTGATCTTTCAATGGATGATCTCAAAAATGCAAAAGAAGCATTCATCACCAGCACGACAAAAAATATTTTGCCGGTAAGCAGAATTGACGGCAAAATAATTGGAACGGGGAGGCCGGGGCCACTTACACGGGCCCTAATGAGCGAGTTTGATAAATATGTTTATGGGTGATTTCCATCCCAGCTCTTTGTTCTATTTTCTGACTAAGCCTTAACCTTAATAACCAATTTCTTCACTACACCATCCGATATCATGGGTGCGTGAACATCTTCAGGAAAAAAGACTGCAAACTGGTTGTCATTTAGTGTAAAATGCATGTCCGGAGAATCGTTGTAAAATAATACATCCTTCTCCGCATTATACTCCCCTTTGAGAGAAGAGCAGCTACTCCTCGGACGCCATCCAATTACTTCTGGCCCCGTGATACATAACTGTATATCTATATTGTTGTTATGGCATTCAAATTTTGATGCAGATTCTTCAGGTGTCATTCCTTTTTTTTCCGCTATAATAACTTTCAATCCTTCGCTAATGTCAGATTTGCCTTCTTCAAGAAATTTGAGATCCTGAGTATTGATATATTCAAATGCTTTTTGAAAAAGCGGATGAACGCTATAATATTTGGCAGCATTTTCAAGAGTATCGATGATCATAAGGTTTAGTTTAAATTCTTGCTGTTATGAAAAATCCATCTATTTTTTTAATAGGGGACTTGTTTAGTGATGAATTAGCGTTGAACCCGTCCCGATCCGTCGCCTCCTACCAGGTCTTTAACATCTGATAAAGTTGCGTGGTTAAGATCGCCGGGAATGGTATGTTTAATAGCGGATGCTGCTACACCGAATTCAGCTGCGTCACCCATCTTCATGCCCGAAACCAAGCCATAGATAAACCCGCTGGCAAACGAGTCGCCGCTGCCTACACGGTCAACTATCCGAACTTCATATTGTTTTGTGCTGTAGAACTCCGTTCCGTCATAAACCAATGCTGACCACCCATTGTCAGATGCACTGTGGCTTTCTCTCAGTGTAGAAGCGATATATTTAAAACCGAATTTTTCCTTCATCTGCTGAAAAACATCTTTGTAGCCATCAAGGTTAAGCTCACCCTTAGTTACGTCCGTACCTTTGCTTGTGAAGCCAAGAGTAGTATCCGCATCTTCTTCATTTCCAATACATACATCCACATATTGACAAAGTTTGGCCATTACCTCCCTTGCTTTTTCCTTACTCCATAACTTCTTACGGTAGTTAAGATCAATGCTGGTTGTAATTCCCTTTGCTTTTGCAGCTTTCAAAGCAGCTTCGGTCAGCGCAGCTGCCTTATCGCTCAGGGCAGGAGTGATTCCTGTGGTGTGAAACCAGTCGGCACCTTCAAAGATCTTATCAAAATCAAACTCAGAAGCATCAACATCTGCGATAGATGCATGCGCACGGTCGTATATTACTTGTGATGCCCTCATAGAAGCACCGGTTTCAAGAAAATAAATTCCTAGTCTCTCACCGCCCCTGGCTATATGCTGAGTGTCTACACCATAACGACGAAGGTGGTTTATAGCAGACTGGCCCAATGCATTGTTAGGAACCTTAGTTACAAAAGTTCCGTTAAGCCCGTAGTTACAAAGAGCTGCGGCCACGTTGGCTTCACCCCCTCCGTATGTTACATCAAAACTGTCGCTTTGTACAAATCTTTTGAAATCAGGAGTTGATAACCGCATCATTATTTCTCCAAGTGTTACGACTTTTTTAGCCATCGCCATATGTGATTTTTAAGTTGAAAAGAAGGTTTGTAAATGTATCCTTAAGGATATAACAAAAATACATTAATGAGTGGCATTTGAAAGTTTACAAGCAAAAAAACTTGAAAATTGCTACTTGAATGCTTAATCCCTTAGCAAAGTGATAGACATTTTACAAAATTATTTTTATAAAATATCTACATTAGTAGCTCAAATAAAATATCAAATGAGTAAGAAAGCGGAACTTTTAAAATTGATACCTGAACAAGGGATTTTGCCCCTCTATTTTTTCAAAGATGAGGAAACAAGCGTCGAGATATTAAAAGCTTTATATAACGCGGGCATTCGTACGGTAGAATACACTAACAGAGGAGAGGCCGCGTTAAGTAATTTTAAGAGAATGCGCTCAGTCATTGATTCAGAACTAGACGGCATGTACCTGGGTGTCGGCACTATTAAGGACGGGGCGATGGCCCAGACTTTCATTGATGCTGGTGCGGATTACATTATTTGTCCAGGCCTTGTTGAAAGCGTGGCGGTGGTAGCAGATAAACATGATATGCTCTGGGTTCCGGGATGTATGACACCGAGCGAAATCATCAAAGCCGAGACTTTAGGGGCAAAAATGGTTAAGTTATTTCCGGGAAATATTCTTGGGCCTGGTTTCATGTCGGCCATCAAAGAATTGTTTCCCAACCTTTTATTTATGCCTACCGGCGGGGTAGAGCTGGATAGAACGAATATTGAAGGGTGGTTTAAAGCGGGGGTTTGCGCTGTGGGAATGGGCAGTAAACTGCTTAGTAAAGATGTTATGGAAAACAAGAAATATGCTGAACTTACTGCTTCAACAAAAGAAGCATTAGAGATCATCAAATCGTTACGGAAGTAGTCTACCTTCTTCAACAGATATATTCACCGGAGGCCCGTGCTTCCGGTATTTTTTTTGAAAAAGCGGTACAATATTTTTCGGCGTTGTTTGTTAATGGAATAGTTTATTCTCATTATTTTGGTAAAGAAAACCATTTAATGTCTGGTTCTCGTAGATGTAGAATAAGTTTTGATATTTTGTTAACTGCGTTTTTTCTTCTGAACGTATCTGATATAAAGAGCTGATTAAATTTTGCAGGGGAATTAATACGATGAATAATGTGTAACAGGATAATTTTCGGGCTCTCCCTGTTTCTTTGTTTGGGCTTATTGTCACCTGTAAAAGCTCAGAATGTGTCCAATGAAGGCACAGAATTTTGGGCGGTTTTTCCATCCCACGTTCCTGCAACTCTTCAAAACAATTTCAGGCCACTGGCCAACTATTCTATATTCATTACCGGGAAGCAGGCTTCATCAGGTGTTGTCACTGTTGGAACGTTCTCTCAAAGATTTAACCTTGCGCAGGCCAATACTGTTATAACGGTTCAGATACCCCGTTCTGCTGCTTATATTGATAATGCGGAGTCAAACCGCGTACTGTCTAATAAAGCGATAAAAGTTCAGGTAGACCCTGGAAAACCTAAAGTCGTCGTCTATGGACATATTTTCGCAGGGGCCCGTTCTGCTGCATCTCTTATTTTACCAAAAGAGGCTTTAGGTCAGCAGTACTTCAGCATGAACTATACCAGCGGTAATACAACTGATGGGGGCTTAAATCATATTGTATTAGTTGCGACCGAACCCGATACCAGAATATTTTTGAAGAGAAACGGCGCGGACCTTATTGCTGGGGGTGTTTTCCTGCCCAAAACCGGCGATGTATATGAATATTTATCGAACCTGGACCTTACCGGCGTAAGTGTATCTGTAGATCCCGAAACATCTGCCTGCAAAAAATTCGCTATGTTTTCGGGCACTACTAATTCCAGTATTACAGCCTCTTCGGGATGTTTTGGGGATGTTTCATCAGATCCGCTTTATCAGCAAAATTATCCGGTGGAAAGCTGGGGTAAAACGTACGGATTTATTCCTTTCAGTTCTAAAAGCCCGTCAGGATCTAATGTAAGAACACAGGGAAATTATATCCGTGTTGTTGCCAAACAGAACAGCACACCGGTACAGTTTAATGGAATTCTGGTAGCTACGCTGAATGCCGGGCAGTATTACCAGACACCGAGGCCCACCAATGAGCCAACATTTATAACCTCGAGTAAATCGATAGCAGTTGCCCAATATTCACTGACCCAAAGTTGTGCCGGCGGCGGAGTAAGTGACCCGGACATGGTCATATTGAATCCGGTGGAATATAATATAAAGAACATCACCGTATACTCCTCAGATAAAGAAGATATAAGTCAAAATTATGTAAATGTACTTATTAAAACGAGCGCTGCCGCCTCCTTTCGAATTAACGGGGCCGTTCCCAGAGGAACGTTTACGGTTCTAAGATCGGCGCCGGAATATTCTTATCTACAGCTTAATTTAAACCAGTATGCAACGCAGATATTTAATCTGTCGGCCTCTGATGGGTTCAATGCTATCGCTTATGGCTTTGGCGACGTTGAATCTTATGCCTATTCTGCCGGTACCAATCTTGCTTCAAGTCAGTTTGCTGTCGCTGTAAGTCCTGACACTGAAGAGGAGATCGTCAATGCATGTACGAAAGAATCGTTCAACGTTAAAGTGACCCTTACCTCGCCTATCTCTGCTTTGTCCTGGCAATTTGAAGAAAATGGTACAGCCGAAGAGCAGCTAATTACAACGTCAGTTCCCGTTGTAAGGAACGGAACGACCTTTTATGATTACTATTTCCCCAGAACGGTTTCCTACCAAAACTCCGGACCTAAAACGATCAGGGTTATTGCTAAATACCCCTCTATTGGAGGCTGCGCACTTAGTGAGCAGCAGATTGACCTGGTTTTTACGGTATTTGATCCTCCGGAAGCCAGATTTAAAACTTCGGCTAACTTTTGTGCAACCAGTGAGATCGAATTTACAGATGAAAGTATTGATCAAGGTAATCCAATCACCGCCTGGCGCTGGGATTTCGGCGATGGGTTTACATCCACGGAACAAAATCCAAAACATTCGTATTCCTCTCCGGGCCTATATACCGTTAAACTAAAGGTTGAAAATTCTACCAGTTGCAACGGTGTGGTTTCGCAGCAGGATATAACCATTAAAGCTATTCCCATACCAGCCTTTACATTTTCTAAACCAGGCTGTGATAATTCAAGCATCATTTTCACGGATGGGTCCTCTGTACCAGTTGGCAGGATCGTAAAATGGAGCTGGGATTTTGGAGATGGTAATAAATCGGAAAAAGACAGTGCTGCACCCTTCAGCTACCAGTATACTACACGGGGAAGTCATGAGATCTCCCTCACGGTAACAAGTGATAACGGATGCGAAAGCACCCTTAACCAGATATTAGACATAAATATTCCGTTTTTAAACGCAGGCAATGACACTATTATGCTTAGAGGCGGTGCAATCAGTTTTAATGTGAATGCGTCAGGTACGAATCTCAAATACAAATGGAGCCCCTCAGTTGGACTGGACCGGGATGATATTAAGAACCCAATCGCCTCGCCTACAGAAGATACCCAGTATACGCTGACTATTTCATCAGAGGAAGGTTGCGTTCTTAGTGATGATATTGTAGTTAGAGTGGTCGATAAACCTGTCATCCGCAACACGTTCACCCCTAACGGGGATGGCGTTAACGACGTATGGGAAATTGATTATCTCGAAAGCTATCCGGAAGTTCGCGTAGATATCTTTAACAGGTTCGGAGTGAAGGTCCACAACTCGATAGGATACTTAACGCCATGGAATGGCATGTTCAATGGATCTGAATTGCCGGTTGGTACCTATTACTATGTGATTGATCCCAAGTCAGGCTTACCTGTCTACACAGGTTGGGTAACTGTTCTGCGCTGAAGGATTTAAAAAACCGATCAGTGATTAATACGTATATTAAAGACTGGCTAATAATATTTATGGACTTTCTGAGTTTCATTAACAATAAAAAAACTGTATATATGCCGAATAGCGTGGTAAAATGTTATTATAGCGTATTAAGCATCTAATCTTTACGCACTCATTCACTAAACAATGAAGAAATTTGTATTTTTTATACTGATCATGAGCCTTTTCCAGCTGGTTAATGCACAGCAACGGCCGCAGTATACTCAGTACATTTTTAATAATTTTATTCTCAATCCCGCCATTTCAGGAATTGAAAATTATATTGATGTTAAGGCAGGTTACAGAAGCCAATGGCAAGGCTTGGATGGGGCCCCGGAAACTTCATATATTTCGATACATGCCCCACTCGGCAAGAACTTTTTGTATGGAACTTCTACTTCTGTCCCTCAGGGTGGGGGTACAAATCCTAACAGCAGAAGTTATTTGCAAACTTATATGGCTTCAGAGCCCCATCATGGAATAGGCTTCCATGCGGTTTCCGATAAGGCCGGGCCTATAAGCAGAACTGATGTAAACGCAACTTATGCTTATCATCTCGGGATAAGCGCGAATGTAAATTTCTCGGTAGGCGTGGCCGCAGGGGTTTCCAAAATTTACCTCGACCGCTCCAAGATCACTTTGGAAAATCCTGTGGACCAAGCTATTGGAACGGGTGATTATGACCAGCTAAAACCAGATTTGAGTGCGGGAGTATGGCTATACGGTCCGCGTTATTTCGCAGGTGTAGCAGCGCAGCAGCTTTTAGCAAGCTCCATCGGGTTCAGCGACGATGCAAGCTATGATCAGGGGAAAAAGGTGCCTCATATGTTTATTACCGCAGGATATAAGATTTATTTGGGGGATGACTTTGCTGCAATGCCCTCCGCTCTGGTGAAAATAGTCTCCCCTGTTCCTGCATCAATTGATGTAAATTTGAAGCTGGCTTATAAAGATAAATTCTGGATGGGTGCCAGCTATCGAAAGGACGATGCATTTGCTGCGATTGCCGGCTTTAACGTTGGCTCATTTATGAATTTAGGCTATTCGTATGATTTTACCACTTCGGGCCTGAATACTGTGAGCAATGGCTCTCATGAAATAGTTCTGGGAGTATTTTTGAATAACAGGTATAAGGTAAGCTGCCCTCAGAAGAGCTGGTAAACGGTTACCTTTACCTGTTGTGAGGCTAAACGGATAGCCTAAACGCCGAAAATGATAATCATCTAAGTTTTTAACCGACTAGTTTTTCGTCCAGCCAGATAACCGGCAACTCGCAACAGGCAACTCATTAAAGTTCCTTCCGCAGCCGTGCCACCGGGATGTTCATCGCCTCCCGGTATTTCGCTACAGTTCTTCTCGCGATGTTATAGCCTTTTTCTTTTAAGATTTCGGTAAGCTTTTCATCAGCGAGCGGCCGCCTTTTGTCTTCTTTGCCAATGCACTCTTCCAAGATCTTTTTGACTTCCTTATTTGAAACTTCTTCGCCGCTATCCATTTGAATGGCTTCAGAAAAGAACGACTTAAGTAGAAAGGTACCGAACTCAGTCTGAACGTATTTAGAATTAGCTACCCTGGATACGGTCGAAATATCCATTCCTATTCGATCTGCAATATCCTTTAAGATCATGGGCCTTAAATTCTTATCATCACCGGTAAGAAAATATTCATACTGGTAGTTCATGATAGAATTCATCGTTTTCAGCAGGGTTTGCTGACGCTGCTTTATCGCATCAATAAACCATTTTGCAGAATCCAGCTTCTGTTTTACGAACTGTACCGCTTCTTTTAATTTTTTATCTTTTTGGGATGTTTTGTCGTAATGCTCAAACATTTCCTGGTAGGAGCGGCTTACCCGGAGTTCAGGTGCATTTTGTGAATTTAAAGTCAGGAATAATGTCCCATCGTTGTTGCTGATATGAAAATCAGGGATAATTTGAAGCTGCTTTGTTGTTACAGCGTTCGAATCGCCTGGCTTAGGATTCAGTTTAAGGATCTCGTTCACAACATCCTTAAGTTCGTCTGAGTCCATATTTAACGAGCGTTCAAGCTTGTCATAGTGTTTTTTGGTAAATTCGTCCAGGTATTCCTCCACCACCTTCATGGCCTTCTGTATTACCGGGCTCTGATCTCTTTTTCTGAGCTGAATGAGCAGGCATTCCTGCAAATCCCTTGCTCCAACACCAGCCGGGTCAAACGCCTGAATGACCTTGAGCATTTCAAGTAATTCATCTTCTTCTGCAAAAACATTCTGAGAAAAGGCAAGGTCGTCTACAAGGGATCCGATCGGCCTTCGGAGATAACCATCATCATCAAGGCTGCCAATTATCTGCTGACCTACCCTAAAGTCCTTATCGGACAAGGGCACCAGGTCGAGCTGGGCCTGGAGGCTTTCAAAGAACGAACTTTGAATTGCTATGGGTATTTCCTTACGGTCATCATCATCGTCACTGTTCTGGTCATATTTTGAGCCGTAATCATTCAAACTGTCGTCCTGAAGATAATCGTCCACGTTAAACTCATCCATGCTTTCCCCGCTATCCTCTGCATTAAAATTATCGTCTTCGGGATCTCTGTCCGGATACTCTTCAGCCGGCTCATTCATATTGGCAAGACTGAGGTCTTCAAGCGCCGGGTTATCCTCCAGCTCTTCTTTAATGCGGGTATCAAGTGAGACAGTGGGCACCTGCAAGAGCTTGATAAACTGTATCTGCTGCGGAGAAAGTTTCTGGAGAAGCTTTTGTTGAAGGTTTTGTCTTAACATATTACGGTCTGAGGGGTAAAATTACATAATAATGATGGGATGGGATAACATACTTAAAAATATCATTTTCCTGAACTGCCTGTGCCCAGATTTATTTTGTTAATTAACATTCAAAACCTATTTTTGATTTAACCGATAATGGTTTAATTAGTATGTAATGGCAATTATTAAAGAGTTTAAAGAATTTATATCCAAAGGCAATGTCATAGATCTAGCGGTTGGGGTTATTATCGGTGCTGCTTTTGGTAAGATCGTAACATCTCTGGTAGATGACGTCATTATGCCGGCGATTGGATATGCTACAGGCGGCATTGATTTTGTCGATAAAAAAATAATCCTCGTTCCCGCCGATGCAATCAATAAGGTTGAAGAAGTGGCAATCCGTTATGGGAAATTTATCAATTCATTTATTCAATTCTTCATTGTTGCTATTTGTATTTTTTTTCTAATCAAATCTATTAATGCACTCAAACGTAAGAAGGAACCGGAACCTGAGGTCATTCCCGCGCCTACAAAAGAAGAATCTTTGCTTACGGATATCAGGGATATTCTGAAAAATCAAAAAAACTGATCAATGAATATTCAGAGGGCACTAGCTTATTTTTAATCTATTGTTTGATTTGTGGAAAATCAACCTTATATTTGCACTCCTGTTTTTTAGAGCAATAATAGATTAACAAAGTCATGAAAAGAACATTCCAGCCTTCTCAAAGAAAAAGAAGAAATAAGCACGGATTTAGAGAACGTATGAGCAGTGCTAACGGAAGAAGAGTATTAGCTTCCAGAAGAGCTAAGGGTAGAAAAAGATTATCTGTATCTGACGAGCGTCGCCACAAAGCATAATTTGATTGTATTCGTAGCCTTTTTACCGAAATTGCAGATCAATTCTGCTTGTAAATCCGGCTAAAAACAATCAAAATGTATAATTTTAGTAAAGAAGAACGGTTATGTAGTATTAAGCTTATAGACAAGCTTTTTCATAACGGTTCTTCTTTTTTGTTATATCCTTTTCGCATTGTATGGCTACCTGAGAGCCTGCCATCTGATGTTCCTGTGCAGGTATTGATCAGTGTCCCTAAGAAGAAATTCAAGCGCGCGGTAGACCGCAACCTTATTAAACGAAGGATCCGGGAGATCTACCGTCTGCAAAAATCTGAACAGTTATATCCTTTTTTAAATGAACATGCAGCAAGCCTGATCCTGGGTATAAATTATATCGGGAATAACATTGCTGAGTATGATTTTATGGAAAAGAAATTTAATGCTGCCATGGTAAAATTAAAAAAAGCATATTTGGAAATCCATGTGGAATAGACTGTTTAAACCGGCAATTGCTGCTTGTTTTCTCTTCCTGATAAAGATTTATCAGCACCTGGTCTCGCCATTGCTCGGCAGATCCTGTCGTTTTACCCCTTCGTGCTCACATTATGGTGCGGAAGCAATTCAAAAGTACGGCCCTTTTAAAGGGGGATGGCTCACCATAAAGCGCATAGGGCGCTGCAATCCATGGGGTGGTCATGGACACGACCCGGTTCCCTGACTGTTGATTAGATCAATTACTATGCACAAAAAACTGATTTTACTTCTTGAAACCGCTACCACATCCTGCTCCGTTGCGTTATGTGCAGGAGGGGATGTCATCGCAATTAAAGAGGTCAATGAACGGAATGTGCACGCAAGCCATATCACGCTGTTTATAGAGGATGTGATGAAGGCCGCGGGAAAGAAATATTCGGATCTGGATGCAGTTGCGGTTAGTAAGGGGCCGGGATCATATACAGGTCTAAGGATTGGGGTTTCAACAGCAAAGGGTCTTTGCTACGCACTTGATATACCGCTGATAAGTGTAGGTACGCTGGAAGCCATGGCTTCGGGGATACTCGGACAGGTTGAGATCGGGACTTCGGCTCTCCTTGTTCCGATGATAGATGCCAGGAGAATGGAAGTCTACACGGCCATTTACAGAACAGACCTGACCATCATTGAACCTGTTAACGCGAAGATAGTCGACAGCAAATCGTTTGAGCAGTTCGAAGATTCTGACATCATATTATTTGGAGACGGATCATCTAAGTTCACAGAATTGTTTGCAGAAATGTCTAATATCAGGTTCGTAGAATTTGAGAATTCTGCTGCGCACTTAAGCCCTTTGGCCGACAAGAAATTAAACGCCGGAGATATAGAAAACATGGCTTACTTTGAGCCATTCTATTTGAAAGATTTTCTGGCCGGCAAGCCAGCAAAATTCCCGGGAACCTGATTTACTGTTCGCCGTGAGCCGTTTGCCGACCTCCGGGCCGCAACTAATTTTTCTTAAATAACCTTCTCAAAAACCCCCCATCAGGATTTCTGTCAAAGCCAGGTATATTATTGGCATTCGCGGGATGTTCAAGTACCCGCCCGAATTTCATGCCGAACCCCATGTAAAAGGATGCTCCCGCATAGCCTGCAGAATAGGGAGCAGATTCTCTTCTGGCATCACTAATTGTTTGGAAAGTTTTCAGGAGATGATCACTTCCGAGAAAAAATTCTGTATTCGGCGATTTAACCATAAACTGTCCGCCAATTGCCAGGAATTTATCGGTATTGTAATCTGCAGACAACGTAAAAACAAGATCTTTAAAACGATAATTATTTGTTAAAACGACGTTTCCCCCATCATAATATAAACTTTTTGAAAGAATTAAGTTAGGCTGGTAATTCCCGAAATCCTTATTGATCAGAACTTCTGCTTTTCCGTTTAAGGAACTGAAATAAGACCTTCGGGCAGTGCTGTTGCTGATCCTCTGATCCACGCTGTCCGCCAGCCTGTTATCTGCTGTGGAGTTGGAGGCATTATCTATAATAATATTACCTGCATTGAAATTATACTCGTAAGAGTCTTTATTCCATTTAATAAAGCCGATATCTTTTAAGTTTCCCAGTACAAACCATCCATTGCGAAATTTATAGCTTGCGCTACCTGTGAAAGATAATCCCGGATTTTTAAACTTCGGATATACAGCAATTGAGTCAACGTTGTCGAACTTAAAGCTAGATCTCAGGCCCCCTAAAATGTTCACTTCGATCCTGTCATTTTCCTTGTCGATATTCAATTCCGATTCAAAGGCCTCAAAAGCGGTATAAGCTATACCACTCAACACACTTGCTTTTGCGCCAAGCGCCAAACGCTTATTGTAATCTTGCCTGTAAACCAGACTAAATTGATGGTAAGATTGATTGTATCCCTTATCATTAAATAAGCCCTGAAAAGAGTTTCCCGAAAAGAGTTGGTAATTATCGAATATTGCCAGTGTTTCATTGGTAGCCTTGATCCGGCCATCAGTCCGTATTTGCCAGGATATCCCGAATTCCTGTGACTTTTTTACGGTTTTCAGGATCCTCAGCATAGCTATGTAGGTATTTGTATTCAGGGTCAGGGTATTGTACCCGTTCTGACCAAGCGGGATATTATCACCGTTTAGTTTACCATCATAGATCAGCGCTTTAAATGCCGGAGCTGCTGATCCGCTAAATGATCCGTTTACTGCGAACGTAGGAATAAAAAAATTGAAAGCAATTCTCCTGCTTGTATCTATCTGATAAGCGCTTTGAGATGGGTTTTCAAATACATCGTAAAGAGTGCGACTGTTGTAAAGCCCGAATTGCTGAGCATAAAGCGGACTGAGAGACATGAAAACCAATGAAAATATAAATATCTTTTTCAATGAAATATAAATATCCAGGGTTAGAAAATTTAATTAAGGACTGCGCTGTCCTTATATACGAGCGAATCTACGCTGTCCGTTACCGTATTTTCATATCCCATATAAAAGTTAGTAAAAAAGTGATCTTTATTACTCGTAAGCTGGTAAGATAAACCATAAAAATTCTTTAATCCATACTCACTGCTTGTGAAGATGTCTGAATATTTCTTTTTAAGTAAGCTTTTAATAAGACCGCCCGAATTGCCAAAATGCATAAGAAATGATATGTTGCTTTGGTCTGCAATGAGCTGATCAAATTGAGTGAACGTTTCCACCCCGTACAGCGATCTTCCTGAATTGTAATCGTTTAAAAATCGCTGGACAGTTTCGGGTGAATTCGAAATAATGATGAGATTATCCGTTATGGCATAAAATGGAAGCGTGAACTTTTTCATCGGATCGCCAAAATAATAGTAAAATAGGTTTGCATAATTTAATTTTTGTACTGCTTCAGAATATTTGGAGCTGGCCGGCTCTAAGAAGAATGACAGCTGTCTCCCATTACTTAACCTGATGATCGCCAGATTTTCATAAGTTGATAGCTGTAAGGTGCTGAACTCATTGCCCCATAATTTTTTAATATCGCGATCCGGATTAATGCCTGTTTCGTCCGTAATAACCTTAATCTGTTCGTTTAATTTTGTAAGCTCATTTCTTTGCTTAAACAAGTTCTTCAGGTCATTATGGAATAGGGCATAATCCGATAAGCCGTAGGATACGGAATTCGATAAATTGTAAGGAGCTATTCTCTTTATGGTATTTTTTACCGGTCGCTGGTTCAGGAATAAGCTTAAATAGCCATTTTTATCACCTGTTATTCGAGTTGCGCCATTAAACATCAGGGCATCACTTTTATAATTCATGCTCAGTGACGCATGAGCAGAAAAGCTGTTAAAAAGGGCGAAATTTCCATTTGGGTTTAGCTTGAAAAAAAAATTAAGAAATCCAGGGGTATTATGATTGATAAAAAGGTTTGCCAAGCCATTCTGGTCTTTAAGGATCGAATTATTTACTTCTTTAATGAATTCAGGATTGATCTTTTTTGAACTCTCACTCAGGCTTTTGAGTAGTAATTCTTTCGAAAAGCTTCCCCTCGCAATGCCACCCGCTATGCCTAAATAAAAAGTCCCGGGGACCCGGTTGTTTTGGATGGAGAGCAATGAAAATCCGGCTGAGTCGGTTCTAACAAGCCGGTTTCCCTGTTGCTTTTTAAGGCCCAGCTCTGCATCTGTTATTTTTATGCCCCCGTTTAAAGGCATCAGGCATAAAAAAGCCACGCTATCTACTTTTAGGGGGTGAAATGATAAAAATATTTTCTGTCCCCGAGTATTTGAATAAAATTCCTCATTGTTAAGGAACAGTTGCTTTAACCATGAAAGCTGTTCTTTTTTTTCAGAGCCGGTGATCGCATCAAACACGGTATAATCCCTGAAAATCTCATACAAACTCTGGTCGTTCGAAAACTGGAAGATGACCGATGCATCTGAGGGTATACCTGCCAGGGTCTTATCATTACTACGGCTATCAACAGTAAGATTTGAAAAATATAAATAGGCGACGGAAAATACAGTAAGCAGTAGAACGCCCGTTACCCCAAGTATTATCTTCATTAAATTTCCTCTTTTAGCAAATTTATATTTTTATGCGTTAGCAGAAGAATTGCTAACATGTTTGTTAAATTAGCAATCTAATCTAACAATATGAACAAACGGATAATTATTATCGCTTCGGTGTTTGGAATTCTTGCTGTTATATTGGGAGCCTTCGGTGCTCATGGCTTAAAAAAGCTGATCGATCCGGCCGAACTTGATATTTGGCATACCGCAGTTCAATACCAGTTTTATCATACGTTAGCTTTACTCTTCCTGGCGACATTTTCACGATTTAAAAGCCGGGCAATTAATGCAGCTTCCTGGTTTTTTACTTTTGGGATATTGTTTTTTTCCGGATCGTTATATCTTTTAGCTCTAAAGGATATTTTAAATATTACCCAAGTTTCTTTTATTGGCCCGGTAACACCTTTAGGAGGTTTGCTCTTCATACTTGGCTGGACAAGCCTCCTGGTAGCTACAATTAAGAATAAATAATGCTGGAATTTTACGAGACGCCGGGTATCGCGCGCAAAACTCTTTTTGTAGAAGTTATTCTGCCCCTTGCCATTTCTAAAACATATACTTACCGTGTTCCTTTTGAGATGGCTGACCTGGTTGCGATCGGAAAGCGCGTGGTCGTGCAGTTCGGTAAAAGTAAGATCTACACAGCAATTGTTTATGGCATCTCTGAAACACCCCCGTCACTATACGAAGCAAAATATATCATTGATGTCCTGGATGAACAACCTATAGTGAAAGATTTTCAACTTAGGCTTTGGAAGTGGATCTCTGAATATTACCTCTGTCATTTAGGGGAAGTGATGCAGGCAGCTTTGCCGGCTGCCCTGAAGCTGGCCAGTGAAACCCGGATCATACTAAACCCTTCTTCCGAGCACAACAAAGATCAACTTTCAGACAAGGAATTTCTAATTCTGGATGCTCTGGACCTTCATTCAGAGTTAAAAATAAGCGATATCAGCAAGCTCTTGGGACAGAAAACAGTTTTTCCGTTGCTTCGTTCCCTCTTCGAGAAAAATATCATTATAATTTCAGAAGAGATCACCGAGAAGTTCAAACCCCGCAAAAAGGCATTCATTTCATTGAATGATCAATATCGTGATCCGGCAAACCGCAAGGCTTTGTTTGAAGTTTTGGAACGGGCGCCTAAGCAACTTGAATTCTTGCTTGCTTATTTTAAACTTGAAAAACATCAATCTGAAATATCTAAATCGGATCTAATCGAAGCAAGCGGAAGCAGCCCCGCCGCGTTGAAGTCCCTCCTTGATAAAGAGATATTTATCCAGGACGACAAGATCGTAAGCCGTTTAAACTCTGAAGAGCTCGAAACTCTGCTTAAATTTGAGTTAAACGCGGCCCAGAATACGGCATTGAAAAATATCAACGAAGTTTTAGAGGAGAAGGATGTGGTGTTACTTTATGGTGAAACATCTTCCGGCAAAACCCAGATCTACATCCGTTTAATCGAAAAAATGCTGCTTGAAGAAAAGCACACGCTGTATCTGTTGCCCGAAATTGCATTAACTACCCAGGTCATAGAGCGTCTGCGGCAATACTTCGGGGGACAGGTGGGCATATACCATTCCAGGTTTAACGATGGTGAAAGAGCAGAGGTATGGCAGAAAGTATTGAAAGGGGAATATAAAATTGTTTTAGGTGCGCGATCGGCAATTTTCCTTCCTTTTCAAAATTTGGGATTGATCATCGTTGATGAAGAGCACGAATCTTCTTATAAGCAATACGATCCGGCGCCGCGCTATCACGCACGGGATACGGCCATATATCTCGCCCATCTTCATAAGGCCAAGGTCATTCTGGGATCTGCAACTCCCAGCCTCGAAAGCTTCTATAATGCAAAAATTAAAAAATATGGCTTCGTGGTTCTTAGAGGCAGATTTGGAGGCGTTAAATCTCCCATAATCGAAGTGGTAAGCATCGCTGAAGAGACGAAGAGGAAAACGATGCAATCGCACTTCACATCTGTCTTGATGAATGAAATCGCCGGAGCGCTTTCCCGCAAGGAACAGGTCATATTATTTCAAAACCGAAGGGGCTACACCCCATTCCTTTTATGTACCACTTGCGGATATACGCCGAAATGTATTAACTGCGACGTGAGTCTAACATTTCATAAAAGCAGTGCTAAGCTCCATTGTCATTATTGCGGCTACAAACAGGAGGTTCTCATTGCCTGTCCTGCATGCGGTTCGACAAAAATTGAACAAAAAGGTTTCGGGACTGAAAAAATTGAGGATGAGCTGCAAATCTTATTTCAGGATGCCAGAATTGCCCGTATGGACCTCGATTCTACCAGGGCGCGTAATAGCTTTCAGTTATTGCTGAATGATTTTGAGGAGGGACGTATTGATATCCTGGTCGGAACACAGATGGTAGCAAAGGGGCTGGATTTCGGAAACGTAACTACCATTGGAATTATTAGCGCCGACAGCATGCTGAACTATCCTGACTTCCGGGCATTTGAGAGAAGCTTTCAGATGCTTTCACAGGTGGCAGGCCGTGCAGGCCGGCGAACAAAGCAAGGTAAGGTCATCATTCAGGCATATGACACGTCACATCGGGTGATCAGCCAGGTGATCCGTAACAACTATGAGGAAATGTTTGATACAGAGATCCTGGAGAGAAGAAATTTTCATTATCCGCCATTATACAGGCTGATCCAGCTGGACGTTAAACATAAAGACATCAGCAAATTGGTCTATATCGCTGTATCCCTGGCATCTATTCTCCGGTCACAATTTGCCGATCGTATTCTAGGCCCCGAAGCACCGATGGTTAGCAGGATCAGGAATTATTATATCCAAACTATTTTGATCAAAGTTGAGAAGGAAGGGGTTTCCGTTCAGAAAATAAAAGACGCCCTTCGCGACATTCTTTTAAATTTTGATGCGGATGCCGCTAATAAGGGGGTTTATATCCAGGTGGATGTGGATCCTTATTGAGTTGAAAGGGAAAGTTGAAAGCGAAAATTTGATTTAGATCATATTTCTTTTAGCTGGAATTCTTTTCCGACCACAGCGTCAGACCTCAGTCCTCAGACTGAATCCTGCTTCACCTCTTTTCAAAATTAATTCCCCGGATATCCTCTCTTAAGACTACTTTTGATCATAGAAATGGCACACAAATTAATTGATAACTACCGTGAAAGGGGCGCCCGCAAAAAACTGGTTGAGATACTAAGGGAGCGCGGAATAAATGATGAGGGGGTTTTGAAAGCAATCGGGAAAGTCCCCCGGCATTATTTTTTTGACGAAACGTTCTGGGAACAGGCTTACAAAGATATAGCTTTTCCCATCGGCGATGGTCAGACTATCTCGCAGCCTTACACCGTCGCTTATCAAACTGAACTCTTGCATATAAAAAAGGGTGATAAAGTGCTGGAAATAGGTACTGGTTCAGGATACCAGACCTGCATTCTGCTTGAGCTGGGAGCAAAGGTTTACACAATCGAAAGACAGGAGAAACTTTATAACCGCACGGTACAAGTACTGCCTCATATTGGATATAAACCTGAGTTTTTCTTCGGCGACGGATCAAAGGGAATCGAAGTGCAAGCCCCCTACGATAAGATAATTGTAACTGCAGGAGCCCCACTCGTACCTCAAATACTTCTCAAACAATTAAAAATTGGAGGGATCCTAGTCATCCCGGTTGGTGATGAAAAATCTCAAAAGATGATTACTGTATTGAGATCCAGCGATAATGATTTTGAGAAAATTGTTTTGGATACATTCAGATTTGTTCCCTTGGTGGGGGAGCAGGCTTGGTAAATGAGTTACCAGTTGCCTGTTGTTAGTTGCCTGGCTACGCGGATAGCCTAAACGCTGGAAAGGATAATCATATAAGTTTTTAACCAACTGTTTTCCGTCCAGCCTGTAACCGGTAGCTCACAGCCCAACTGTATTTACCTCTTCATCGCTCTGCTCATCTCCACTTTCGCATCACGGTCTTTCAGAGTTTCGCGCTTATCGTATATCTTTTTGCCTTGGGCGAGACCTATTTCAAGTTTAGCAAATCCTCTCTCACTCGTAAATATCCTTAGCGGGATAATTGTAAATCCTTTCTCCTCTATTTTAGTGCGTAATTTGGACAGTTCCTTTTTGTTAAGAAGTAACACCCGGTCCCGTTTGGCCTCATGATTGTAAAATGACCCATGGGAATATTCTGCGATCTGCATATTTCTTACATACAGGTTAGCATCAAGAAAGGCGCAGAAGGCATCATTAATATCAGCTTTACCTTCACGTATAGATTTTATCTCCGTACCCAGCAGTTTAATTCCTGCGGTAAAGGTTTCGAGTATGTGATACTCGAAATAAGCCCTTTTATTCTTAATATTTATTCCGGTTCCCATAAATTCTCTGATACAAATATCCGAAAAATTCCGATAACAGAAATTTAGTTAAAATATAAAACAATAAATATTTTTTTAGGTTAATCTAAAATAGTATTTTTATTAATCTAATTTATTATTTTTGGCAATCACTATTTGCTTTTACTCAATTATGAAGATTTATACAATATTTTTAAGTTTCTTACTTCTTTCATTGGTTGCTTCAGCCCAAACTGGCAAAGTACACGGTACAGTAAGTGCTGAAGGAACTATCTCATTCGCTACTGTTTCTGTCAAGAATACGAGGTATGGAACATCAACAGATTCAGCCGGACGATTCACCTTAGAAAACTTAAATCCGGGTAAATACATTATCATGGTATCTGCAGTGGGTTATAAAACACAGAGCAAAACCATAAATGTAGAGCCAGAAAAGGATTTGCAAACTGATTTTTCTCTTCTGCTATCAGAAACATCTTCCCTTAACGAAGTAGTGGTGACTGGAACAATGAAGGAGGTAAGCCGACTGGCTAGTCCCGTACCTGTAGAAGTATATAGCCCAGCATTTTTCAGGAAAAATCCAACTCCATCTGTATTTGATGCATTACAGAACGTCAATGGGGTCAGACCTCAGCTCAATTGTAATGTATGTAATACAGGGGATATTCATATTAATGGGCTGGAGGGTCCTTATACCATGATTCTTATAGATGGAATGCCGATCGTAAGCGGGCTTTCCTCTGTATATGGTCTTTCAGGTATACCAAACGCATTAATTGAACGCGTAGAAATTGTTAAAGGGCCGGCATCTTCCTTGTATGGGTCGGAAGCTGTAGGAGGTCTAATTAATATTATTACTCGCAAACCTCAGAATGCTCCTGCATTTTCAGGGGATATGTTTACAACTTCCTGGGGGGAGGTTAATACGGATGTAGGATTTAAATTCGCAGCAGGAAAAAAAGCTGAAGTACTAACAGGGATTAATTATTTTAAATATGGAAACAGGATCGACAATAATGGGGATAATTTTACAGATGTAACCCAACAAGACCGGATATCAATCTTTCAGAAATGGAATTTCAATAGAAAGGAAAATCGTCAGTTCAGTCTTGCAGCCCGTTATAACTATGAAGATCGGTGGGGAGGAGATATTACATGGAGCCCTTCTTTTAGGGGAGGTACCGACAGGTATGCCGAAAGCATTTATACAAATCGCTGGGAGCTTTTGGGCAATTACCAGCTTCCGGTTAAAGAATCCATGAGGTTTGCTTTTTCTTTAAATGATCACGCTCAAAATTCAGTTTACGGGAGTACAATATATGATGCAAGACAAAAAATCGCATTTGCACAACTAACATGGGATAAAAAGATAAAAGAGCATGATCTGCTGCTGGGCACTGCATTAAGATACACCATGTACGATGACAATACCCCGGCTACAGCATTCCGGAATGGATCGAATAATGCAGATAAAGTGTGGTTGCCAGGCATATTTCTACAGGATGAAATAGCTTTTTCAGAAAAACATAAAATGTTACTGGGTGTGAGGTACGATTATAACTCCGTTCACGGAAATATATTTACTCCCAGACTAGCCTATAAATGGATTCTTAACGAAAATAATATTCTACGCTTTAATGCAGGAACGGGCTTTCGGGTAGTCAGCTTGTTTACTGAAGAACATGCGGCTCTTACGGGATCAAGAGACGTGATAGTTACAGAAGAACTAAGACCTGAAAGAAGCTACAATGCAAATCTGAATTTTATTAAAAAGATCTATTTCAAAAGTGGAAGTTTTATTAATGTAGACGCCTCAGCATGGTATACGCACTTTAATAACCAGATTATTCCGGATTATTTAAGCGATCCAAACCAGATCATTTATAGTAATCTGGATGGTTATGCAGTCTCCCGGGGAATAAGCGCAAACTTTGACATGGCATTTACCAATGGGATTAAAATACTTGCAGGAGGGTCTCTACTTGATGTATTTTCAAAGAACATTAGTTCTCAGCAAAGGGCAAGGCCAATGCTTACAGAAAAATGGACCGGTACCTGGGGAGTTTCCTACAAATTAGAGAGGCTCAAGCTGGGGTTAGATTATACAGGGAATATATACGGACCAATGTTGTTACCGCGTCTGGGCAATTCAGATCCCAGAAGCGGATTATCGCCAGTCTGGAGTTTACAAAACATCCAGTTTACTTACACTGGATTAAAAGAGATTGAAATTTATGGAGGTGTCAAGAATTTGCTCAACTGGATACCGGGAAGGTCAGAACCATTCTTGATTGCCCGAAGCCGCGATCCCTTTGATAAAAATGTGCAGACAGATGCCTCAGGAAATGTGGTGACCAGCCCGGGTAACCCTTATGCCCTGACTTTCGATCCAGGATATGTGTACGCTCCGAATCAGGGGATCCGTGGATTTTTAGGGGTTAGATTGACGATAAAATAGCATGTTCCGGATCTCCATTATATTTTCAATCCTGATTCTTTCATCAGCTAATGTAATGGGACAAAGTCAGTCAGTTGCTTTCGAAGATCTTAAAGCATTGCAAATCAAAGAACCACGACCTGTTGCTGTACTCATCATGACCACCTGGTGCAAATATTGCCATGCAATGAAGAACACCATGTTAAAAAATAAAAAAGTGTCGGCACTTCTGGGAGCTAAGTTCTACACTGTATTTCTCAATGCGGAACAAAAGGACGATATATTATTTGCGGGAAGAAGATTTAAACACAAAGAGGGCGTTCATGAGTTGGCTCAGGAATTGGGTACAATGAACGGACAGGTTTCCTACCCATCGTTTTGCCTTCTCAACAGCCGGAATGAGATCATTTATCAGCACGATGGCTTTTTATCATCTCAGGCTATGGTAGATATCTTACTGATAATTAGCAAATCTGATAATCACTAGTGTCCGGTTAAATCATGAAATAGCAAAAAACCCTGGTCTTTATTTTGTAAAACCAGATTATTATCAACACGCCAAAACAAAGTCCCCTCTATATCCTTGCCTCCCTCTGTTGCCGGGATGGGCATATTTCTTTTGAAGGCCAAAAGAAACAAAAGCCTTCGTCAATCCCCAGGTGCCTTGGGCTCC
>JBBJNR010000023.1:0-42904 GCA_037719315.1 Daejeonella sp.
GTTGCCTGCCGGTCCGGTTGCTAAATACATTCTTCCATCTGGCCCCATCCTAATGTCGTTAAGCGGATGCTCCGACCCTCCGTCAACAAAACCACTCAATATTTGGTTTAGAGAGGCCCCATCTTTTGAAATACGTGAAACGGCACCTGTCATATTGCTGGCCCGGTGTGTTATATAGAAAGCATTGTTATGATAGGTAAAACCAACAACCGGAGCTACTACGCCTTTTGCCGTAAGGTTAACAATTTCAGTTTTCTGTCCATTAGCAATTTTCAAGATCCTTGCCGGAGGTGGTTCTTGTAAAAATCCGCCACCAGCTTCCACTATATACATGGTATTTTGGTCATCCCACACAACAGCAGTTGGAAAATTTAAACCTTCCGCAACTTTTTCAACCTTAAAGCCACTTGGTACTTCTATTAAGGGAAAGGCGACATTGTCCCTTTTCTTGCAACTAGAAATTACGATTATAAGGGAGACAAATAAAATTTGTGCTGATCGAATGGTTTTGCCCGACAGCAAGGTAAATAGTTTCATTTTCATGGTAAAAGGTTATTGATGAAGAATTGATCTATATTTTAAATTCAAATTAGTCAGCAGCGATAAAAATTGCGGCGTAGCAAAAGTTTTTGCTTCCGATTAAGGTGGTGACCTGCTCTGCGTTATATCTTCGATCTTGTTCTTTTTAAACGAGCGGCAAATAGTATTACTAATAAAAAATGATGGGTGAACAACAGACAAATATTTCATAATAGCAATTGTAGAAATTATTAGAAATATAGGGAATGGGGTCTTATAGTACAATTGTCCAATAACCGTGCCGCTTAAACTTCATTTTATTGATGAAATAGCGCCACCACTAAAAATTTTGGCCACGATGAGTGCAGATAATTAAGCTTTATATCTATTCCAGTATGGTCTTCGCAAAAGCTACATATTGTCTAAAAGCATGGAGCAGATATTTTTACGGTATCAAAACTATTAGGACATAAAGATATTGGCACTACGCAAATCTACGGGAAAATCATTGATACAAAGAAGAACACTACGGTCGACCTTCTGCCCAACATTGGAATGTAAGAAGGATCGTATGAAAAATGTAAGAAAATATCCGGTAGTAAGAGAAAGTAATAGAAGTCAAAAACAACAGAACCCTTGTTTATCTTATCAAAATTAGGGATTTACCTAAAAAAGAAACTAATTTACCTTTTCCATTTAAAAGATTTTATCATTACATCGATGTCCTTTTTAATAAAGTCTAAAACAGGCTGAATTGAATCCTGGCGAGGTTGTTCGTTAAAATACAAAGCACCGCGAAGGTAATTTCTGGTACTATCTGTCAGAAAAAATTGAATTGACGATGCTGTATTGCCGTCAATAGTGTAGTAGGTCCCGTAGATCTTCCTTTCCGGATACGATATTCTTCCATCGTCAATAGAAGTAGCTTTAACCGTATGCTTAAATGCGAAGGTCCTGGCATCTTCAACCAGCTGGTTAAAATGTTCTTCTGACTTAACCGCTTCGTAGCTCAGATGGATCTTTCCGTTGAATTCGGGGAAGGAAACATCCAGCCAACAGGGTTTTGCGCCCCTTTGAGTATCAGGCAATAGATTTGCATATACCGGGTAGTCAAAGGTATAAGGACAGCTTCCGTCGTAGGATTGATATTTTTTCTCTGGAAATTTAATACTGAAGTAACCTCTGGGCTTGGGAGAATAATCTGAGGTGCAGTTAGCCAGAAAAAAACATAGAAGAAAAAGACCAAATAAAACGGGCTTCTTCATTCTTAGCTATTCCATATTTCCCATGACTTTTCTGCCTGCAGTTCAAGCATTTCAAGTCCGTTCTTTATGGCCGCGCCCTGTAGCTTGCCGCGTTTCAAAAACTCAGTCTCCGCCGGATTATACACCAGGTCGTATAACAAATGCTTTGGTGTTAACAGCTCGTAAGGTATTTCAGGGCATTCCTCAATATTTGGAGCCGTGCCAAGTGGGGTGGTGTTGATGATCAGTAAGCGATCTTTAATTACATCTGCAGTTAGATGCTTGTATGTGATCTGCTTGCCAATTGCACGTCGTGAAACAAGCCGGTATGAAATATGGAGCTTATCCAATACGTACGCCACAGCTCTTGCAGCTCCGCCATTGCCTAAAATTAATGCTTTTTGATGATGTTTCTTCAACAGGGGCTTCAGGGATGCTTCAAAAGCAAAGGCGTCGGTATTATACCCTTCGAGACGCATTTTCGTGGACGATAATTCGCCGCTGAAAAAAGCCTCAACGGGCTGATGGTTAACAATCTTAATACAATTAACCGCATCAATCTCTTTTGCGGCAGGATCTATCTTATCCAGGTAGAACATGACCCCTATTTTGTGGGGCACAGTAACATTCAAACCGCACAGCTCAGGAATTTCGTTGATCAGCTCCGGCAGGTCGCTTAAATTCTGAAGAGGGTATAATTCATACTCAAGATCTCCCAATCCAGCTTTTTCAAACTTATCTGTAAAGTACTTTTTGGAAAAAGAATGAGTTAATGGGAATCCAATCAGGCCGTATTTCTTCATTTGAGGTTTTTCGTTTACACCGGCAAGATCTTTGTCGCGGACCGAGTAGTTGTTTAGAGATTCAGGAAATGATCAAACGTGTCGCTTCTTAGTCCCAGTCTTAATGTTTCTACAGGAATAACATCTGCAGGGGCAATATTACCCAGATTAATATTAGACCCGATCAGTTTTATAAACCATACTTGCTGGGCTTTTTGAGGAGCCTCCCAGATGATCGTCTCCGCGGGTATCTGGGTTAAGATCTCGTCTATAAGCCCTTGCCTTACTTCTCCCGAATCCCGGAAAATACCCACGTTTCCTGCCTCTCTTGCTTCAGCTATTACTTTCCAGGCTCCGGCCTCTATTTCCGCTTTCATCAGGTTTATCCATTTGTAAGGGGCCAGGATCTTTGCAGCATCCTTTGATCCAACTTCAGATATAACAGTAACCTGCTCACTAAGTTTTCTAATATATTCACATTTTTCTTCGTGGGGAATGTCTATCGAGCCATCTGATACTTCAGCCAGATCCATCCCATATTTATCCAGGATACGGCGGTAATCATCAAATTGATTCCGAATGACAAATGCTTCAAACAAGGTTCCGCCGAAATATACGGGAATGTTTGCATCGCGATAAACTTTTAATTTTCGTTCCAGGTTAGGTGTTACATAAGATGTAGACCAACCTAATTTAATGATGTCGGCATGGGGGCCGGCAACTTCAAGAAAATCTTCGACTTCGCGCACACTTAAGCCCTTATCCATAACCATCGTCAGTCCGTTAACACGGGGCTTTTGAGTACGCTCGGGAATATTCTTTAATGTATAGTTCATGTATAGTTTATGCTTTGGATAAGACTTGCTTGTTATAAAATTCTAACGAAGCAAGCGCACATTTAATTAGGTGCAAATCTCCAAAAAAAAATCAAAACCTAAAGCCTGAAAAATTTTAATGGTTTTTAGCGGGTATAACGGTTTATAATATCGACGATAACCTTGTTTTCATGCAATTGGGGAAGGTATTCGAATAAGATATGATGCTTCTCAGGATCGGTCTTCAAAGCAGTTTCCAGGTAGATCAGCGCCTCACTATGTTCGTGGGCCGCGAAAAGATAGGCTACCATCCTGTAATACAGCTCGGCTGCATCCGGATTATTTTTTATGCCCTCAGAAATTACCTCAATTGCCGATGATAACTTATCCTGTTCGAATAATATAGAAGAATAATCAAGCCAAGCCTCAATATCAACCGGGTTTAATTCAAGAACCTTCTCATACGCTTTTTCTGACTCATCCAGTTGTTTAAGCTTGTATTGGGCATCAGCTATGGCGAACCAGTAATCTGCATTTTTATCGTCGAGATCAAGCGCCTTTCTGTAGAAATAAAGTGATTCAAAGTATCTTTCTTCAAAATCAAGCGTCACACCAATGCCAAACCAGGCATCTGACTGGGCAGGATCAAGCTTAACCGCTTTCTTATAATAAGATCGCGCTTCGTCCATGCGCTCCAGCTTTTCATAGCACTCACCTATCGCGCAATAAGTATCGCCGCTTGGCGGCTCATACTCAAATGTTTGTTTGTAAACATCGATGGCCTCACTGTAACGGTCGAGATTCACCAGGGCATTGCCTTTATTAAAGTAGGCTGAAGCAAAATTATCTTTGATCAGAATTGCGTAGTCATAGGCATCAATAGATTTTTCATAAAGGTCCATTTTATTGAATGCATTGCCAAGGTTATACCAGGCGGCATAGGAGTATGGCTCATTATCAATGTATTGCTCATAAAACTTAATGCTTTCTTCCTGCTTGTCCAGTACATCATAACAAAAGGCCAGTTCGTATAAGGCATCCTGATTCTCCATATTCTGCTGCAGGCACTGCTTGAGGTAATTTACGGAACTCTCGTAATCCCCCATGCTTTGGTATACATAAGCAATGTGAAGCAGGATCTCATCGGTACTTTCAGCAAGGCCTAATGCTTTTTCATAATTTTCCAGCGCTTCTTCATGACGCTCCAGCCCTTCAAAAATATTGCCCCGGATGGTGTAAATATCTGCTTCTGAAGGTTCGAGGGTTTCTGCTTTCCGCAGGGATTCAAAAGCGAGGTCAAACTGATTTGTAGCTACATAAAGCTGCGCCTGCTTAACAGAGAATATCGCCGCAAAAGGATGCTGGTTAATCGCATATTCTGCAACCTGTAATGCCTTTATCGGATCATTCTTCTCAATGTAATATTCGATGATATTTTCAAATGCCTGTGCATCAAAAAAATACTGATCCTGGTTACGGATCATCTCTTCATATCTTTCTACCGAAAATCTGGGATCTTCGGAAAAATCAAACTCAAAATCTTCTTCCATCCTTCTATAAAACGGTTAAGAACGCCCTCCCGGTATACCCTGTCCGGGATATATTTCAATCAATTTAAGGCAAATAGTCAATTCTCCCGGTTTTATTTTTCCACATCCTGACACCGTTAAGGTTAATGACCTGGAAAATAAATTAATACATGCGAAGAATTCATAAAACGTCATCCTGCTATCTGCCTTGGGAGAAATTCTTAACTTTGACAAAAATACGAAATTTTATGCAAATAGATATCAGCAGCCTCCTGCAGAACCTTGGGATCCAGCAAATTAATGAGTCAAGCAGTACAGGAAAGGCCTGGAGCGGCAGCAGTTCTGATCATACCAAAGCCATAATTTCTCCGGTTGACGGAAAAGAGATAGCCCGGGTACGTTTTGCAGGGACTGAAGGTTATAATGCTACAGTTGGTAAAGCAGAAGAAGCTTTTAAAATATGGCGCACCTGGCCGTCTCCAAAACGGGGTGAGATGATCAGGCAGTTAGGTGAAGCCCTTCGTGAGAAGAAAGAAGATCTGGGTAAGCTTGTAAGCTACGAGATGGGCAAAAGTCTCCAGGAAGGTTATGGCGAGGTTCAGGAGATGATCGATATCTGTGACTTTGCTGTGGGCTTATCGCGACAGCTGTATGGATTAACTATGCATTCTGAACGGCCTGCGCACCGGATGTATGAACAATGGCATCCCCTGGGCATCGTAGGAATTATATCAGCCTTTAATTTCCCGGTTGCAGTCTGGGCCTGGAATGCGGCATTGGCAATGGTATGCGGAAATGTCTGCATCTGGAAACCCTCAGAAAAAACTCCGCTAACAGCTATTGCCTGTCAGCGTATCATACAAAAGGTTTTTGAAGCCAATGACGTTCCGGATGGAGTATCGTGCCTTTTGATCGGCGATCGCAGCATTGGGGAAGCGATGAGCAATGATAAACGCATTCCCCTGCTCTCAGCAACCGGATCAACACGCATGGGCAAGGCAGTAGGGGCAGCTGTTGGCGCACGCCTGGGACGTAGCCTGTTAGAACTGGGCGGGAACAATGCAATAATTATTTCCAAAGATGCAGATCTCGATATGTCGCTTGTGGGAGCTGTTTTCGGGGCTGTAGGAACGGCAGGCCAGCGGTGCACATCCACACGAAGGCTGATCATCCATGAAAGTGTTTATGATAGCTTCCGCGATAAGCTAATAAAAGCTTACGGGCAATTGAAAATAGGTAATCCGCTCGATGAACATATTCATGTAGGTCCGCTTATAGATAAGGATGCCGTTAACAGCTACATGGAGTCTATTGAAAAATGTAAAGCGCAGAACGGAAAGTTCGTTGTTGAAGGAGGTGTTTTAGAGGGCGAAGGATACGAGTCTGGCTGTTATGTCAAACCTTGCATAGCTGAAGCTGGTAATGATTCTGAAATTGTTCAGCATGAGACTTTTGCGCCTATCCTTTATCTGATGAAGTATAACACACTGGATGAAGCTATCGCCATGCAAAACGGAGTTCCACAGGGCCTTTCATCAGCCATCATGACGTTAAATCTTCGTGAAGCTGAGCAATTCCTGTCTTTTTCAGGATCTGATTGTGGCATAGCAAATGTCAATATTGGGACTTCCGGGGCAGAGATCGGAGGCGCTTTTGGAGGCGAAAAAGAAACAGGCGGTGGCCGCGAATCAGGATCTGATGCGTGGAGGGCGTACATGCGCAGGCAAACAAATACTATAAATTATTCGGATAAATTACCGCTGGCACAGGGGATAAAGTTTGATCTGTAGATACATGCACACGCGGCACGCGTGCGGAATATTACGAAGAATATTACAAAATCACACGCGAAACGCGTGCGGAAGCACCATGTACATTTGCTAATTCCAAATTAGTTTACCAGTAACTTATACCCTTTACCATGAACATTGATGATCTCAACTTTGGGATCTTCTTTTAAATATTTACGAAGCTTGCTCAGAAAGACATCCATGCTCCTGCCATTGAAATAATTATCATCATGCCATATACTGATCAGGGCTTCCTCCCTTGTTAAGACCTCGTTCTTTTTAAGACATAGCAGGCGCAGAAGCTCTGCTTCTTTGGTAGAAACTTTCTGCTGACCGGCACCATTAGAGATTAACTGGGCGGTATAGTCAAAGCGGTAGTCGCCGATGTCAAATTTGGTAGGCAGCTCTGACGTTCCGTTATTATCAGGACCGGCAACACGCTTCAGAAGCGCATTGATCCGCAAAAGAAGTTCCTCGATCCGGAATGGCTTTGTAATATAATCGTCTCCCCCGAGACTGTAGGCCTCCGATTTATCTTCGATCATGGCTTTGGCGGTGGCAAATATGATCGGTATTCCCGGATTGATCTTGCGAATCTCTTTGCCCAGGGTAAACCCATCCTTTTTCGGCATCATCACATCAAAAATGCACACATCAAACTGGTCTTTAGTGAAGCTCTTCAACGCTTCTTCACCATCCTGGCATAATACCACTTCGAACTTTCCTTTCAACTGCAGATAATCCTGCAAAAGCATCCCCAGGTTAGGGTCGTCTTCGGCTAGTAATATTTTTTTCATATCAGCTTGTTAAGCATGTTTAAGCGGCAGGCATATCTCAAATTCAGAACCTTTATCCTTTTCACTTTTTACACGGATCGTACCATGGAGCTTCTTCACGATATTATTTACATAGCTTAAGCCCAAACCAAAGCCTTTTACATCGTGACGGTTGCCTGTCGGGATACGGTAAAACTGATCAAATATTTTGGTTAGCTGATCCCGGTTCATACCAATTCCCTGATCTGCCACCCTGATAATTAAATTCTTTCCGGAATTTAAGGTACTGATCTTTATTTTCGGATCTTCCGGACTATATTTATTGGCATTGTCGAGAAGGTTGAAAATTACATTGGAAAGATGAAGCTCATCCCCCATCACTGCAGATTGTTTGGCATGCAGATCGAGCTCCATGGTAGCATTGCGCTTCTGAAGCTGAAGCGACATACTGTCAACAATAGCAGCCAGCAGATCGTTCATTTCGACTTCCTTGTTCTCAAGCTTAAGATCACCTTTGTCGATCTTCGCAATATTCAGCACCCGCTCAATATGACTGCCTAAACGAACATTCTCATCGTAAATAATAGTTGCCAGGCGGTCGATACGTTTCTTATCTGAGGCTAATTCAGGATCTTTCAAAGCTTCACTTGCTATCATGATAGTGGCAACAGGAGTTTTAAACTCATGTGTCATATTATTGATAAAATCGGTCTTCATTTCAGATATCTTTTTCTGCATCAGGATAGAATGTATCGTGTATCCGAAACAAAAAATAAGGATTAAGAGCAGTCCGCCCGACAAACTCATCATTGCGGTCAGGTTGGACAGGATAATGGTGTTCTTGTCCGGAAACGTTATCGTTAACATACCCGCGTCCATGATGATGTCCTTTGGGAAGAGCGGCGTTTCATAACTATTATAAGGAAGAAATTTTGTTTGGTTTGAAGCCCTTGTAAAAATGAGGGAATCCCTTTTTGCGGAAGTTACTTTAAACTCATAGTCACTTAAAATAGACCGGTTTCGCAGCTCCATCCTGAGCATTGAGTCAAGGGTTTGAGGATGGATACGCTGATGCAGGGGAACATGCACATTCTGGTATTCTGTATAAAGGTCTTTAAACACATCTTCCTTTTCATTTTCTGACGCCAGATAATCCTTTACTTTTTCAACCTTGTCCCGGGGCTTTTCCGGAGAGGGCTCCGCCCTGGGGACAAACGTAATTTTGGGTTTTGGAATAGTCCGCACAAATGCACCTTCTATAGGATCAAGTACCAGGTATTGCCGTACAGAATCTCTTTTCGAAGCTGCTTGTTGTTCACCCGTCTCCATATTGATGCCTTGCATCTGCCTTTTCGCCCTGGACAGGGTTTGCCGGGTATGCTCCTGAAGCTGTCCAAAGGCATCCAGATACTGGGTAACATCAACACGAATGTTAAACTCCGGGTCCTTTAGCTCTTCGGCGGTTATTGCATCATCCATGATCAGCACATTAGGATACCTGGCCCTGTAAATACTGTCCCGCAGCAAAAAGATACTATCGGCTTTTCTCTGTTCGCCGAGAAGATATCCAGCGTCTGATAACCTCGGTCGTCTCGGGCTCCTGGCTGGGGTTTTCACAACTTTTTCTACCAATAATGGCTCTTTTACAGGCTTTTCCTGCACGTATACCGGGACCGTCCCGGCCTTTTTTTCGAGAAAATTATTCGCGTCCTTCTTCTCAATACGCTCAACTACATTATTAAGCGCTTCGTGCACTGCCTGATCGAAAAGCCGTTCCTGGAGCTGGTATGACTCTCTGAAAAAATAAAATTGCATCCCCATCACACCCATAAGGGCAATGGTCATTAAGCCGACAATTAAAGTGATGCTCCTTTTCTTCATGCGAATACAAAAATACGTAACCCGCTCTTAGGCAATTTAGTTTTAACACTTTTTAACAAAGCGTTAACAAAATAGCTCTCTTAGGGCTTATATTTTTGTTACAGTCTATTCAAATCAAACCAGTACGGGCCTTTCGGCTCTAGCCGGGGGCAGAGACATAAACTTAAATAAACAAATTATATCATGATGAAGAATTACTTTTCAGTTGCCTTATTAAGCCTTTTTGTTCTTGCAGGGGCCAGCTCAGGATCCACAGCCAATGCGCAGGACATAAAAGGCACTAAACGCAGTATCATTATTAATAATGGTGATACAGTGGTTAACGGAAAAAAATTCAGCGAGCTCACTAAAGACGAACAAACTAAGCTCCGGAAGGAATTTAAGGAGATGGAAAGTACATTTAAAGCATCCACAAGGTTTGGTAAAGATAATGAAGTTATCAGGCGCAGAGACGGCCATGATGCTGATGTTATTATTGGCAAAAATGGGAAAGAGCCCAGTGTCTTATTCTGGAATGATGAAGCCGGCGATGATCTAACTTTTAATTTGGAGCATAACAAGCTTGGAAACTTCCAGGGATTTAAATTCAATGGAGACAGCAGTACGTCTTTCGGTTTCAATGCGGACACTTTGATAAAAGGATTTAATTTTAAGATTGACAGCAATTTAAGGAAACGCATCATTACGATGCACCGCGACAGGGTACCGGGATTTCCGGGTACATTCGACAGAATGGAGATGCCAGGGCAGAATTTTGAAAGACGGGGTATTACAGGCCTTGAGGAAAGAAATAACTCTTCTTCCTTTAATTATAGCCATACAGATAAAGACGGAGTTTCAAGCCGCATGAGCATCCGCTTAAGCGATGCAGGGAAAGATCAGTTAAAAAAGATCACCGGCGCCGAGACCGTAAACAAATCCCTTGACGCAGCGGACCTCACCCTATTCCCTAATTTCTCCAGCGGAAAAATGACCTTGTCATTCAACCTTTCAAGCAAGGGTACTGCTAAGGTTGCTATTCTTGACAGCGACTTAAAACCGCTCTTCAGCGATGAAACGGCCAACTTCAGCGGCAATTATGTAAAGCAGGTGTCCTTACCGAAGAATGGTATTTATTATATTACGGTAAGCCAGAATGGAAACTGGTTTGTGAAGAAACTGATTAAAGAATGATGATCCCGGGGTAAGCAGTTGCCTGTTGCGAGTTACCACGCTTAAATCCGGTTAGATAACAATGATTAGGACGAATGTTAGAAAACCCCTCAGTCCTTCGGACAGCTCCCCTTGAAGAAAGCAAAACCACGTTATACTGTGGACTTTTTTCTCACAGCGTTTATTTCCCCTCCCTGCCTACCGCAGGCAGGCTTTTTTAAGGAGGGGTCAGGGGTGGTTAAAACGGCAGATCATCATCCTCTGGTGCCGAAGTAATATCAACCGGTGCGGCATACGCAGGAGTTGAAGAGGAAGCCTCTGCAGCGCCAAGCGGATTCAATCTCCAAACAGAAAGGGTATTAAAGTAAGAGGTCTTTCCAGTTTTATCAGTCCATGGACGTCCGCGAAGGTTGAAAAATAACTCCACCTGATCCCCCACGTTAACATTGTCGAACAGGTTAACCTTATCCTGAACTGCTTCAAACTTTACATACTCCGGGTAGGTAGGATTCTCTGCATATTCCAATATAAGCTCACGTTTTTTGAACTTATCACTCACGGTAATTACCTGTGAGATTTCATGTACTTTTCCTTTAATGTCCATGGTTATCTTGTATTTAATGATCAGAATCTAAATGTTATTTCATGAAACAGGTCTGGCTTGGGGAAGCGCAAAATTCTGCCGCATACAATTGTAAAAGTATAAAATTCAGGCAGATTTTAATTGCTAACTTCGCAAATTATTATGCAAGTTTTCCACAATAAAAGTAAGATCGTCATCACCTGTAATAATCGTTTATCACCTTATTTACAGCGTGAAGTAGAGGCGCTCGGATATAAAATTGTAAGGGCATTCAGCACCGGCGTGGAGCTGGAAGGCTCCCTGAATGATTGTATACCTCTAAATCTAAATCTTCGCTGCGCAAGCCAGGTTCTGTATTCGATCAGAAACTTTACTGCAGAAAACCCTGCCCGTCTTTACAAGGAGTTGCTGGAAATTGAGTGGGAAGAACTGATCGATTTTACCGGATACTTTTCCGTTAGCTCAACGGTTGATAACGAAACGATCACAACACCGCTTTTTGCGAACCTGAAAGTTAAAGACGCAATCGTCGACAGGATCAAAGAAAAAAAGGGTATCCGGCCCAATAGTGGCCCGGACGCCAGTAAGGCAATGATCCATCTCTACTGGAAGGAGAATGATGCCGAAATCTTTATTGATACCTCCGGAGAAACCCTCGCAAAACACGGTTATCGCAAAATTCCCGGAAAGGCCCCTATGCTTGAAGCTCTGGCAGCCGGAACCATTATGGCTACAGAATGGGATAAGAACAGCCCTTTTATAGTCCCTATGTGCGGTTCAGGCACGCTCGCAATTGAGGCTGCCCTGCTCGCTACTGATAAAACCCCCGGATTGTTCCGTATGAACTATGGATTTATGCATATTATGGGATATGAGGAAGAGGTGTTCTTCGCAGAAAGACGTAAACTAAAGTACCAATCCAAAAAAGAAACCACTTTCAGGATCGTGGCTACCGACCTATCTGCCGATGCCATTGATGTGTCTGTAAGAAATGCCAAAACAGCAGGCGTAGATCATATGATCGACTTTTCGGTTTGCGATTTCGCCGAAACTGATGTTCCCGAAGGGCCGGGAATAGTTATTTTTAATCCCGAATATGGAGAGCGATTAGGCGTGCATTCCAAACTGGAAGCAACCTACAAGAGGATCGGCGATTTCATGAAACAAAGCTGTAAAGGATATCGCGGATATATTTTTACCGGGAATCCCGATCTTGCCAAAAAGATCGGACTCAGGGCCTCGCGCAGGATTGAATTCTATAATGGAAAGCTTGACTGCAGGCTTTTAGAATATGAGTTGTATGAAGGAAGCAAACGAGAGCCTAGGCCAGTCGAATAAGCAGAATACCTGGAACAATTTCAGAATGAATGGAATGTCAAATAAAGTGGCAATTAAACTCCTTTTCTTTCTCCAAATTAGCAAATTCACGATCTCCCGTAATTAATGTAGCTTTCAGAGATATGGTTATAGCTGCTGCAAAAGCATCAGCGTACGATAATTTAAAGCGTGATTTGAGTTTAGCAGCTTCCATAGTGAGAGCGAAATCGGCGTTGATAATTGTTAGGGGAAATTGCAAAACCGCTTTTACAGCCTGATCAGCGTTTTCAGAATTACTTTTACGACTGATCATATAATATATTTCCCCTAAATTAATCACACTCATGGAGCCTGTTATTTCGCCCTTTGAAATTTGTACCAACAACTCAAGCACAAACTCAAACCCTTTTTCTTCTCTAAACAAAGCGATAAGAGCGTAACTGTCAAACACTACATGCTTCATTTGTTCGATTTTCGCTCGTCAGCATCAATTTCTTCCCTTTTCCAGGACAAGTATTCTTTTTTTGAAGGTGTTGAATCTTTAAATATGCCCACAAACTGGGTGAAAAATGCCTCATCCATAGGTATCAACAATACTCCATCCTTTCGCTCTATAAATGCAATTTTTAAGCCCGGTTTAATCCCATATTTTTTTCTGAGCCTTGAAGGAACAACAACCTGTCCCTTGCTAGTCATCATAGAAGTTTCCATATAAATATATTTGTAATACTAATATACAAAAGTATTACTACTTTTACAAGTAATACAATAATTTCATGTAGGAATGGAAAACACTGACGATTTTTATTATTTCGCGTATGCCAGTAATCTAAAGATTTCTATTCTTGAGGAAAGGATCGGCGATAAAATTCAAAACTGCCTTCCGGGTAGATTGCCTGACTATGGCTTCCGCTTTAACCGCCGGAATTCCGATGGAAGTGCGAGGGCAAATATCGTAGTTTCAGAATCTGAAGATGTTTATGGACTTGTCTGCCGGGTTGATCAGAAATATAAGGATAAGCTTTTAAAAACCGAGCCCGGCTACCTGCTTATCAGCGTGGCGGTTGAAACAGAACAGGGAGATGTAAATGCTTTCACTTTTATATCTGAGAGTGATGATGAAGGTATTTATCCCACAAAGCAATATTTGAACAGCATATTGGAAGGCGCCAGAGAGCAAGGCCTTCCTGAGGAATACGTCGACTTTATTATTGCACTGGCTACATAAAATTCAACAGGCCGAAATAAACAAGCATCATCAGGCTGCTCAGCAAAGTCATACGACTCATATTCTTGAAGTTAGCAGCTTTAGAATCAGTATAAACCTTTATAAACCAGTCGCAAAAAAGGATCACGACGGGAATAACACATGCTAAGAATATCCAGAAATTAGCCATCATTTCAAGCCTGAACCAATAGGCATAGAGCAGCGTGATTGAAATTATAAACAGGGCGCCTGAAAACATGAAAGATCCCCTGATACCCAACACGATGCTTAGTGTTCTATCACCTCTCTGTGTATCTTCCTCATGCTGGTAAACCTGTGTAAGGGGATAAGTTGCGCCAATGATACAGGAACAGATCAAACCTGCAAGGATATAATTCAAATTCCAGCCGCTCAGTATATCAAGCCCGGAAATGGCTGCGTAGCTGCTCCAATAAACACATGCGCCCTGGAAAATAAAAACGATAAGGAAACTTACTACCGCATGCTTTTTCAGCCTGACCGAAGGGTGACTGTATAATTTTGAGAACAGGCCATAGATCAGCACTGCAGCAAATAACCCAGTATTGACAAGCAGGGAAAGTATTAAAGCAACAAGATCCAGCAGTAAGGAGAAATAATATAGGGTCTTATCAACCTCCGGAGGATTCTCAATCAGAGCGATACTCCCTTTATCTTTATCGAAATAGCTATTAAATCCATTGCTCGCCGGGTAAACAAGCAGGTGCCAGATAATGAAGGTTAGAACAGCATTTATAGGTATCACTTGCGGAGCCTGGCTTAGTGCAAAAAGAAATACGGGCATTAAAAAAATAGAAAAAGCGAGCCGGAGATGCAAAAGTGAAGATTTGCTTGGGAAAACTGTCCTGTAAAAAGCCATCTTACTAAAATACTATATATGCAGGAGTTTTCCCGGTTAGTTGCAAGAAGATTTAAAACAGGATATCGGGATTCGCGTTTAATAAATAAAACTATATGCTTTAATTTTTAGTATTTTACTCCTAGATGAGCAGCTGCATAAGTGCGATTGGTACCGCTAACCCAAATCACCGGATTCCCCAGAATGATATTTACCCATTCATGGTCAGGGCGTTTAATCTCGATAACAATAATGCATTACGGCTGAAGCAGATCTATGATCATTCCGGCATCGGATATCGCTATTCTGTACTTCCGGATTTTGGAAAGCTTAACGGCGAATCTCCTGAATTCTTTAACTGCTCAACGGATCCGGACCTCTTTCCGGGAACTGGAAAACGTATGGAGATGTACCGGGATAAAGCCTCTTCCCTCGCCGCGATAGCAGCTAAAAAATGTCTCAATGCATGTGGCGCCGAATTCAGCTCCCTGATAACACATTTGATCACCGTTAGCTGTACCGGGATGTATGCCCCCGGCATAGATATTGACCTGGTGGAAATGTTAGGCCTGGACCTTCATATTGAACGGACCTGTATTAATTTTATGGGATGCTATGGGGCGCTCAATGCGCTTAAAACAGCTGACTATATCTGCCGTGCAAATAAGCAAGCTAAAGTACTGGTTGTCTGCGTCGAATTATGTACGCTTCATTTCCAAAAAGAGAACACCCTGGATAACTGGGTGGCGAACTCACTTTTTTCTGACGGTGCGGCTGCAGCGATCGTCGAGAACAGTTCCTGCAGAACAGTAAACGCAAACTGTCTTGAGCTTGACACTTTTTATTCTGAATTTGTACCCTCTGCCCGAAGCGAAATGGCCTGGTTTATTGGTGATAAGGGTTTCGAAATGAAACTTACTTCAAAAGTATCAAAGCTTATTCTGAAACATATTCCTGGTGTTACCTCAACCCTGCTTCAAAAGGCTGGTCTGACGCTGGACGATATTGACCGTTTTGCTATTCATCCCGGCGGAAGAAAAATTCTTGAAGCAGCGGAGGCCGCACTGGGTTTTACATCTGAAGCCAACCGCTATGGATACGAAGTATTAAGCGGGTTTGGCAATATGTCTTCGGCAACCATTTTATTTGTACTTCAAAAGCATTTGGAAGACGCCGATGCGCGGGAAGGAGAAAATATCCTTGGATTTGCATTCGGCCCGGGACTGACTGTGGAATCTATGATCTTAAAAATATTAGGAAATGCCTGATTTCAGCAAGCGAAGTACCAAAGATGAGATGATGGACGATTTCTCCCTCGGGCATGAGATCATAGATCCCATAATGGATGAGTTGGAGGTAGTGAATAAACTTCTGGGCGGGTATCGCGTGTTTTTCAACGCTCTGGAAAAAATGCAGCTTAGAGATGGAATGTCTATCAGCGACTGGGGCTGCGGCGGGGGCGATTCCTTGAGATGTATAGCTGTTTGGGCCAGGAAACGTAATTTAAACATTAAGTTGATCGGGGTAGACGCTACTGAATCAGCCATAGAGTACGCACGTGCAAAATCTGCCGGCTATCCGGAGATCTCGTATATTTTAGCTGATGCGATGAGCGGTGAATTACAACTCAATCAGTTTGATATTGTTATATCGAGCCTTTTTACTCATCATTTTAAAGACCGGGAATGGATCAGGCTGATTCAAAAAATGACTTCATGTTCGACTTATGCCGTGATTGTCAATGATCTTCACAGGCACTGGCTGGCTTACCATTCCATTGGTATTTTAACATCTTTATTCTCGCGCTCAGTGATGGTTAAGAACGATTCAAAAGTGTCAGTTCTCCGAAGTTTCAGACGGAGTGAACTGGAACGGATGTTACTGCAGTCAAATTGCAAAAAGTATACTCTTAAATGGATGTGGGCGTTCAGGTGGCAGGTCATTATAGATTCGTCTAAGACAAACCCCGTTAAAACCGGATGAATAAAGTTATTGTCATCGGCGGCGGTCTCGCAGGCTTAACCTGCGCTATTCTTTTACAAAGAAAAGGCTTTCTGGTAAAACTCTTTGAAAAGAAAAAATACCCTTTCCACCGGGTTTGCGGTGAGTATATTTCCAACGAGGCGCGCCCTTTCCTGGAAAACCTCGGCATCGGCTTGTTCGCAGCCGGAGCGTCAAATATTAGCCGGCTCTCTGTAACTTCTGCATCGGGAAAGAAGCTTTTGGCAGATCTTCCAATGGGCGGGTTTGGTTTAAGTCGCTATAAACTGGATCATTTGCTATTCCAGCAGGCAGAAAAACTTGGGGTAGAGTTTATTTTTGAGAAAGTTGCCGGACTTCAGTTTAATGGGGCATATTTTGAGATCTCAGCTCCGGATAAGGTACATAAATCGTCTATAGCGATTGCCGCATACGGAAAGCGCTCAAACCTGGATCAAAAATTAAAAAGGGATTTTTTTTATAAACGGAGCCCTTACCTTGGAGTAAAATATCATATTAAAACTGATTTACCAGATAATCTCATCAGACTTGACAATTTTCAGGGTGGATATTCTGGGGTTTGTAAGATTGAGGGCGATAAATTCAACCTGTGTTATCTTTCTGAAACCGCAAATCTGAAGAAGTATAAGGATATCTCTGAGATGGAAGAGCGTGTCCTCCACAAGAACCCATACCTTAAGCATCTGTTCGAAAATTCAGAGTTCATCAATAAAATTCCGGAAGTGATTAACGAAATTTCCTTTGAACGCAAAACCCTTGTTGAAGATCATTTGCTTTTTTGCGGCGACTCTGCTGGAATGATTACCCCGCTATGCGGAAATGGGATGGCGATCGCATTTCACTCTGCAAAGATACTGGCTGAAAACATCATAGCTTTCGGAAGCAATAAAATTATTGACAGGGCTGGCTTAGAGCAGAATTACGAGCATGAATGGACCCGGCATTTTGCCCTAAGACTAAAAACCGGGCGAATGATCCAGCGATTATTTGGGAATTCCCTTATTTCAGATCTCTCTATCCAGACTTTGAACAGATCCCCTTCTTTGACAAAATTCATGGTGGAAAGAACTCATGGGAAGGTTTTTTAATTGCTTTCCCGGTAACCCCTCAGTCCTTCGGACAGCTCCCCTTGAAAAAAAGGTGGAGCAAAATTGTAGTGTAGAACTGTAAATTCTTTTATTTTAAGCGTTTAGTTTTCCCCTCCTTTTCTCAAGGAGGGGCAGGGGTGGTTTCTGTCGGTTTGAAAAAAGGGGAGCAAAATCTCGGACCTACATTTCAAGTTTGTCTTATTTACAGCGTTTAGTTTTCCGTTCCTTAAAAAAGGAGAGCCCGTCCGAATGGCTTCCCCCGGGGCGGAGCCAAGGGAGGTTTAGTATATGAAACAATTTATTACATTTATTCCAGGGATTTAAATCTGAAACCGTTATATAACCGTAATGTATTTGTATAGGGTTAGTTTTTTAAGGCAAAAGCACAATTAAAATAGATGTCGGCATTCCAAAACACCTGCATATTATACTTTACAACCGGAAAGACGGGCAATAAATTCTTTTCTTCGCAAAAGAACAAAAATGCCGCTATCCAAAGAACCTTATTCAATAAAACACTCTCAGAGATCCGCACGTCAGGGATTGCCCACGTAATTTCTGATGGAAAAGGGTTCGGGGCCACCTTTGAAAGCAGAATAACATCAGAAGTTGAACTTGTTTTTAAGAAAGGGTTCCAAAATATCATCATAGTCGGTGACGACACCCCTCAGCTATCTACAAACAAGCTGCGCCTAGCTGCTCATCAGTTGGAGGAATCTGTAATTAGTATCGGTCCTTCTACCGACGGAGGCTCGTATTTAATAGCTTTTAATAAAGTACATTTTGAGAAGGGTATCTTAAATAATTTAGACTGGCAAACGGGTGATTTTCATCAAAGCCTTATTACGCAGATAGAACTATCTGGCTTTAACATGTCTGTTTTACCAACGCTCTCTGATATAGATCATACCCGTGATCTATCTGACTTTCTCCAAAGATCAGCGTCTGGCAAGATCGGAATAATTCTGAAAAATTTTATTTCCAAGGCACTTTGCTCAGTATTCAAAACTATAACTATAGAACCCGTCGCCGTTTTCACACATCCTGATCGCGGGCCTCCCCAGGCAAATTTCTGTGTTCTTAACTAATTAATTCCATTTTCTTACTTAAATCATTTTGGATGAAATCAATCTTTACGATTGCTATTTTTTTTATTTTCCTGAATTTAATTTACGCCCAGGAAAATATCAAAATACAGGGAACTGTAACCGATCAAATTACCGGAGAGCCAATTAATGGGGCAACGATTACACAAAAAAACGCACCGGAGAACAGGGTGATAACAGATGCAGAAGGGAAATTTATCCTGCAGACATCCGGCAGAAACCCCGTTTTAAGCATCTCCTATGTTGGATATACTATTAAGGAAGTCATTGTAACAAATAGCGGACCCTTAATAATTACGCTGCGATCTGAAAATTCCTTATCAGAAACAGTGGTTACCGCTTTGGGACTGGAAAGAAGCTCAAAATCTCTTGGATATAATGTTCAGCAGCTGCAGGCGAAAGAATTAACGGCCGTAAAGTCAGTAAACTTTCTGGATAATCTTACAGCAAAAGTAGCAGGCGTTACGATCACGCAAGGTGCAAGCGGGGTTGGTTCCACGTCCAAAATAGTGATCAGAGGTGAAAGTTCCTTTGCCAATAACAACCCTTTATTTATAGTTGACGGAATTCCAATTAACAATAGCTCAATCATCCCAAGAACGGTGGAAACGCCTTCAAGCTTCCAGGCCATTGATTTTGGGAATGGGGCCATGGATATTAATCCAGACGACATAGCTTCCGTTTCTATACTTAAGGGAGCCGCCGCCGCCGCGTTGTACGGTAACAGGGCGGCAAATGGCGTCATCATCATCAATACTAAAGATGGAAGTGAAAGTGAGGGTTTGGGGGTAAGCTTTAATTCCTCAACAAGCATCGAGAGCCCTTTCAAGCTTCCGGAATTTCAAAACCTATACGGACAGGGAAATAATGGCCAGTTCGCATTTAAAGATGGTTTAGGCGGAGGGGTTAATGATGCTCTGACCTACTCGTACGGCCCGAGACTGGACCAGGGAACCCTGGTTGCTCAATATGACAGCCCGGTAACTTTACCAGACGGGCGAATTGTTAGAGGCGGCGATGTGGCAGTATATACAAACTCAGCCATTTCCCCCACACCTTTCATTTCTTATGCGGATAATCTGAAAGATTTCTTTGAAACGGGTCAAACCTATATCAATAACCTTGCATTTAGCGGCAAATACGACAAAGGAAACTACAGATTGTCGTATACGGATCTGAACAGTAAATCTATTTTACCGGGAAGTAATTATCTCCGGAAAAATATTTCTGCCAATCTTAATTTCAAGCCTGTTGAACGATTAAGCCTGAGATCAACCATCATTTATCAAAATGCGAAAAGCGACAACAGGCCTTCCAGCGGGTATGGTTCAGAGAATCTCCAGTATGGTCTCACTGCATGGCTTCCCAGATCTTTGGATATTAAACCGCTGGAAAATTATTGGCAAACAGGACTGAAAAATCTTAATAACTACACCTACAATTATTCCTTTTTTGATAATCCCTATTTTATCCTAAAAGAAAATAGAAATGAGTTAAACCGTGACCGTGTTCTGGGCAATATGGCTCTAAAATATAATGTCAGCCCCAGTCTGTTCATTCAATTGAGGAGCGGCATGGATTATAGCGATGATAACAGAAGGCTGTTAAGGCATTACAGCACAAACAGGTTCAAAAATGGGGCATACGGAGAACATAGCGTATTTTTCAGAGAAGTAAACTCAGACATTTTGGTTAATTACACTAAAAACTTGAGTTCTTTGGGATTAGACCTTTCCCTTGGTGCAAACCAGATGAACCAGCGCTTTAAAAGCAATCAAACCCAGACGGCAAGGTTAGCACAACCAGGCCTGTTTACCTTAGCTAACGCAGCCACTCCGTTAGAGATATTTGCTTATACAAGCAGAAAGAGGATCAATAGCGTTTATGGAAGCGCAAAATTCTCTTATAAAAATTATCTATTTGTCGATATAACCGGCCGTAATGATTGGTCAAGCGCATTGGCAACGCCCTCGAGCAGTAAGAACACCTCATTCTTTTATCCTTCAATATCCGGAAGCCTCGTACTATCTGAGCTTCTCAGAATCCCAAAAGTGTCTTTTGCGAAATTAAGGTTAAGTTATGCTCAAATTGGGAATGATACAGACCCTTATCAAACAGCAGGGGTATTTGTACCGGCAACACCATATAATAGTGCCCCTACGTTAACTGATCAAAACATTATTGCTAACTCTGACCTTCTGCCGGAACAAACCAATTCTGTAGAATTAGGGGCCGATATTCGTTTCCTGGGGGACAGGATTGGGTTGGATATTACCTATTATAACTCATTGACGGAAAATCAGATCCTTTCCTTACCTGTTTCAACTACTATAGGATATAACCAGCGGGTAACAAATGGCGGGTCTGTACGATCCCGCGGATTAGAGGTTATTTTGAATGCAACACCCATTCTCAGCAAAAACTTCTTTTGGAATGCAGCAGTTAACTTCAGCCGGAATGTTGCAAGGGTTGAGTCTTTACCTGAGGGCGTAAAACAGTTGACCCTGGCCTATGCCCGGGTTTACGATAGTCCTAACCAGTCTGTTTATTACATTGTGGAAGAAGGCGGAAGAATTGGAAGCCTTTGGGGAACCGGTTATCAAAAAAATAGTGATGGCAAATTCATTGTAAACTCCGGTGGGAATCTGATTGCAAATAATACCATTAAAAATCTCGGAAATTACAACCCTGATTTTATGCTGGGCTTTAGTAATACCTTCAGGTATAAAAAATTTGATGCCGGATTTCTGTTCGATTGGCGTGAGGGGGGCATCTTAATATCCAGAACTTTGGCCCTGGCCGGAGTAGCTGGCCAGTTAAAAGAAACTGAAAATCGCCCCGCAAGCGGTTTAATATTTGACGGAGTGGTGAATACAGGGACTACAGCAAGTCCTGTATTTGCACAAAATACAAAATCAGTTTCTGCGGAGAGTTATTACCGGCAATTTTATGACCGCAATCATGAAGAGAACAATTCTTACGACGCATCCTATCTGAAAATGCGTCAGTTTAATGTCGGCTATACCTTTGATCAGGCTTCGCTTAACAAGACCTTCCTGAGAAAAGTTCAGGGCCTGAAACTATCCCTTATTGGAAGGAACCTGTTCGCTATTTCAGAGATCCCTCATTTTGACCCTGAACAAATGGCTTTACAGGGGAACAAATTTTTAAATGGCGTTGAAGACATGTCCTATCCATCAACCAGGAGCTTCGGTTTAAGCCTTGGCCTTAACTTTTAACAAATGAAGAACTACATTTTTTTACTGGGGCTGGTGATAGGGTTGACATCCTGCACTAAAGACCTGAGCACCATAAACACTAATCCCAATTCACCAATTGACGCGCAGCCTTCTTTGCTATTCCGGAAAGTCCTTTTTGATTATGGTGAGCAAATGTCTTTTGAAGGCTTTGATGCAGGTAATCTGCTTGGGCAATATTTTACAATGACTGATTTTAATAATTTTGACCGGCATGCCCTGGCCGAGCCATTGTACGCAGGAAATCCATGGCCTATTCTATACAAGAATCTACGGGACAATGAGATCTTGTTAAAAAAAGCAGAGGAAAATAATATCTTTTTAATTTACAAAGGGCCGGCTTTAGTAATGAAAGCTTATATGGCAGCAGCTTTAACCGACCTCTACGGAGATGTTCCTTACAGAGAAGCCCTCAAAGGAAAGGAGGCTGTTTACCTTCCTAAGTACGACCGCCAGGAAGATATCTACCAGGGAGATAACGGAATTTTAAAAAACTTAGAAAAGGCAGTGACTGTTATGGAAACTTATAATGGTACTGCAAAATTAGAGGGCGATATCGTCTATAACGGAAATCTCCAGAACTGGATTCGATTAGCCAATTCATTACGAATTAAGTTCTTAATGCGCATTTCAGGAAAAGTTAACGTGGCCGCCCAGCTGCAGAGTATTTATGGCTCAGGAAAATATATCACGAATAGCTCTCAAAATGCCGTATTCGCATTCTCTGCATCCCAGCCAAATAATTTCAGGATCACTACGGCCAGGGTCGGTGACTATAATTTATACATTATGTCGAAAACCGCAGAAGAAATTTTGAAAGGTTTTAATGACCCCAGGATATCTTTGTTCTACAGGCCCGCGGCCTCCAATGCAGCAAGTTTTATGGGTTTACAGAACGGGCCAGATGCAGCATCAAGTCCCGTAACTTTATCTAACTATAGCTTAACAGGACGGATCTTCAGAGAAGATGGCGCAAACCTGAAATACCATTATATGACAGCCTGGGAGACAAATTTTTTCCTGGCCGAGGCTTCACAAAAAGGATTGATAACTGCTCCAACCAAAACATTATATGATTTGGCGGTGACTCAGGGTTTTGAATATTGGAATGTTGCTATGCCGGCAAATTATTTAACTATTGGGCCAGCAGCGTACAATCAGGTTTCAGATCCCTTAAAATTGATCATCACCCAAAAATGGATACCCAACACTATAAATGGTTACGAAAGCTGGATTGAATACCGCAGAACGGGGTTCCCTGAACTAAAGCCGGTTTTAGCAAGCAGAAACAATGGACTATACCCGGTACGGATGCCTTATCCTCAGGAGGAAGCTGCGCTAAACAGCGATAACTATCAGCTGGCTGCGGGCGCAACAAATAACAATAGTATAAACACAAAAGTTTGGTGGGACAACTAATGGATATTACAACCGTTACGTACCTGCAATGGGGATTTATTTTATTGACCAGCATCCTGATATTCGCCGCAGCGCCGATTGCACGCACTACGCAGGATTTTTTTTACGGAAGTAAAAAAAATAAACAACCTAATGTGATTCTGCTTACAAGCAGCCTGGTAATCAGCTGGATCTTTGCTAAATCCATTACCAATGTGGCCAACCTTGGTTTAAGCTATGGTATGGTGGGTGTAATTTCTTACGCGACCTATTATTTATCGTTTTTGGTTGCCGGTATTATCATTTATAAAATGAGACTGAAGGGCGGATTTACCAGCATTCACAATTTTATCGGCTCTAAATATGGAAAAGGTGCACTCTATCTTTTCTCCATTTTAATAGCCATCCGCCTATTCAATGAGATCTGGTCAAATACCATGGTTATCGGGACGTATTTTGGTGAAACGGGTTCATCCCCATACTATTTATCCATTTTCGTTTTTACACTATTAACCCTGGCTTATGCTTTAAAGGGAGGTATGAGCACTTCTATTTTTACTGATGTGATCCAGATGGTGCTTTTTGGATTATTGTTAACTGTTATTTTAAGTTTGATTTTTCCGGCTATGCAATATCAGCTAAAGCCAATTTTTACCTCAGGGGAATGGACCATGGCAATGGGCGGAAACCTGGTTTTAGTAGCCTTTATACAATGCTTCAGTTATCCGTTTCATGATCCTGTTCTTACAGACAGGGGCTTTATTACTTCGCCAAAAGTGACATTGACATCCTATATTTCTGCTACAGTGGCAGGGGTTTTATGTATCACACTTTTTGGTTTTGTTGGGATTTTTGCACAAACCAAGGGAATGACAGGTCAGGCAACGGTAGAAGTAGCCAAATTCTTTGGACCTGTCATGCTTTTGCTGATGAACTTTATTATGGTCACTTCTGCTGCTTCAAGCCTGGATTCAGCCTTTTCTTCTTTTTCAAAGCTTTATAATATTGATATCTGGCCTAATAAAACCCTGAGTATAAATAAAGGCAGGTTATCCATGATCGCATTGACTATTCTGGGTACCATTCCTATTTTTTACAGCCCTGAGATCTTATCTGCAACTACCATTAGCGGCACGATGGTTATTGGGTTAGCGCCTGTATTTATATTTTGGAATGCGAAAATGCCGAAATTCTCATTCTACGCCCCTGTTGCGGTTGGGCTGATTATGGGGCTTATAATTGCCTTCGAAAAAGTTCCGCAATCCATGTTATTTACAGATGGAAAATATGCTGATCTGTTAGTAGTTAATTTATGGGGCACATTGTTAAGTTTTGTACTGTTCTTTCTTCCAATCACTAACCGGCTATGGGCCAAGTATTAAAATCGCTGGGAGACATCCAGGGGCCAATATTAGTTTTTGGCGGGGTTTATTCTAACCTTCAGGCACTGGAAGCTTTGTACGGAGAAGCCGAGAAAAGAAACATCCCGGCCTCCAATATTATTTGTACCGGTGATCTAGTGGCTTACTGTGCCCAGCCCCTTGAATGTGTTAGGTTTGTCAAACAATGGGGCATCCACTCTATTGCAGGAAACGTTGAGATCAATCTTTACCAGGGAGATGATGATTGCGGGTGCAACTTTTCAGAAGGCAGCCGCTGTGATACTTTTTCCCGCCAGTGGTTCCCATTTCTAAAAGATCAGATTACGGATAAAGAGATCGGATGGATGGCAAGCCTCCCTCACTTCCTGGAATTCAATTATTGTGGCAAGAGGTTCTTTGTACTACACGGCTCTTATGATAACACTTCAGAGTTTATCTTTAGATCCAGCCCCTGGGAAATTAAAGAACGAAGCTTTCAGGCAGCTAAAGCCGATGTTATACTCGCCGGTCATTGTGGCCTTCCTTTTTATCAGCAAAAAGATCAAAATCTATGGCTTAATGCGGGAGTAATTGGGATGCCCGCTAATGACGGTACACCCAGAGCGTGGTATGCATTATTAACTGATGAGGATAAGGATCTTAATTTTCAAATTCTTCCACTGAATTATGACTACGGGCAGGCGGCCAGCCTGATGGAAAATAAGCCTTTGCCACAAACGTATAGAAACACCCTGACATCCGGTATTTGGGATAATTGTGAAATTTTACCCAAAGAAGAAGCAGATGATCAGGGAGTCGAAATTAAATTCTGATCTGATCGCTGATCAAAAAAAAAATCAAAACTTAAGTACCACCCGCACGTTGATCAGTGATACCGTTCAATCACTAGAATTTATGCTCCATGAACAACGATTCGCTTAGATCTTTAGCACCTTCAGAAATTATTCAGATTTGCACATTATTTTGCCAGGATACCCGAGAAACGACGTTATGCTAAGGAATCTGTTAATCATCACCTTCATTTTATATTCTTCCGGTATAGCCTTTGCCCAAAAAACCCTCCGCTTAAAGGACAGTGTAAATGTCAGGGTCCTTCCAAGGTATGATAGCGTCTCGACATTTCATCGCAAGATCTTTGGAGAAAATTACAGAAAAGAATGGGCTGCAAACACCCGGTTGCCGGTAATTAAGATCTCTGAAATAATGGGCGGCCTGACACCCACACAACTCGGCGGGGGCCATCAATCACGTTCTCTAAGGCTGGAAGAAAGCTCCGGGAAGGAATGGGTACTCAGAAGCGTTCAAAAATATAGCGAAGGGCTGGCACCCGAACTGATCAAAAGATCTCTTTATGAAACATGGCTGGATGATAATTTCTCTGCCCAGCACCCTTATTCTGCACTTATTGTACCTGTCCTGGCAGAGGCGCTTCGCATTCCGCATACTCAACCGGTTATTGGATGGGTTGCGCCTGATAAGGCCTTAGGAAAATTTGCCGAAGAATTTGCCGGCACAATCTGTCTCCTGGAAGAGCGCGAGCCCGAAGGGGATTCTGACAATACCTCCAAACTGCTTGAGGAACTGGATGAGGACAATGACCACCGGCTTGAAGGTGCAGTATTCTTTCGCGCACGTCTGCTGGACCTGCTTATCGCTGACTGGGGCAGGCATGAAGATCAGTGGAGATGGGTCGACACCAAAAAAGGAGATGGGAAAGATTATCTTGCAGTTCCAAGAGACCGGGATCAGGCATTGTATGTAAACGAGGGGATATTGCCGAAGGCCGCAGCCAGCATCAGCCTGCTATCCTTCCTGGAAGGCTTTAACAGCAGTTATAAGGATCCTAATACATTCTTCATTAACGGACGAAAACTAGACCAGCAGTTTTTAAACCAGTATTCCTATGAAGAGTGGATGCAGATGACCCGCGGGGTAATTTCTGCCCTTCCGGATAAGGTCTTAAAACGTGCTGTGCAACAGCTCCCTTTCAGCTCGTATGCAATGAAAGGCGACCTGATATTCTCAAAATTGCAGGGCCGAAGAGATAATCTGCTGAATGCGATGGACACATATTATCGCTTTCTGTACAGTATTATAGATATTAGGACATCTGACAAATCTGAACAGGTTGACATTAAGGAAGACGCTGACGGTTCGATAAACCTGTCTATTTTCAAGATAGCGAAATCAGGCAATAAAGAACAAGTGCTTTTTAATAATACGTTCAAGCCAGATATTACCCGTGAAATACGCCTTTTTATAGGTGAGGGAGATGATTCGCTACATATAAATGTACCAACAAGCCCGATAAGGCTAAGGATTGTAGGTGGGAAAGGTGAAAAACACTACGAGGTTGAGAACGCAGCAACAAAAGTAGACATTTATGAAAACGAGGATAACGACAAGTTTTCAGATCCTGAGAAACGCCTCGTGAAGCATATCTCAAATGACACCCTGAATTTAAAAAAGGTTTTTAGCAACCTGTATCTGGGTTCCGGAATAAGCCCTGCTGCAGATTTGCGTTCCATTGACGGGCTCTCACTTGGACTTTCCTATAAAATTGAAAAGGAAGGATTTAGAAAGGAACCGTACGGGAGCATGCAAAAGATCTCCGCTTTACACAGTCTTTCTACCCGGTCCCTTGTAGTTGAATATGACGCTGAGTGGATAGGGGTTCTTAGAAATACAGACTTAATAATCAATGGCCTTGCAGATATGAAAGGTAACATTCTTAACTTCTTCGGCCGGGGAAATGACACCGAATTTAACCAGACAGGTGATTTTCGAAGGTTTTACAGAGTTAATTATTCCTTTTATAAATTAGAACCGGCAATCAGAATATCGCTTCAAAATAATGTTTCTATTACTACCGGTCCGTCATTTCAATACTTTGCAAACGGAAACAATTCGGACAGGTACATTAGTGATCCGCAGGTAATCAATTCCTTTAGTAATTTGTTTAGCGATAAATTCCACGGTGGTCTTTTCATGAACTTCAGCTGGGATAAAAGAGATCACAAATTATTTCCCGCAAAAGGATTTAGCTTTAACCTCCTGGTACAGGGTTATGAAGGTCTTAATGAATATTCCAGCGCATTCGCTCAGATCTTCCCGCAGGTATCCTTTTATAAATCACTGGATCCGAAAGGCAATATTGTGATCGCTAACCGTACTGGTGCAGGCTTTACAACAGGAACTACGACCTTTTACCAAAGCGCTTTCCTGGGAAGTCAGGATAATCTACTAGGTTTCCGTAAAAATCGATTCGCAGGAGATCATGTACTGTATAATAATATAGAAGCCCGCATCAGCCTTCCCAACTTCCTGCACAATATTCTTCCGGGTAAGATAGGCCTTATCGGATTTTATGATGCCGGACGGGTATGGGTTAAGAACGATAGATCGGATACTATCCATCATGGTATTGGAGGGGGCATATATCTCGCACCCTTTAACAAGTTATTCGTAAGGGCAATAGCCGGGTATTCGAATGAAGGACTGCAGCCGACCATAACCTTGAAGCAGCGTTTTTGATTTAAAAGTGTGTGATTTTAAGGTTAATAAATAGCTGCTAAATCATTCCGTTAACATTTATGCTTAAATTGCACCATGAAACTATGGGTGCTGGTTTTTATTAATGCATTAGCGGTTGCACTATCGCTATCTATTATTAACTTCTATTTTCAGCAGAAATGGGTTGATTTTCTCATTACTTTCTCTGTTGCGCTGATTACAAGCTACGCTGTTTTCTACTACTTAATTGAGCGTTTTGTATACAGCAAGATCAAATTGATCTATAAGCTGATCCATAACCTGAAATTAGGGAAAGATCTTAAAGATGCACTGGGTGAGTATGTAAGTGCAGATCCGATAAATGATGTGGAACACGAGGTTAAAGAGTGGGCGCGGGATAAGAAATATGAGATTGACCAATTAAAAGAGCAGGAAAAATTCAGAAGAGAATTTCTATCCAATATCTCCCATGAACTGAAGACGCCACTTTTTGCCATTCAGGGATACATAGAAGCCCTCCAGGATGACGATATGGATGATCCGGAACTGGCAAAACAGTTTTTGGATAAAGCTTCCAGAAACGTAGACCGGCTTGCGTTTTTCCTTAAGGATCTCGACGCAATTTCCAAACTCGAAAGTGGGGAAATTCCTGTTAACTATGAAAATTTTGATCTTGCCGAGCTTATTTCCGAAGTTATCGAATCGCTGGAGATAAACGCAAAAAAATATAACATCCGCATGGAGTTTAAAGAAAAATATAATTATCCTTCATGGGTGCACGCTGATCGGGAAAAAATAAGGCAGGTGCTTGTAAACCTGATAGATAATTCCTTTAAGTATGGCAAAAATCCGGGGAACACTTCTGTAAAGACATTTGAGCTTCACGACCAGATACTGGTAGAAATTACCGATAACGGAATAGGAATCGAAGAAAAATACCTCCCACGGTTATTTGAAAGGTTCTATCGCACAGATAAAAGCAGGTCGCGGCAGATCGGTGGATCGGGGCTTGGACTGGCAATTGTTAAGCACATTATTGAAGCCCACCAGCAAACTATTACAGTAAGAAGTACAGAAAATATTGGCTCTACTTTTGGGTTTACTCTGGAAAGAATAAAGTAAATCTACTGCTTAAATGTTAACATTAAATTAACATTGGTATGGTATTTTTGCTTGATCTTTAAAAACTTACCCCATGTCATTGAACAGTATTTTTCAGTACTTTATTCCAAAAGACAAAAAATTCTTTCCTCTTTTCGAAAAAGATAGCGCCAACCTGATTGCATTGGGTGAAAAGCTGGTCGAAGCCGTAAATACGGATGATCTTACACGCAGAAAAGAACTTTTTAAAGATATTGAAGACCTTGAGCATACAGGGGACGAGATTACCCATCAGATACATCTGGAACTGAGCAAAAACTTCATTACCCCGTTTGACCGGGAGGATATCCATCGCCTGGCAAGTGCCATTGACGATATTGCCGATTATATTCATGGTTCGGCAAGCCGGATGGATCTTTATCAGGTGACTGAGATCACTCCTCCGATTAAAGAGCTTGCAAACTTAATTTTACAAGCCTGTCAGGACCTGCATAAAGCAATACAGGAATTAAGGGATTTGAAAAACGTACGTGTTATAGCAGACTCTTGTGTGCGTATCAATAGTATAGAAAACCAGGCCGATTATGTTTTTGATAAGGCAGTTGGTGAGCTTTTCATGTATGAAAAAGATGCAATAATGCTTATTAAATATAAGGAAGTGCTTTCCGCTCTGGAAGACGCTACGGATATGTGTGAAGATGCGGCAAATGTACTTGAATCTATTCTTGTTAAAAACGCATAAGCTTTAATTAACGATACCTCAACAGTTCCATGGGTTTTACACTACTAATTGTCGTCATAATTTTAGCGTTGCTGTTCGATTATATCAATGGCTTTCATGACGCGGCGAATTCTATTGCTACAGTAGTCTCAACTAAGGTTTTAACGCCTTTTCAGGCGGTTTTGTGGGCAGCATTTTTCAACTTTCTGGCCTATTGGATCTTTAATTTAAACGTGGCCGATACGGTAGCAAAAACTGCCGATACGATGAATATTAACCTGGTGGTCATTCTGGCAGGTGTTATAGCGGCGATATGCTGGAATCTGTTTACCTGGTGGTACGGCATTCCGTCAAGTTCCTCACATACTTTGATAGGAGGCTTTGCAGGGGCTGCAGTCGCACATGGGGGACTGGACGTGATCAATCTGGGTGTGATTGGAAAAGTTGCTGCTTTTATTGTGCTTGCCCCAGTTATCGGGATGATCATGTCTTATTTTATTACAGTATTAATAATGAATATCTGCCGTTATGCAAATCCTTCCAGGGCAGAATGGTGGTTCAAAAAACTTCAGTTAGTTTCATCGGCTTTATTTAGCCTGGGCCACGGAGGTAATGATGCTCAGAAAGTAATGGGAATTATTGCTGCTGCTGTCATTGTTTACCTTAAAGACGCCAACCTGAACGTAGATACTATGGCTTCATGGCTTCAGGTAGGATATACGGTGATTGATGGAAAGGTTAAAATCAATCATATTCCTGAATGGATACCCATCGCCTGTTATACTGCAATAGCAGCTGGAACAATGAGCGGCGGCTGGAAGATCGTAAAAACTATGGGAACCAAGATTACCAAAGTTACGCCTCTTGAGGGGGTAGCGGCTGAAACTGCCGGCGCAATCACCCTATTCATGACTGAGCATTTTAAAATTCCCGTGTCCACCACTCACACCATCACCGGCGCAATTATAGGAGTTGGATTAAGCAAACGCGTATCAGCAGTACGCTGGGGAATAACGATCAGCCTGATGTGGGCATGGATATTAACAATACCTGTTTCAGCTTTATTGGCAGCATTGCTTTATTTTGTGTTGAGCTTGTTTTTGTAATACTATTTCTACTATGATAATTTCGTTAATCAAATCTTGATTTACAGTGAAAGTTTTTCAAGATTAACAAGGAAGATTGATACTAAATTGATTATTACTTTAGTATAAAATCTTCAATTTCAATCCTGGACAGCTCTCTTAATTTCCCTGCATCATACAAACTATCATATTTCATAACAGGAGTTATAGAATCACCCGCAGGCGATTGATAATTAATATAGTCCTGGAAGATAACACCATCAACATTATGGGATCTTAGCACATCCCGGAATCTGTTACCGCCGGAACTATAGGCTAAGTGGTCCATACTATAATCTTCTGTATCAAACCAGTAATAAAAGACATCACGATGATCATTTCCTCCGCTCGTTTGATCAAATGAGATTTCCAGTTTATGATAGGTTTTTCCTTTTATGCGGCTTTCGCCCAGATATTTTTTAACAACTGAAGGATCATTTAATTTTAGGGGCAGGTAAGTGAAATATATTACAGCATTTACAGACTGTTTATATTTATTTGATTGTGCAGTATCCAAATTAATCTCCTTCCCATTCAGTAGGCGCATGAATCCTTCATTGCTCAGGATGTCATGAATATTCCCTGTAGAATCCTGGAAGATCCGCTCATATTTGAATCTTCCTTCTTCTTGCCATGCTTTGTAATGGATATTTCTAAAGTTGAACTCTAAAGTCGCATTCCGCAATTTCTCCATATTGTGAAATGCGATACTTCTATCCACTATATTTTGTGAATCAGGTTCAGAGCACCCGGATAGCATAAAAGCAAGTCCGATGATAAAAAAGTAGTATTTCATTTCAGAAGTTCGTCAATTGAATTATATGCAACAGAATGATAATTAGGTCTTGCTTTCAGATAGATTTTCTTAGCCCATTCTTTTCCTTCCGGAGTTTTAATCATTTCTTTATACAAGGGCATCAGGAACTTCCTGCGTCCAACTTCTATTAAAAATTTTTGAATGTTGGGATAAGCTGGCTCATATTTTTTACTTACAGCCAAAGTATACCATGCTGCCTGAATCTCGGCATTGCCTGATGATGTAAATTTGAGTAATGCATCAAGATCAGTCATTTGCTTAATGGTGATATTTTCAGGTAAATGACTAATCAGATACAGAGTTTCGTTGGATGAAATTTTCCTTTTATTCAAAACTGAAATATTGCCAGAACTCTGCCACTGAGTGATTAGACTATCAAGCACTTTGAAATTTTCAGAACCAACCGGCGGGCTATTTTCAGGCAAGCCTCCCTGGTATACCCATGAATCAATAGCTATTTTATCCTTCAAGGCCTTGTCACCTTTAATCAGGTTCGCATCTAAATAATCGAGAAACTCTTCTGTGGTTACTGAGCTGAACGCATGTGAAGTAAAGTACTGCTTCAGAAAAGAATCAAATTTCTCCCGGCCAACAGCCTCTTCAATCGTCCTCAAAAAGGAGTATCCCTTTTCATAGGCTATATCTGAAACGCCTTCGTCCGGGTCGCGGCCCCCATAATTTGCTTTGAGTTTGGTATCCGTATTGGTCGCACCCATCTCTTCCACAAGGGCCTGCAAGCCTTGATAACCCAGCAATTCCTGCATGCGGGCCTCGTCTTTTCCGTATACAGCTTCCACAATCCGGCGCTCGAAGTACGTGGTAAAACCTTCGTTCAGCCAGAAATCATTCCATGTGGCATTTGTAACCAGGTTCCCGCTCCAGCTATGGGCAAGCTCATGCGCTATAAGGCTAACCAGAGACCGGTCACCCGCGATTATGGTTGGTGTAGCAAATGTTAGCATTGGATTTTCCATCCCGCCGAATGGAAAGCTTGGAGGAAGGATAAGCACGTCATACCTGCCCCATCTATACGGTCCGTAGATCTTTTCTGCTGCATCCGTCATCTTACCCATATCGGCAAGTTCATAAACTGCTTTCTCAAGCGTTACAGGCTCAGCATACACCCCTGTACGGCTATCTACAGCTTTGAACTCCATATCCCCCACCGCCAGAGCCATCAAGTAAGAGGGAATGGGATTAGGTTGCTTAAAGTTATATATCCCATCCGCGTTTTTCTGTTGGGGATTCTCAGCGCTCATCAGAGCCAGCAGCTCTTTTGGAACTTCAACCCTTGCGTTGTAGGTAAACCGTATTCCGGGACTGTCCTGGCAGGGGATCCATGTGCGTGCGAGAATGGCTTGGGATTGAGTGAATAAAAAGGGAAATTTCTTTCCCGCTGTTTGCTGGGGATTAAGCCATTGCACTGCGGCGGCCTCTTTAGAGCTTGAATAGTATATGTTTACTTTTTTAGTTTCAGGGCCGATCTTTACTTTTAGAGGCTGACCCAGGTATTCCACTTCTTCGCCCAGGCTAAACGTCGTTCCTTTCTCATCATCTCCCAAAGTTATCTTCCCGATCTGCAATTGCCTCGTGTCAAAAATAATCTCGGTGCTGTTGCCAGGATTCTCAATAGTCCAGGAGGCCTTTCCGGAAATAAGCTGGGTGGTAAAGTCAACCTTAATGTTCAGGTCAAGGTGTTTCACCAGGGCCTTGGCAGGTTCTGCAAAAGAATGCACATCCCGTTCGTCGTTAGCAGCTGAGATATCCGTATTCGTATTCTTCTGCTGACATGAAAATGCCAGAAAAATAGAAGCCATTAAAAGTAATTTCTTCATATAGGATGAGATTAAAACGCTAATTTAAGAAAAGAATGGAGATTATGATCCGAAGGGTCCTGGTTAAAAGACCACTTCCAGTCTGACTTGTTTGGTTTGGCCGTCCGCAGAACCTCTCCATTCAGGACCTTCTTTTACCAGGCGGATAGCTTCCAAATTATAAACATCTGTAAGGCCTTTAATCACCTCGACAGCTGCGATCTTTCCATCGGGAGCTACGTCCAGGGTGAGCAAGACGGTGCCATTTAAAACCGGCTGGTCAGCAGGTCTGCGAATATTCAACTTAAGATATTGGCGGTATAGATCCCAGCCAGCCACAGGCTGAACAGCATTTGGCGGAAGAGCCTCCGGAGCGCGCGACGAACTTATGGCAGGTTCCTTTGCTGTAGTTTTTGCAGCTACAGAAGGAGAATTATTATGACCGGTATACTCTCCCACCGCATCCGGCCTTGCAACAGAATTATCAGCTCCCATTCTGGTTTTATCCGGTTGTATAATACGGCTGGAACCAGCTGCTGTACCATCATTTTTGTCTTTCATACCACTATTGGCTGATAGCTGCTGGTCACCAACCGCAGGTTCTTTCGCCGCAGCAGAAGAACTTAACAGGGAATCCGGATCACTAAGTATTACCTCAACCTGCTTAGGGTTTGAAGCCATCTTCGGGCCCTGATTGTAGCCGTTCATCCAAAATAAGATCCCGGCAGTGATAAATAATACCGCAGCTGCAGCAGCCACGCTCAAACGCTGCCAGGTGAGATCAAAAACCTTCTTGTTTTCCTGGAGATGTACGATCCGCTCATGAAGCTGCCTTTGTAATATGCTCAGTTCTGCCGCACTATCTGCATATGTTGAATAGCCTTCCAGTGCATCCCATAGAAAAGGATCATCCAGGGCTTGTTTTTCAAGCTGATGCATCACTTCAGGGTCCAGCTTCCCTTCCAGGTATTGCTGAATCGTAAGACTGTCAGGATAATTAGTTTTCACCGTTCTTTTCTATACAAATTTTGAGATTTCGCTTCCCGTTCTGGATATAACTCTTTACTTTATTCAGATCATACCCTGTAATTTCTGAAACTTCTTTATAACATTTCTGCTCCAGGTAAAAAAGGCTGATCGTATCTTTCTGCTCAGATGGGAGCTGCTCTATGCATTTCTCCATCGCATGGAGTTTATTTTCACGCGTCTCGTCTATATCAAGATGCACAAAAGCATCATTTTCCATAAAGTTTTCTTCGATCGGAACAAATTCATGTTTCGATGATGATCTTATGCCCATCAGGCAATGGTTCCTTGCAAGAGTATAAAGCCAGCTTTTGAAATTACTTACTTCGTGGATCTTTAATTTCTTTACCAGTTCCTCAAAGATCTGCATAACTGCATCCTTACTCTGCTCCTCATCTTTAAAATATTTTAAACAGAGCCCGAAAACCACCGGCATATATCGTTCGTATAATATACCCAAGATCTCAAGGTTACCTGTATTACGATATTGCAGGAGCAGTTCACGCTCATCCAGCTCGTTTTTTCCAGGTGTATTTCGAATGAATTTCAATATTTCAAAGGCATAATTAGATCAAGTATAAAAATAATCCATGGATTTACGAGAATATGGCCCATATCTGCGTATAAAATCATAATAAACGTACATTGGTTAGGTATCTTATTTCCCGCAGATTAATGGCAGTAGATTTGCTATCCTTATTAAGTAAACTGGATGGCGGGATTTCGTAAACTCTGACATATTAAAAACATGAAAACTATAAAAATTACATTTCTTGCTTTTTCAATCTTGTTCTTCGCAAGTTGTGATACACTTAACCAGGCCAGTCAGATTTTAACCCAGACCGGTTTGGGCAATCCAAGCGCATCTGAAATTTCCCTGGGCTTAAAGCAAGCGCTTGAGTTCGGAACTTCTGCAAGCTCCGACAGGCTATCGGCCACGGATGGATTTTTTGCAAATGCAGCCATCAAGATCCTTTTCCCGGAGGAAGCCCAAAAAGTAGAACGGACACTGCGGAGCGTTGGCTTAAACAAGCTCGCGGATAACGTTATTTTGAGTATTAACCGCGCTGCCGAAGCTGCCGCGATAGAAGCTAAGCCTATATTTATTTCTGCTGTTAAAGGAATGGCCTTCACGGATGCGACGAATATCCTCTTAAGCGGACAACAGGATGCTGCCACGCTCTATTTCAAGCGTGTAACCGGTCAGCAGCTTCAGGATAAATTCAGACCCATCATACAAAGCAGTCTGAGCAGAGTAGGAGCAACCAAATACTGGTCGGACGCCATAACAGCCTATAATGCAATCCCTCTTGTTGGAAAGGTTAATCCGGATCTCAGCTCTTATGTAACAGGTAAGGCTGTTGACGGGATTTTCTTTGAGATCGCTCAGGAAGAGCTAAAGATCAGAACACGGATTTCTGCGAGAAGTACACCTTTACTGCAAAAGGTTTTTGCTTATGCGGATAGGAATAAGGGCTGAAACGGTGATTTACGCTAAGGCAGTTTTGAGATAATAACAAGAATTTTAATTTGGTCAAAATACTGCACGTTATTAATTTCCGTTATCTCCTCTGTTAAATCACTCCATGAAAATAAAAGCTTTAATAATCCCGGCCCTGATCTTATTTACAATACAAATTACCAGCGCTCAGATCAAAATACCTGGTGTTCTGAAACAAGCTGCCAGTTCACTGGGCCAGGGTAACCCAAGCCAGCTGGAAATTGGAGCGGCATTAAAGGAAGCACTTGAAATTGGTGTATCCGCAGGCACCGACAGGCTTTCGCTTCAAAATGGGTTCCTTGGAAATGCTGCAGTTAAACTGCTATTTCCACCCGAGGCACAAAAGGTAGAAAAAACCTTACGGGGACTTGGGCTGAATAAGCCATGCGATGATTTTATTTTAAGCATGAACCGCGCAGCAGAATTAGCGGTGAAAGAAGCGAAGCCGGTCTTTATTTCCGCGCTAAAACAGATGACGGTCCAGGATGCCACCAACATTCTTCTGAGTAAGGAAAAAAACACAGCAACCACATATTTTCAGCGGGTTACCAGCGATGCGCTGATGGCCAAATTTCAACCGATCATCAATGATGCCCTTTCAAAAACAGAGGCAACGCGTTACTGGACTGACCTGAGCACGAGATATAATAAAGTCCCTTTTGTTAATAAAGTGGAAACTGATATTACAGCATATACCACCCAAAAAGCTATGGATGGATTATGAAGTAGCACAGGAAGAGCTAAAGATCCGGTCTAATTCCGGGGCACGCAGCACTGCTTTACTTCAAAAGGTATTCGGTTATGCTGACAGGAATGGGACATGATGTCTGGAGTACGAAGTATGATGTCTGACGCAGGGAGGTAAAAAAGTTCTCACTATTGAAAGTAATTTTGTAACTTATCAAATCCACCTCAGACCTCAGACCTCATCCTTTTTTCTACACCAATAACCTTACCGGCTCTTCCAGCAATGCCTTTAACGTCTGCAGAAACGCAGCGCCTGTCGCCCCATCTACAACACGGTGATCGCAGCTTAAGGTCACCTTCATCACATTTCCCGGAACAACCTGTCCATTCTTAACTACCGGCACCTGCTGAATACCTCCTACTGCAAGAATACACGCGTCCGGCGGATTGATTATGGCTGTAAATTCGTCAATTCCAAACATTCCTAAATTCGAAATCGTGAATGTTGAGCCCTCCCAGTCTGAAGGCTGTAATTTTTTAGCTTTAGCACGCTGGGCAAAATCTTTCACTTCCGCAGAAATATGCGAAAGCGACTTCCCATCTGCAAAACGTACCACCGGAACCAGCAATCCATCTTCGACAGCCACGGCCACGCCGATATTTATATGTTCATTATAGCGGATTTTATCTCCCAGCCAGGATGAATTAACGTTGGGATGTTGTTTCAAACCCACGGCAACGGCTTTCAGTACGATATCGTTAAAAGATATCTTCACCGAAGCGAATTCATTGATCTTCGCCCGTGCCTGCATCGCGCTATCCATATCAATAGACATGGTCAGGTAGAAATGAGGCGAAGTGAACAAGCTTTCAGCAAGGCGCTTGGCAATAACCTTGCGCATTTGAGAAACTGGCTTCTCGGTATATTTCTCTTCACCGATGAACTGCGGAATGGTAACGGTAGCAGTTCCCGAAGAAGCTTTGTCAGCCGGGGAAGAAGCAGTCGGAGCAGTTTCTGCAATCTTTTGAGTTGATGGTGTGAAACCTTCAATATCTTTCTTTACGATGCGACCGCCTTCGGCAGTGCCTTTCACCTGCTGAATATCGATCCCCTTATCTTTTGCAATTTTGCGGGCAAGAGGCGATGCTTTAATACGGGAATCCGAGCTGCTTTGAACTTCTTGTTTTTCCTCAGCCGCAGGGGTTTCTTCACTGGAAGCCGCAGCTTCCTCGGTAGCCGGAGCTTTAGCGGAGGATACAGCGGAGGATACAGCTGGTTTTGCAGCAGCAGCTGTTTTAGAACCGGACTTCAATAAAGGAGCGACATCTGTTCCTTCCTTTCCTACGATAGCAATAATATCATTTACTTTGGCCGCCTGGCCTTTTTCAACACCGACATACAGCAATGTTCCGTCGGCATAACCGGTAACCTCCATGGTTGCTTTATCAGTCTCTACATCAGCAAGCGCATCGTCGCTTTTAACCTTATCGCCAACCTTCTTATGCCATTCCGCGATAACTCCTTCAGTCATTGTATCGCTTAGCAAGGGCATCCGTATAACTGTGGCGCCAAGAGCAGCAGCCTCTGCATCAGGATCTGATCCTTCTGAACTTGCCTCCGGCTTTTCCTGTGCTTTCGGAGCATCTTTCGCCGGTTCCTCAGCTACTTTATCTGTTGCTTTTTCTTCCTGTTTATCTTCAACAGCAGGTTTTGCCTCCCCTGAACCTTCAAGAACAGCTTTATAATCCTCTCCCTCTGCACCGATCACGGCAATAACTGCGTCAACAAGCGCTGCTTCACCTTCCTGTGCTCCGATGTATAATAAGGTACCGTCCTGGTAAGATTCGAAGTCCATGGTAGCTTTATCGGTCTCGATCTCTGCGATAAGTTCTCCCGAACGTACTTTATCGCCAACTTTCTTATGCCACTTTGCGATAACCCCTTCAGTCATGGTATCGCTCATTTTAGGCATTTTCACTACTTCAGCCATCGTTTTCCTTTAATATTTAAATCAGGTAAGATAATTAGTCGCGGATATATGGATAATCAGACTGTACGTACACGTCTTTGTAAAGTTCAGCGGGATCCGGCCATGGTGATTCCTCAGAAAACTTAACTGACTCATCAACAATCGCTTTGATCTTCTCTGCTATTTCCTCAAACCAGGCCTCATCGGCATATTTTTTCTCTTCAATTGCCAGTTTTACAACTTCAATGGGATCCTTCGCTTTATAGCCTTCAAGCTCTTCTTTAGTTCTGTATTTTGCCGGGTCAGACATCGAATGTCCTTTATAACGATACGTTCTTATTTCTAAGAATGTAGGTCCCTCATCACGGCGGGCACGCTGAACCGCTTCATCCATCGCATTATGCACAGCTACAGGGTCCATCCCATCGACAGGTGCGCATGGCATATCGAAACCTAAACCTATTTTATAGATGTCGATCATATTGGTTGTCCGCGCAACCGAAGTTCCCATAGCATAGCCATTATTCTCACAAACAAACACAACAGGCAGCTTCCACAGCATTGCCATATTAAATGTTTCATTGAGGGCGCCCTGGCGAACTGCGCCGTCGCCCATGTAACAAACACAAACACTGTCTGTGCCGTTATATTTCTCGGCGAAAGCAATCCCTGCACCAAGCGGTATCTGACCGCCCACAATTCCATGTCCCCCGAAAAACTTCTTTTCCTTGCTGAACATGTGCATCGAGCCGCCTTTACCTTTCGAGCATCCGGTAGCTTTGCCATATAGCTCGGCCATAACTTCATTAGCGCTCATCCCTTTTGCCAGGGCATGCGCATGATCCCGGTAGGCAGTAATCATTGAATCATCAGGACGGAGAACCGACATAGCCCCTGCCATTACGGCTTCCTGGCCGATATATAAATGGCAAAATCCTCTGATCTTTTGCTGTCCGTAAAGTTGTCCGGCTTTCTCCTCGAACTTCCGCATCATTAGCATTGATTCGTACCATTGAAGATAGGTGTCTTTTGTAATTTCTATTGAACTCATTCCTAACGATGTCTGTTTTGTTAATCCTTACAGGGACGACAAATCTAACCATATCTTCCTAAAAAAAGAATAGCATTATGGCAATTGTTACGCTTGATCTGGTAGTTTTTAAGTGCAAAAAAATGTTAAAATTCATATATTAGGGTTGCTTTTTAAAATATTTGTCCTACTATTGTAACATTCTGAGAATAATATCAGTATACAGTGCGTTCATAGTCTTGTTGTTTACACTATAACGAAGAGGAAATAAAATGGGGAAAAAAGTAATTGTAGCATTGCTACTTATCATTTCTTTTGTGTCGGTTCAGGCACAAACCAATAATAAAGACCAAAAAGCTGGTGCCAAAATTGAAGACCCGGACAATCTTGCTACCGAGTATTTTTCCCAGATTATGGGCGTTGCACTTTCTGCAACTTCAAACTTAAAACTTTATCAGTTTGTATACGACTGGATTGGCACCCCTTACCGTTTAGGTGGTGTTACCAAAAAAGGTATCGACTGTTCCGGCTTCGCTTTTGAACTTTATAATAAAGTATTTAGTACCCTTATCGGCAGCAATTCAAGAAATATTTTCAGCATGGTCAATCCGATCAATAAAGAAGAGCTGAAAGAAGGTGATCTTGTATTTTTTAAGATTGGAAGCCACTCCATAACCCATGTTGGTGTTTATATGGGAAATAATAAATTTGCTCACGCATCCAGCAGCAAAGGTGTGATGATCAGCGATCTGGATGAAAGCTACTGGAGAAGATATTATTATAAAGGAGGCCGTCTTCTGGCGTCTTTAAGAGATTAAGAAATCTTACCTAAAGAAAAATAAGAAAGGCACCGTACTTATTTTAGTACGGTGCCTTTCTTATTTAGCCTGGTCGGTCGTATTTTTCACTAATCCAATTCCCGTGAAGAAGAATATAACCCCTAATACAGCAAATACGATCAATGATTTAGCTCCGTCAGAATTTTGTACGAAGCCAACAGCAGCGTAGATCAATCCTACTATTCCTAAGACAGTTAAAATTGTTCCAAAGGTTCTTTTTAAGTTCATGGTTTTTTTTTAACAAGCAATATGCAAATTACCTGCCATGAGAACAAAAGTTTATTTTAATCCTTAATTAGTATGTTTGCCCCTGAGCTTTATGTTAGAAATATCCAAAAATCTGGTCATAGGTGCCAGCTATCTCGTTGTTGTTATATCCTTAATACCATTAATAAGACAAGATTATTGGTTTTTTCGTGTATTTGAGTACCCAAGGATCCAGAAATTAATTATTAATTTCTTTCTTTTTTTATCCCTGATCTTTTTCTTCAGGATAGATTCAATTCATGATAAGGTCATTGCGGCTTTACTTTTGGCTAACATTTGCTACCTTATTTTCCAGGTATTTCCCTTTACGGCCCTGGGAAAGAAACAAATGCTGAATGCTACTATCAATAACCCGGATAAACAGATTAGTTTATTCATTGGAAATGTATTTCAGCATAACCGGAACCTTTCTCCGTATCAGGAATCTATTCTCTCTAAAGATCCGGATGTAGTGATGCTGGTTGAGACGAATAAATGGTGGGCAGACAACCTGACATCCCTGCATGAAAAATACCTTCATAAGCTTCTTGTCCCTCTTGAGAATACTTATGGCATGCTGCTTTTTTCCAAATTCGAACTTCAGGATTCAAAAGTTAAATATTTAGTAGAAAAGGATATACCGTCGGTCCATACATCTATTAAGCTCCCTTCCGGGGATTTGATCCGTTTCCACGGACTTCATCCCACTCCGCCGGTCCCGAATGAAAACCCCCGATCCACGGAAAGGGATAAAGAGATCTTACTGGTATCGAAGACAGCAAAAAAGAGTAAGCTTCCGGTTATCGTTGCCGGGGATCTTAACGATGTGGCCTGGAGCTACACAACAGAGTTATTTTCAAAAATCAGCGGCTTACTGGATCCCCGCAAAGGACGCGGCTTTTTTAATACATTTCATGCAAAATATTTGTTCCTTAGGTTTCCGTTAGATCATATATTTTGTTCTAACGACTTCGCACTTATTGATATCCAGCGAATGCCTAATTACGGTTCAGATCATTTCCCGATGTATGTTAAATTACAATACTCGCCAGAGAAGGCATCTGTTCAGGAAGAACCTGAAGCTGATCAGGATGATCTGGCGAGGGCTGAAGAAAAGATAAATAAGCCGACCTGATTGACAAGCAATCTTAGCACACGCGACACGCGTGCGTTAGCAAAGTTGAATAAGCCGACCTGATTAAACATTTTCTTCTCTATCGATAAAATACTTCCGTATATTCATTAAATTTTTGATCATGTATACAACTTATATTATTCTTTTTATTGCGGTAGTTATTCTCTTCAGTTCTTTTGTAACTGTAAGGCAAGGTACCATCGGGGTCATAACTATATTCGGAAAATACCGCCGGCTGCTTACACCCGGACTGAGCTTAAAAATCCCTTTAATTGAGGTTATCCACTCACGGGTTTCTATTCAAAACCGTTCGGTAGAATTGGAATTTCAGGCCGTTACCGTAGACCAGGCAAACGTATATTTTAAATCAATGGTGCTTTACTCGGTAAATAATCCTGATGAAGAGACCATTAAGAATGTAGCTTTTAAATTCATTAATGAGCAGAATTTTATGCAGGCGCTCATCCGCACCATCGAAGGAACGATACGCTCTTTTGTTGCCAGTAAAAAACAATCGGAAGTTTTAAGTCTTCGTAAAGATATTGTAGATCACGTAAAGGAGCAGATCGATACGGTATTAGAAAGCTGGGGTTATCATCTGCAGGATCTTCAGATCAATGATATTAATGCGAATCAAGGGTTAACATAATCAAAAATAGAGGATAAAAAATAATAA